>NVWB01000028.1 GCA_002733575.1 Blastopirellula sp. | reverse complement strand
TGACCGGCTTCCGTGGAATAAAGATAAGAAACAGCCCGCCACTTTTTCCACCGCAGGTCTCAATGAAGCAGAAGCCCACGAGGCTCAAGATTTGTTTGCCAAGATTTCTATTGTGAAAAAACAAATTACAGCCGCTAAGAAAAAACCGATGGTCTACGCAGGCATATTTACTGAGCCTGAACCAACGCACTTGCTTTATCGTGGCGATCCTGAGCAGCCGCTTGAAGAATTGGCACCAGCGGTGATTCAATCACTCGGCAAATTGCAGCTTCCCAAAGAGCCGACCGAACAACAACGCCGCCAAGCACTCGCTTCGTGGATTGCGGACCCTGAAAATCCGCTAACGGCCCGCGTGATGGTCAACCGCATCTGGCAGGGCCATTTCGGACGCGGCCTAGTTGATACCAGCAGCGATTTTGGCCGCAGCGGGGCGAAACCATCGCATCCCGAATTACTCGACTGGCTGGCCAATCGGTTTGTTGATTCCGGCTGGTCGGTAAAAAAATTGCATCGATTGATTGTGCTTTCGGCCACTTATCGTCAATCGAGCCAGATTGCTCCCAAGGCTCAAGAAGTCGATTCGGATGTCCGCCTGCTTTGGCGATTCCCCTCTAGAAGACTCGAAGCCGAGGCGATTCGTGACAGTATGATTGCAGTCAGCGGTAGATTGAATCTTAAGACCGGCGGGCCAGGCTTCGACTTATTCAAATCACGTGGAGGGCTTAGCGGTTTTCCGCCGGTCACTACGTTTGATGAAAAAGGTCTGCGGCGAATGATCTATGCCCATAAAATCCGCATGGAACGTGAAATTGTTTTCGGAGCGTTTGATTGCCCCGATGCTGGGCAAAGCACCGCACGCCGACGTCAATCGACCACACCGATTCAAGCGTTGAATTTGTTCAATAGCCAGTTTACGCTTGAAGAAGCAGATGCGTTTGCCGCGAAGGTTCTCACTGATGTTGGCGAAGAAAATCACGAAGACTTGAGTCAACAGATTCGTCTCGTCTATCGGCTTGCCTTGGGCAGAGAACCTGACTCGATTGAACTCAACGACGCACTGCCGGTAGTGCAAAAGCATGGGCTTTCAACACTGTGCCGAGTCATGTTTAACAGTAACGAATTTTTGTTTCTTCCATAAACCTGCAATCGATCTAGGAAAACTTCGTGACGTTATTTGATCAATACAATTCGAATGCCCAACATGGCCTGCTGAATCGTCGTCGGTTTTTGTCCGATGTTTCGACAGGCCTCGGGTCAATCTCCTTGGCCAGTTTACTAGCCACCGATGGACTACTGGCGGCTAAGCCACCTGAGATCGATCCCTCTCGGCCTTATGCCCCGCGTCCGACACATTTTCCGGCCAAGGCAAAAAGTGTGCTGGTGATTTTCTGCGCTGGTGCGGTCAGTCAACTTGAAACCTGGGACTACAAGCCAGAGCTAATCAAACAAGATGGCAAGCCACTGGTCGGCGGTCCTGCGGTCACGTTTCAAGGACCGGCTGGCGAACTTGCACGTCCTCAATACAAATTCCGGCCGCGTGGTGAAACCGGCAAGATGGTTTCTGACTTGATCCCCCACTTGGCCGAACTGACCGACGATTTTGCGTTTATTCATTCGCTAACCAGCAAAAGTAATACCCACGGCCCTGCTGAAAACTTTCTCTCTACCGGGTTCGTCGCCGATGGTTTTCCTTCGAGTGGAGCCTGGATTAGTTATGCCCTGGGTAGTGAGAACCAAAACCTGCCGGCCTTTGTGGCGATACCCGATCCGCGTGGTGTTCCTCAGGCCAGCGTCAACAATTGGGGTCCCGGTTTTTTGCCTGCCGAATTTCAAGGCACTCCATTCAGTGCAAAAAACCCGGTTCGTCATTTGGCTCCACCGGTTGGTATTTCAGCAGAAAAAGATAAAGCAGCTCGTGCGTTGTTAGAGCGAATGAATCAGCGACATCTGGATCAACACCCGGGCGATGGCAAACTGGCGGCCCGGATTGCCAGCTACGAACTTGCGGCCCGGATGCAGTTGAGCGTGCCAGAGATCAGCGATTTGAGCACGGAGTCGGCGCACACGCTCAAAAGTTACGGGGCCGATGATACGCAGAACCCGATCAAGGCCGCGTTTGCCCGTAACTGTATTTTGGCCCGGCGTTTAATCGAAAGTGGAGTCCGGTTTGTTCAACTATTTAACGGAGCCTACGCCAGCGGCGGCGAACTCAACTGGGATGGGCACAGCAAATTGAAAGAGCAATACGACAAACATGCGGCCATTCTTGATCAACCGACAGCCGCCATGATCAAAGACATGAAAGCCCGAGGGCTGCTTGAAGATACGCTCATCGTTTGGTGTTCCGAATTCGGGCGCATGCCGTTTTTCCAAAAGGGAGCCAAAGGCCGAGACCACAACCCGAACGGCTTCACCTGTTGGCTGACCGGCGCCGGAATCAAACCCGGGGTGAGCCACGGCCAAACCGACGAACTCGGCCAAAAAGCAGTCGAAAACATTCACCCCCTGTACGATTTGAATGCCACTATCTTACACCTACTGGGCTTGAACCACGAACAACTCACCTTCGAACACAACGGCGTTCAGCGTCGATTGACGAATGTCGAGGGGGATTTGATACATGAAGTGTTGAGGTAACCCAGATCACGGTTGCTATTAGAGCCTCTTTAATTTTACGGTGCCGAATTCTTTCATCTCGGGTAGCACCGCCGACGATTCCGGAGTTGGCTTTGCTTCGGGATTAAACGTGTTCGGAACGTCGTCGGTGTGGCCGTTAGGCCATCAGAGGTTACAGCGGCCACTAATTCGGGGCCTGTAGTTCAATCACTACCGCCTTCGTTCTTCACCCTCGCTCATCGCTCGGCGAACTCAGTTGCTCCTCTGATCAACGACAGTCAAACCCGACGTCGTTTTGAATGAGCGTGATTGAGTGGTATGCGTTCTCCAAAACCAACATCGCGGCCACCCGGGATTTAACGGTCTTTCACTAACTACTCTTCTAAATCATGAATCTGGATTTTCATTTCGTCGGAATTTCCGACCAATTCTGGGGCGTACATTGCTTGGGCAACTGCTGGCAGTGCGCTGAATTTTCCGGGGATTTCGGCCCTTAGTTTATAGGTCAGGCTGTGTTTGCCACGGGGTAAGCGGCGGACGAAGAACGAGACGCTTTCGTCGTGTAGTTCCATGTAGGCCCCTAGGCTGTTGCCGTTGTAGCCGCTGCGAAGATCAACCGCTTCAAAGCCTGCGGCTTTTTTGTCTTCGAAGAGTAGGTACTCGTAGTCGTTTTTACTTTCGATGACTAATTCGATTTCGATCAAATCGCCACTGGTGATTTCGGCTTCATTTTTGAGAAGTACACGGCGGAACTTGGCCACTTTCTGATCGACCGCTTGCCCGCGAGAACCGACTGCTTTGATGGTCTCTTGCTCGGCCACCAGTTTGTAGAAGCGGCGTTCGACTTTAACTTCCAAGCCTGCTTTGGTAATGAAGTCTTCGAGCGTGAAGTTCGTCAGGTAGGTGCTGTGATAAACGGCCCCTTTGCCTTTGCGGCGAATTTCAATCTTATGCTGGCCATCGGTCACTTCTTCGCCGGTGAGGGTGAAGGTGTTGTTGACCGAGAACAAATTCTTACGGGTAAATTCGGTCTCCGCTTTCTTTTCGCCGTCGACCCAAATCTCAACGGTCATTTCTGGCGACAACTCTTTGGTTGCCCTCAGATAATCGGCGAAGGCTTCAATACAGAGCGAAGTATCGCGGGTCGATTTCCAGTAGGTGGCATGCTTGCGATTATTCAGCAGATATTTGACCAAACGAGGGGCCGTTTTGCTGGTGGGATCGGTAGCGGCTAATAGCTTCAAGTAATACGCATGGGCTTCGATAGGATCACCATACCAATACCACCAGTAGTTGTCTTCAGGCATTTTCAGATAGGCGGTCTCGTTTTCAAGATCGGTGACTAGATACTGCTCGATATTCCGGCGGACCATTGCCAGCTTTTCAACATCTTTGACCTGATGCAACGCGAGGCCGAACATGGCTTTGGCGTAAACGCTCAACTTCGTGCGATCACGATAGAGGAACTCTCGCATCGTTTTGTTCTGTTTGCCAGAATTTACCAAGGTCATATAGACCAAGGCATCGGTGTTGTCGGCAAACAGTTTCCAAGGTTTTATTTGTGGTTTGGCGTTTTGCAGTAGTCTCACCTGTTGGTTTTGATAACGAACTAGCCACTGGATACCACGATCTAGCACGCCAGGCACTAGTGCCACGTCGTTATTTTGTGCGGTTTGTAATCCGCGAACGACCACTGCGGTGGTGTGTGGATAACTGTGTTCTCCATAGCCAGAGAACCAACCCCAGCCTCCGTCCGAGACTTGCATGTCGGTCAGACGTTCGACGCCGGTTTTCACCATTTTGGTAACTTCGGTTTGGTTGAACACCGGATTACGATTGAACTTATTCCATTGAGCCTTACGTTCTGCTGGATCGCCCAATTCTTGAGCGTTCAAGTTCGTTCGGTTTTTCTGAATCTCTTTCAGGTCGAGATTCATTTCTAACAGAACCTTTTGCGTAATTACGGTCGGCAGGAATCGATTTAAGGTTTGCTCAGTACAACCATAAGGGTAGTCAACCATGTACGGCAGCGCGTCCACCATGGCACCGGCCAGTGTGGGCGTGTAGCGAACGGTTAGCTGTGATTGTTCTGGTCGGCGTTGTTTGGGAACAGTAATGTTGATAATCGAGCTATTCACATCTGGCTGTACGGTTCCGGCCCAAGATTCAGTTTTAAGCATGCCATGAACATAAACCGGATAGGTCATTTCCATTGCGTCTGATTCTTCATCGCTCAGGGCTTTCATGCGGACCGTGGCGGTGCCTTCGGCCATGACTTTTACGCGCCAATCGACTCGGGTTTCGCCATTCGGTTTGATCTTTACGGTTTTGGTTTTGTCGCCCATGATCTTGAGGAATTTGCCAGGAAGTTCTAATGAGACTTGGACTTCTTTTTCGGTCTTCAAGTAGTTATGTACATTGGCCGAAAGCACGACTTCGTCTTTTTGAACGAAGAACCGAGGGGCCTGCATACGCAGAATCAGGTTTTTACGTGTGACGATTTCAGATTCGCCAGAGCCGACTTTGGTGCCGTGCCCTAGTGCCCAGACTTTGATTTTCCAGGCGGTTAGGTTTTCTGGCATTTTCAAGCTAACTTCGGCAATTCCTTTTTTGTTGGTCATTAAACTACCGACCCAAAGTGCGGTGTCGGCAAAGTTGGAACGAACGGTTGGCTTGACTAGATCAGGCTTGCCAGCGGCTTGGCCGCTACCTGGTTGGCGATCACCACTCTGCTTCTTCGCCTCTTTGGCGAAAGCCCCACTGAAACCTTGGGCGTTGGACATTTCGTTCAGTACCATTGGCATGGAGGCGTCTGCGACGGCTCCGAAAGCGGATAATTTACTTCTGCTCACTGTGGAAGCCATTGGCCTTCTCGCCAATACCCCAGATCCCCTTTCACTTTTTCCAAGGGTTGTATTTGCATCCAAGTCATCGGCCACGGAGTGTCCGAATACACCAAGATATTGCAAGGTTCGTTGACCTGGTGGTACGATATTGGGTAAGTATTTGGTCAAGCTATGTTGAACGGCCGGGTGATGGTGGCGGCGCCATTTCCAGAAGAATGTTTTGATGTCTGGTACGTTCGATCCGCCAGAGATGTATTCGACCGATTTGTCATAGATTGAAAGTACCGTGGTGCCTTCGTAGGGTTCGCCGGTCATGTCGGTCAGTTTCACTTTGACTGTCGCGTCTTCGCCCGGTTTGTATTCGGTGTTCGATGCGATTACATCGACATTCAACACACGTTTTTCGGGCGGAACCACGATTTCTTTGGTTTCTTGGTGAACTTGTCCATCGTAGATGGTTAACGCTTCGACAAAGAAATTGGGCATGTCTTTCTTGATCACGTCTAACTCGTAAACCGTGCTCTTGCCGGGTAGCTTCAATACGCGGGGTGGAAGATATACGCCATTAGTTGGGCGAAGAAACAACAGGATGGTTGATCCAGGACGGTCTGTATTGATTTGCAATTTGACGGTATCGCCCGGTTTGTATTCTTGTTTGTCGGGGATCAGTTCTAAGTGATTGAATCGATATTGGGAACCATCAAAACCGCCTCCGATAATCGTGAACAGATAGCCGCCTTCGATGGTATGGTCTTTGCTGTCGGTTAGTTTGTACGAGAGACGATATTGGCCTGCGGCACTGGCTTTGATCTGTTGACGGGCAGTTCCTTCTTCGCCGGTATCGACTTTCCAGGTTTGGACTGGAGTTTCAATCGCTTGGCGATCTTTATCGTAAGTGATTTTTAGTAGGGTCAATTCTCCTTTGCCGGAGACCGGTTTGTTATCGAGCGTTTGTGCTTGGAAATTGGCTTCGACGGTTTGACCGACTTCGTAATAGCCGCGATTGACCCAGGTAAAGACTTTGAAGGGCTGGCGAGCGACTAAGACTTGCCCAGTGCCTACGATGGTGCGGCGTGATTTGTCGCGGACTTCGGCGGTAATGGAATACTTATGGTCTTTGTCGCCATGAATGGCTTTAGCCAGTTCGGTATCGATCTCGAATTTGACTGTGCCATCTTTGCCGATTTTGACTTCGCGTTCGGCGATTAACTCTGGCTGTGGACCACCCCAGGAATACCACATAGGGTAAGGACGCGTGCAACCGACCCATTTGTAATAGTTGGGATACCAAGAGTAATCGTAGGAATACCACCAGTAGCCAGGGCTGTAGAACCAGTCCCAATGTGCAGTGGGATACCAGTTTTGATTGTGCTGGGTACGTGTGATTTTGTATTTGACGGTCGCTTCAGTGACAGGCGAACCAAAGTAGTATTTGGCTGTAATTTTCGCCTCGATTTTTTCGCCCAACATAACAGGCTCTGTCGGAGCTTCAATGGTGACTTCGAACTCGGGTTTCTTGTATTCTTCAATTCGGAAAGTTCCGCCACCCCAGTCGGTGGTTAAGTGGTAGACGCCCAGTTTGGCATCTTCAGGGATTTCCCATTCGCCGGAGATGCCACCGAATTTATCTGCTTTGATTTGTTTGTCAAATATCTTGTTGCCTTGAGGGTCTCGCAGATGCACCATCAACATTTTATCTGCAAAGTCGCTGGTGTCTTCACGGTCGTACTTGGCATGACGGACCCAAAACTTGTAGCTTAATTTTTGTGCCGGACGATAGACGGGCCGGTCGGTCATCATGAAGGCTTTGGTGGCGTTGTATTCAGCGTCATAACGCTGGCCATACCAGACGCCTTGGAAACCAAGATAAGCAAGCCGCCCGCTTTTCGTCCGGGCCATGATTAACCACTGGTGCTTGGTAGACAGTCGATCTTGGCCGAGCTTAATTTGGCCTAGTTCATCGGTGTTTTCTGCAAAGTTTTTGGTGTAGGTGTTGTACTCGTTTTTGTTATTGATCCGTTCTTGTCGATAGCCGAAGAATTCGACATTGACGCCTTCAATTGGTTTGCCCGAGACGGCATCGGCCACGTAATAGAGTTTTTTGCCTGAGAGTTGTTTGGAAGCGATCACGGTATCGGCAACCCAGGCGATTGCTTTCGAGATGTTGCCGTTTTTCATTTTGGCCGTGATCATATAGGCACCGGCTGTTTGCACTGGTGCGTTGACCGTGATTCGTCGATCAAAATGTTTCTCGCGGGGATCTAGTTCCAAAGTCCACTTGGCCACCTGTTTGCCGAGATATTTCTCTTGTTTTTGATTAACGATGCGGTGTCCGATGTTCTGGATATTGAACTGGTTGTAGTCTAGCTTGCGAGGATTTGATTTCAGATAGATTTTAACATCTTGTAGAAGTTGTTCGACTTTGATTTGATGCGCCGTGAATTGCACTTCACCGCCATTGCGGAATACATATTGAAGATCAACACCTTGTCCGACAGGCTGAACTTTTCCGCCTTGGAATGTTCCCCAGTTGCCAGTGATGTTGGTCAACCGTATTTCACGATGGTTGTTGGAACCTTTGCCGTAGTGCTGGATGGTTTCTTTCCAGTATTTGGCGGCAGTGGGGTACTGGCGACGATTTTCAAATACTTGTGCAAGCCCTTGATAAGCGTTGAGTCCCCAAGCCGCTTTAGGGTCGCTTATGATCTTTTGATAGATTTTGATGTGATTGAATTCATCGGGCACTTTGAACCGTTTGATGCCGGTGGCCAAACGGGCGATGGTTTCGTTTTGCTTCAATGTGTGAATGGCAAACGTGCCAGATTCATCTTCGTCTTCGGAATTCGAGCCTCGGGGTATAAAGCCATATTGCTGCATGGTTTGTACGCCCAATTGTTGTTCCATGAATTGAGCAAATCGAAAATGGGTTTCGTTGCGGTAGGTGGTTGAGAGTTCGGCCGCTTCTTCTAATGCAAAGCGAAAACGTTCTCCATCGTTTATCGCCGCTTGCCAGCTTTTCGGCACATGGTAATAGATGGGGTTGCCTGCTTCATCGACGGGTGTACCTTGTGGCTGTTGATAAGTGTTGTAGCCGTCGTCGTAGTCGGGCAGTTCATCCGTTTCGGTCAGATACTGTAAACGCCATGCATTGCCATGCGTTCGGTTGTTGACAATGAAGCGAGAGAGATCGTTGTAGAAGTTGGCCACTTCGGCAGGATTGGATTCTAGCTTGACCAGTGGAATGGCCTCGGTGTAGAGTTGCATGGCACGCACGCGATCTCGACGCACGCTGTTGACATAGCCCCCTTGGTTGCGGCGAGCGCCCCGTTGATATTCGTTATCAATCATCTGTCCATAATGTTGCAGCGAAGAGTAGGAATTGGCAACCACTAATTTCACACGCCATTTTTTGGGATGCGTTTTTACGACCTCTTCTAGAAAAGCATCGGTCTCTGGCATTCTGGCCAAGCTTCGTAAGCTGTTGGTCATGATCCACAGATTATCTTTGATATCTTTGCCAGGCTGATCGGTATCTAGAAAAAGAATACGGCCTTGATCATAGGCTTCCTTATAATTCCCGGCGTTGTAAAGTTTACGCACCGATGTCATCGTAGGAGCAGGTGGCGCCTCGGCTAAAAACTGCAAACTTGGTACAGTGATTGCCACGAACAGGGCCAATCCGCTGAGCATTAAAAGTAAAGAAATAAATTTACTCTGTTTATTATTTTTTAACGAACTGTTCATGATAAGCCTGTTAGTAGATTGTTTCTTTTGTCGACGAGGACGCTTGTTGTTTCTTTTAACCGGAGAACCGATAAGCTCTCTGGTTGAATATAGGTGCGTTTAGTAACTAAGACGAGACTCATTGTTAGAAGGTTTTGTGAAAAAAATGATTCTTAAAGATGACACTTCCTGTCAGTAATTCCAATTATATGGATTTCTAAATGAATAGTTTTTCGTGAACGGGACGAATACCTTTACAAAGGGGTGAAATTGCAATCGTTTGGAGAATGATAGTTAAAGACCTTTGTGTGGAACTGTCATTGCTTTTCAAGAGAACCACTGGAAGATCACAAATAATGAGGTTGCAACCTACCTGAGAAAGACGTTACGATATACGTGCCCCCCTTTTTAACGATATTCTGTCTTTGTTGATTTAAAAGATGGCTTGATGGGATTAGACTAGAGAGAGCGAGAGTGAGAGCTTGGGGCATACTTGCTTCAATTGAAAACGAAAATAGAGTCAGAATCGTCTGATACTAAAAGAAGATCATATCAAAATTGCATTTCGAGCTATCATTTGAAATGTATTAGCCCCCCTAAAAAGTTAGCGACTGAATCATCCATCCGCCGTCGCTGTGGAGTTGATTTCAGAGGAACCCCATGACGAGTGCATTTAATCCTTACGTGCAATGGCTTGGCCTGAACATTGCTGGTCAGCCTGATTGTTATACCTTAATAGGTTTGCCTTGGTACGAAGCCGACCCTGCCAAGATCCTTGCAGCGGCCGATCAGGCGTATGCGCGCGTACAGGTTCAGCAAGCTGGCATCAACGAAGCAACGAAGCAAGCTCTTCTCTCGGAAATTCTGACTGCGCGTGCCTGCTTGCTCGACCCCACTAGCAAAGCAACGTATGATCGCCAATTGCAGCAGTACCAGCAATCAACCGCTACTGCCCCAATAGCTCAGCCGATGTCTGCACAGGCACCAATGGCTGTTGGCGGTGCGAATCCGATGGGAGGCGATAAAACGGCCGCTTCTCGTGCTCGAAGTAAGGCCAAGTCAGGCAATAAAAACTTCTTGGTCTATGGTGGGATTGCAGTGTTACTGATCGGTGGTATTGCCGGGGGGGGGTGGTATTTATCCAATCAAGGGGAAGACGTTGTCGTTGAGAAAATCCCGGACGATCAACCAGTCGTTCCGGTTGAAAAAGATCCTAAAGAAGAACCAATAAAAACTGATATCGAGATACCTGGCAATCGTCCTTCAGCAGCCGATTTAGCAGGCCAAGTTCCAGGCTTAGGAAATCCTGATGAAAAGATGGAAAACATTCCTGATGAACCAGAGATGGTTGCTCCGGTTCGACCTCAGCCTACCGCCGCCCAAGTGACTATGCTCGATCAGGCGATTCGTCAAGCTTGGAGTCTGTTGGGCAAGCGAGATGCCAAAGCGGCAGATGTAGTGTTATCGCCTGTCAGTTCTCTTCCTAAAACCTTGGAGGGAGAGAATGAACTACTACGATTGACTTTACTGGTTGAACATCTGGTGACCTTTGACGAAGCACTAGCCAGTGGGCTCAAAAATTTCACAGGCGGAGAACAATTGCAAGTCGGTAGCACTCAACTTACCGTGGTAACGAACACCGCTGATCGCTTAGTGGTTCGGCTGGCAGATCAGAGCAAAACCTATGAAAAAAGTAAAATTCCAGATGGACTGGCACGCGCGATTGCCTTAAAAGAAATGAAAGAAGATGACACTACAAAGAAGGCAATCGAAGGCTGCTTTGTGATGTTTTCTCCTTTAGCAGACCCTGATCATGCAGAAAAAATATGGACCGCAGGCGGCGTGAACTCCGCAGATTACTTGGCCTTGAAGGCCGATAAATTTAAATACTTAGGCGACAGTAGCGTGGCGAATGTTCCCATGATGCAGCCCATGCCGAATCCTATGACTGATCCAGGGACCACCGTTCCTGGTGCTCTAGACAGCGAGAAAGAAAAGGCGGTTGCTTTAGGGGAATTCATGCAAGACGTGCGTAAATTCCTCTCAGAACGAAATATCCCTGCCGCCAAGCAATCGTTGGCAGAAGCAACAAAGCTGGCTGAACTCGAAGCACATAAACTGAAACTAGACCGACTAACTCAATTGGTTGAATTAACTGAAAGCTTCTGGCAATCAGTTCAAAATCAACTAGGGGAACTAAAAGTAGATGAAGTACTGGAAGTAGAGTCTACGACTACCAATGAGACTACGTTTGCCAATGTTATCGGCTACACACCAGAGGGCTTATTGCTGTTGCGTGTCGCAGGCGAAAATAAACGATACACCCTCGCCGATATGCCGGCCGGTTTAGCCAAGTATCTAGCGATGCGACAAATGGCCGAAGGTGATCCAAACGCCAAAGTTGTGGTTGGGGCCTTCTTGTTGGTCGAACCCGAAGGAAATGTTGCGGAAGTTAAATCTTTGTGGCAAGAAAGCATGCTGGCAGGAGTTGACCTGCAAAGCCTGATGCCTGTGATTGATGACCAATACAACTTGGCAGATGATCTATTGGTTCTAGTTGAAGTGCCTGCCGATACAGAGTTGACTGATGTGACAGTCGAATTTCAGAAAAAGTGGATGCAAGATTTCACAGATATTAAACGGGCCTCAGATCGAGTTGATTTGGCAAATAAACTTTACGAAGCAGGACTGGAAATTGATGACGGCTCAAAATTACAGTATGTCACATTTCTATATGCACTAGCCGAGGCTGCCAAAGGGGGCGACTTCAACCTCGGCTCGCAAGTGATCAGCGATTGGAATAAACGCTTTAAAATTAATCCCTGGATGTGGCAGGTCAAAATGGCGAAACTTGCGAGTGATAGCCCTTCATCGGCCTTGCATCAGGCTTTGGCCGCACACCTTGTGTCAGTGGCGCCCAGTTTCATTGATGCCAATGAAAGCGAAACACTGATTGCAATTTTAAAAATTGCAGACGAATCTTCAAAAAAATCACGCGATAAAGATCTGATGAATTCTGTGCAGAAATTGCTTGATCAGAACAAATAGATCAACCCTTCTTTATCCCATATTCATCAATGCCTTTTTTGTCTGTGTAATCGGTAAATTTTACCAACAAGGCTATGGGGAAGACCGAATTTCGGCGGCAATTTTTAAAGAACGATCTACTCCAGCCTGATTATAGTAGTTAAAGTTTGCGGATTATATCGACCAGGTAGGCAATTCTTATCAAAGCACTTAATGCCGATTTGCAGGATATTAAGAGGGAATTATCCGATTTAACTACTAGTGGAGAAGGGATGCATACTTAAATTGCATCCCACTTCTTCACATTTAAAGTTAGCATGTGCATTGGATGCACCAAACTGGTACGGATACCGCACAATGACGCGACAACTTGTTGTTCGTTCAAGATGGCTGTTTTTCACTCTGTCAATGTTCTTAGCCATTGCCATGGTTGCATGCCTATGGCCACATAGCCAACAACAAGTCGAGGCAGTACCGCATACAATTTCCCCCGGCAATTATCCGTATGACCCTGACTGGCCCGATGTCTATCTAATTTTGATGAACAAGTGCTCTGGTTGTCATCGCCCTGGAACGGATCTCTCCGATCTAACTTCCTATGAAGCGTTTATCGACGCAACTGCGAATGATGAACCGATTGTGACTCCTGGCGATCCAGAAAATTCCTCGTTATGGAATACGATTAATTGGAATGTGCATCAAACTTCCAACTCAGCTGCGCCAGATGAACCAGAGATGCCTGAAGCCAAAGCAGACTGGCTCACTGCGGGTCAAATTGAAACGATGTATCGTTGGATCAGCAACGGGGCTTTTCAGTTTAAATTACCAGAAGGCTGTTCGAACCCACCAGTAACCGAAATTGATTTCCCTTCCGCCAAACAATGTGCCTCTTGTCATCCTAAGCAGTATATGGAATGGTCAAGTTCTTCTCACGCTTATGCTCAACACAGCCCGGTTTTTGAAGCGTTTAACAATACACTTCAAGAGAAAACCAGTGGCACACTCGGTACATTTTGCTCCAGATGCCACACTCCGATAGGGACAGCACTTGGAGAAAAAGGGACTCGTCGTAATGTGCATCGTTCTCAGATATCAATGGAAGGAATTACCTGCATTGCATGTCATCGACGTGGCACGAAGCATTACAAATCAAATGGCCGATTACCAATCGAGCCTGGTGGTTTACTTGAAAACTGCATGTACGGACCGTTTGACGACAGTGCAGGCGGAGAAGCGATTGGGGCCCATAATTCAGTCGGATTCTCGTACTTGAAAAGTTCACAGTTTTGTGGCGAATGTCATGATGTTACCAGCCCTCAAGGCGTGCGTTTAGAAGAGGCTTTTAGTGAATGGAAAAACAGTCCGGCTGCCAAGCAAGGAACGACTTGCCAAGCCTGCCATATGGGGCCTGAGCAAGGCGTAGCGTTTGCAGACAATGAACGTCCACTCGGCAGAGCGGCTTCAGTGCCTGGAGTGCCCGATGAACAGATTCCACTCAGGCATTTAACCAATCACTCCTTTGCAGGCCCCGATTATTCAATGCTGCCGGATACTGAATTCCCTGAAAAACTTGATTGGATGTATGAACACGATTATCGAAATTGGGACAACCTCACAGAATATCAGAAAGAGACGTTGACCCAACTTAGGAAGAAAAATCGTCACGCTCTGGTAAAAGCCGATTATAAACGCTATCAAGTCTTACAGAATGCCGCGATGCTTTCAGTTCAGGCACCTACAGTCAGTCATCCAGGAAAAACCGAAATCATTAGGGTTGATGTCACAAGTAAAATATCAGGACACAGTTTTCCCACAGGATTTTCAGCCGAACGCCAAGCTTGGGTTTCGGTCACAGTCAGGGATGAAGCAGGGAACATCGTTTTTGCCTCGGGAGATTTAGATCCCAATGGCGACTTGAGAGACAACCACAGTAAGTCAGTGCTTTCAGGCAAAGTTCCCAATGACAAGTACTTACTTAACTTTCAAAACCAGTTCATTGCTTTGACTAGCAAAGGGACAGAACGCAGCGTAATACTTCCTGTAAATCGCCATCTGGCACCCATTAGTATCATTCGACCGAGCGTTGAAACTGCGGCATCCTATGGGCGGGCATCGACTTTTCGACTTGCCAAAGGAAGCTTGCCTCCTTTAGCAACACGCGGACAAACTTACCCCGTGTGTTTGCCCAATCATCCTGGAATTTACACGGTAAAAGTCCGCTTAAACTTTCGAAATATTCCACCTGTGCTGCTCGACTATATCGGAGTCTCTCACTTAAAGAAACAACTTGAAATTGTTGTGATCGATCAATTTGAATCGATCATCGAGGTAAAGCCTTAGCACATGGATGAATTAATTCGACAACTTGGCATTTGCCTAGCAACGATACTGCTAGTGCATCTTGCGGTTTTTTCTGTCTCTGATGAAGCTACGATTACGCTGCGCGAATCTAGTATCAATAATGAAGTAAAGCCGCTTGTGAAAATCAGTCGCTTGCCTGTATTAAAAAGCGTTTCTTCGTTAGAACAACCCAACAGTCAAACCATTCCGCAGATCAATCTGGTTGAGTTTATAGAAGAAATCGTAACTCCGCCTATTCCTGTTTCTACAAAACCTGTTTCTGCTAAACTAAAAAAAATCCCCTTGTTGCAGACGGATGCCATCTATCGACTTCCGAATCCTAAACCAAAGAGAACACACTGGGCCTACAGTTCTTACTTTAGTTCTCCCACGCCAGATAAGAGTGAGTTGGATAAGATCGAGCTTCCGCCACTAGACGAAGAGCTTTGGCTGCATGGTGGTTCGTATCTTTATGCGGTTGAAGGAGATGAGTATTTTAGCCCAACTGAATTTGATCCACGACAACACGAACGCTTACGCTTGGATGAAGATTACCTGGCACCGCAGCCACTGACTTTGTTTTCCAAGTTTATTGGTAATGATGCTATTCGTCAATCAAACTGGAAATGGTTCGGAGATGGTTACAATTTTGAACCTAGGTTTGTCGCGTATGGCAGTTATGAAATTAGCGGAATCGCTTATCAAGAAAATGGAACCCGCCAAGATGGGTTTGGCCATCAACTCTTGCTTGAACTCGATTATCGCTGGACAGGAACTGAGAGGTTTCATGTGCAATTCCGACCACTTGGGGGCGAAAATAGCGGGGGCTCGTTTTATCAATTGAATGCCCCGGCTGGATATATTGACAATTCAACAGGTGAGCCACAACGGTATTGGATTGAAGGTGAATTTGCAAGTATTTTCGGTGGCTACCTCAGCCCTTTCGCAGTGCGTGATCTATTTTTCACAGGCGGAAAGTTCCCGTTTGCTTTACATAATTCACTACTAATGAATGATGAAATTATTGGTGCGGCGATCAACAAAAATTCATTATTTTGGGGTGGATTAAGCAACTTGAATATCCAAGCGATTGTTGCACCAGGAGATATTGATAACGCATCGAGCGATGAAGCCATGATCTATGGATTGCACACTACCGCTGATTACAACAGAGCCCTGTACGAACTATCGTACTTTTATGTTGATATCGATGATTTGCCTGACAGAGATCAACACTTTTTCGCTTATAGCAGAACGAAACATCACGGTAAACGGAATTCCGCTTTCCGAGCATTGTTCAAGATTGGAGACGAACAAGGCATCGGATCGGGACAGCTATTTGTTTATGAGAACAACTGGACTAAACCTTTTGAGTCTAATTCTTTGGGAATTGAATATGCGGTCCCTTATTGCAATCTGTTTTTTGCTAATGATGGCTGGAATACCATCGCAGGCGGAAACTTCAATCGCTTGCGAGCAGCGTTTAGTGTTGACCCCTTGGTATCGATTGCCTCAGGTCGATCAACGGGAGAAAACTACGGGGCCAGCTTGGGAGTGCAATTCTTTCGACATAACGAAGACGAGTCTTTCACCCCAGAAATTGCTTTTGAAGCGCCCAACGGAGACCCCGTATGGGGTGCCGGATTTCAATATCAACGAAAAACCGGCAAACGCACATTCTTTGAAATCCTCGGTGTCCTCAACTTCTCAGACATCCCCGAATATCGCCGCGATGGGATTTATGTATCTGAGACCATTGTATTTTAATGGTGATCAGATCGGTCATCTTAACCGCGAAGCGTCGTCGAATAAAACGTAGCTGAAGTCGTTAGACTTCAGAGAACCCTCAATGACGATAATATGAATTCGTCTACAGGGGATCGCAACCAGTCAGGGTGCTATGTGACCTCCAAAAGCAACATCGCTGCCATCAGAAATTTCAAAATTCTGCAACTAAACATCCATCAATCGGTAATGGATTTCAAGTCTCGAACATCTTGAACCAGTTCTCGATATTTGGTTTGGATATCGAAGTTCATCCAGCCAAGCCAGAAGTTTAACGCGATGGAAATGGCGCCAAAGAAGACAACCAGAATCCAAGGTTTGTCAGCCTCCTCTGCCGGGGGAGCATTAACAATTGGCTGGTTGTTATTGCCTAACGAAGCAGGGTTCTGCTGACCTTGTACTGGCGTGTTTACCGGGTTGGTCGCTACCACGTAGATAGGGTTCTTAGTCACTGGCGGTGGAGTTGAATTCACTGGCTGTGAAACCGTGTTGAAGATCGGCGGCTGCGGTTGATACTGTTGACCAGGAAGCGGCGGAATAGGCTGTTGCTGAGCTGGATAGCTATTGGGGTTCGGGTATTGGTTCTGATAGCCTGGGGCCACGTTGGTTGGGAGCCCATTGATGACTGTCTGCGGTGTAACAGGCTGCTGTTGAGTGCTCACAGGACTAGGTGAAACTGTACTTGCGGTGACAATCGGAGATTTTAGATTGTAATTCCCAGTGTTTTGGGGATTGTATTGATTAGGATTATAGCCTGGAGCCTGACCCCCGGTTTGATTCTGAGGTGTTCCCGTAGTTCCAGGCGTGTATCCAGTATTGGATGGAGCGTTGCTCGGGGTTGTATTTCCAAAATAATCATACTTGGATACTGGTGTACTTGGAGTTTGAAAACGTGGGGCAGGCGTCTGCGTGTTGGTTCTATTCAGCGGTGGTGCAGATGTTACGCCTGGATTCTGACCGCTGGTGGATGTGCCGAAGCGTCCGTAAGTGGAATTACCTGCGGTCGTGCCGTTTGTGTATTGTGAACTGACTGGATTCGTGTAACTAGAACCATAGGTCGGATTGACACCCGTTTGATTATTGGCCACTGTGCTGACTCCACCCAATGCTGGCGAGAGTGTTGTGCCTTGCCGAGATGAGTATCCATTGGTAGATGTCCAGCTTTGCGTAATGGGGTTGCCAGCAATTGGACCTACTGGAACAGTGGCCGTAGGCAGTGGAGCAAATTGACTCCTGGGTGCTGCACTTGGAGTTGCCGGAACAATTGCCCCAGGGGTGACTCCGGTGTTGCCAGTTTCGTCTCCGTATCTTTGGGCTGCCGAACTGCCGGGGCCACTATTAAAGGAGGAGTAGTTAGACGGACCAGGGTCATATTTCGGAATTGATGTGGAAGGAGTCCCTGGAAGTTGCGCTAACGCTTGCGTCATATCGGGCGTTGACGGATTAGGATTGGTACCACTGATGGCGTTGTTTTCAGTGCCTGATCGTAGCAAAATTGGAACTCCCGTTGGCGTATTATCGCCTGCGGGTAAATTTGCGGTACGAGTTGGATTCACTTCTTGCTCAAACGAAGCAGGTATCACACCACGGGGGATATCACCCGTACCGAATTGCACACGAAAGCACTGCACCCGTTCTAAATTGGGTGGTAATTGCATGCGAATCGGTTGACCCTGCTTGAGCAATTCAAGAGACTCAGGCTCGATTTGAATAATATATTCAATTCCACCTTTGTTATCAGGTTCCCAACCAAAATCGACTCCAAGCGTGGCAGAAGTTAACAGCAAAGCTACGGCATACACAATCCATTCTCCTCGATCAACACACAGGCATCCTGCACATAGTGACGAGGTATCTTAGCTATTATCGCAAAACGGGGAAAGCGACATTTTCGAGAATCGCTGATTAGTTCAATCGGAAACTACTTGTTTTTTGACGTTCCAACTGCCTTCTCCTTGCCTGTATGACCCAGGCCGTCCATTTTAGCAAGTTCGCTTTGCAATATATTCAGTAGGGCCTGCAGAAAAGAGACCAACATCGGGCCAATAAGTATGCCAATTGGACCGAGTGCCTTCACGCCGCCGAGAACCGAAAGCAGTGCCAACAGTGGGTGAAGTTTCGATTGACCATGCAATACCAGCGGTTTGATCACGTTATCTGCCATAGAAACGATACCGGCTCCGTAGATCCCGATGAAGGTAGCTGCCCAAAATCGATCTTCAACAAAGTACAACCACAAGCAAACCGGCACCCAAACTGATGCGGCACCAAAAAATGGAATCATGGAAAGGGCCATGGTTAAGAAAATCAACAAGAAAATCGAATCCAGACCACATATCCAGAAACCGATTCCTGCTAGAAATCCTTGAACCACCGCTGATAATAAAGTGGCAACCACCACGGCGCGGCTTACGGAAGAGAATTCTTCAATCAGTTGACGCTCGTATTCATCATCCAGCGGAGACATGTGCATGGCCGAACTTACGAGCGCTGGTCCGTCTGCGAGAAAATAATAGAGGCAGATAATCAGGATACCTATCCCCAACACAGTTCCACCTGCAAACGAGGCACCTGCTCCGGTGACCGGTAACACGATTTCTTCGAGGCTTTCAATTGCAGTTGCTTTTAAGCGGATGGCTTCACGCTTGCCGGGGTTCGCATAGATTTTGAGTGTAGCCCAGGGTTGGCCTCCAAAGTATTCCACCATGCTTTGCTCAAAGGTTGCTTTTAATTCATGCACGTGTGAAAGAAAAATCAAATCACCCGGCACAAGCGTGCTATCTGCCAGTTCATCTTCTGTCTGTGTTAACAGTTTCGAAACTTTATCTATTCCAGTATTTAGTTTTTGAAAGTGTAATGTTAAATCCCGAAGCTCTGTTCTTTGTGTGGTTAATGCGGTGGATGTTTCGATCGTTGAGAGCATTGCTTCATAATCACGATCTTTCAGAAAAAACAGAAATGTTGTTCGGTCCCCCTCGAGCTCTGTTTGAAGCAAAGCCTTTAACTTGCTTGATTGCTCTGCATGAATAGCTCGATCATAATCTTCGAGTAAGCTTTGCAGATCATTGATCAGGGTCTTTGTTGTGGCATCGGTTCGACTTCCTGGCGTGATGCTATCGAGATTATCAATGCGTTGGACAATTTGCTGATAGAGCTCAACATCCGGGATATCGAGATCAAATCGGCTGCGAATTTCTTTCAGCCGTTCCACCACTTGAGGCTTGTCGTCGCTTCTGACCAAATCGATGGTCTCTTTGATCGCCATTGAAAAGACGGTAACCAGCGGCATCAGTACAATAGTGAGAATGATCATGGTAGTGAGGATGGCAGCCAAACGAATTCGGCCTTTGCATTTTACGACAAGCCAGTCATGCAATGGACGAAACATAACGACCAAGATGGCGGCCAAGAACATTGGGATCAGAAATGCAGAGAGGACTTGATAGGTAAAGAAGCCCGCGAAAACAATGGAGCCGAGTAAGACATAGAAGGAGATGTTTTTTGAAATGGCCATTGATTGAGTAGGTTCCAAGGCATTGAGTAAGGATAAGCGATCAGCCAAATTAAGATATTTGGAGACATTCTACCAGAAAACTAGGCATGGTATGTAAAAGCTATTCGCTGTAAAACATCTATGCTTGCGATGATAGGGAATAGTAGCAAGAATAAGTAGTAGAATCGTCAGATTTTATGCGTGATTTGGATTTTGTGAACCGTAGAGACTCAAAGCGGCTTTTGAACAGGAACAAAGATTGACACTGCCTACCGATGAAAATCGATCTCCCTTGTCGTGGAAACGATATGTGATGCCAACATTGAAAGCGGTTGTTTTCTTGGTGGTGGCTTATTTTATCTATCAGAATTTTCAACGTGCGTTCACTCAGATTCAAGAGCAAGGGTTCCAATTCAATCAAATCAAGTGGATGTGGGTCGCCGTTGCCGGACTGTTGTACTTGCTTGGATCGCTGCCGATGGGCATTTTTTGGCATCAAATTCTACGTGCCATGGGGCAAGATGCACGATTAGGCAAATCGTTAAGGGCCTTCTTCATTGGGCACATGGGCAAGTATGTACCAGGCAAGGCGTTGGTGGTTGTACTAAGAACTGCGTTGGTACGCGGCCCCAAGGTTGATACGACAGTGGCAGCCGTGGCGGTGTTTGTTGAAACACTGACGATGGTCGCGGTCGGAGCAGTTTACGCGGCGGTAATCATTGGGCTACTTTATTTTGATCAGACCTGGCTATTGATCTTGGCCGTTTCGATGGCTATTTGCGCCAGTGTTCCCACTTTTCCGCCGCTGTTCCGAAAAATCGTGGTGCTGCTACGTGTAAAAAAGTTGAACCCCAAGATTGAAGAGAACTTGCAAGGTGTTGATTTTCGTGTGATGGGCATCGGCTGGTTTGCAGACTTTATTGGCTGGACTTTGATGGGGGCCAGCCTGTTAGCCGTGTTTTATGCGATACCTGGCACGAATATGGCCGCACCTTTAACACTTTTCCCACTGATGACCGCCACGGTTTGCTTGGCTATGGTTGCCGGTTTTGTGACTCCAATCCCTGGTGGAATCGGAATTCGGGAACTGGTGATCATGGGTTTGCTAGAAACCAGTTTTAGCCCTGCCACCGCAGCCGTAGCGGCCGTTTTACTAAGATTCTCTTGGATGGTGTCAGAAGTGCTGTTATCGATTATCCTATATGGAACCATTCTGTTTCAAACAGATACGCCCCCCCCGCCAGAATCTCTTGATTCTACGAATACCGATGTGTCGCCTGAGAGCGAATCGGTTTAGTTTGAATTCAATCCCGAAGTGGAGTTCTTACCATGCTGACTGCTGTTATCCCCGTGTACAACGAAGAAGAGAGCCTCGACGAATTGCATCGAGAGATGGATGCAGTCGCTCAAGAGAATAACTACGAGCTTGAAATTATTTTCATAGATGATGGATCGACCGACAACTCGTGGCAAGTGATCGAGCGACTCGCTGAGAAAGACTCACGCATTCGAGCAATTCGATTTCGCAAAAACTTCGGCAAAGCCGACGCGTTGGACGCCGGATTTCAACAGGCACGCGGCGAATTGATTATGACCCTGGACGCCGACTTGCAGGACGATCCACAAGAGATTCCTCGTTTTATTGAGCAAATCGATTCGGGCTTAGATGTAGTCAGCGGATTCAAGCAAGTTCGGCATGATCCTTGGCATAAAGTAGGGCCATCGCGGGTGTTCAACTGGATGGTCAGCACACTAACCGGCGTCAAACTGCATGACCACAACTGCGGCATGAAATGTTATCGACGCGAGATTTTCAAAGAAGTTCGTCTCTACGGTGAACTTCACCGGTTTGTGCCGGTACTGGCCGCTTCACGTGGTTGGAAGATTGGCGAGATTGTGATTACCCACAGGGCCAGAAAATTTGGTACTTCAAAATATGGCGTTCGCCGAATCATCAAAGGTTTTCTTGATTTGCTAACGGTCAAGTTTTTGACGGGCTATGGCAAGCGACCGCAGCATCTGCTGGGCGGATTTGGGCTCTTGTTTTTTAGTGTCGGGTTTCTGGGCCTCGGATTTTTATCACTGTGGTGGGTGATTTCTCGTCTAGCTTTTGAAAATCCTATTCATCATATTGAACTGCATAAACGAGCTATTTTTTATTACTTTATCGTTTCGCTGCTACTCGGTACGCAACTTGTCACTGTTGGCTTGCTGGCTGAACTAGTGACGGCTAATAGCGGAAAAGATACGAAGGCGTATTCCATCTCAGAAACGCTCGGCGAGATGAATGACAACGTGAAATAAGTTCAAGTCCGAATCTAGAACATTTTAATAATCCATGCTCCGACTAATTACGAATAACGGACTTTTGTTTTCAGTTTTTTTTGTCCCTAACGGGACTAAAAAACAAATTCAATCTGAAGCATTTCTAGTCTGAGGAGACTAGAAAGAACCGGAGAGCATGACAGTCATTTGACCCACTCATTGGTCAATACTCGGTATGCTATCTTTAGAAATGCTTTAGACTCATTCCATAAAACAATCCAACCTCCCTCTTTCGGCCAGATTTATGTCAGACGATAACGTAAAACTTCGCAAAGCAATTTACGCCCTGTTAATTGCAATTGCAATCGGTTCACTAACCGGAAGGATTTGGAATGTTGAATCAAGATCAGGTCAAACTCCGTTTCTAAGTGCTAACGATATGAGTCGCTGGTGTACGATCCGGGCGTTGGTCGATCATGGAACCTATTCGATTGACGATGTGATGTACGCCAAAGATAAAACGACTCGCTGGAGCACCATCGATAAGGTCTATCACTTGGGGCCAGATGGCAAACGTCACTTTTATTCAAGTAAGCCGACCTTGATGCCTACGATCATGGCAGGCCAGTATTGGGTGATAAAAAATACCATCGGTATCTCTATTGCTGAGCGACCGTTCTACGTGGGGCGGATGATGCTCACAATTACGCAGTGTGGTTTGTTGTTGGTCTACCTGATTATTCTGGTTCAGATCATTGAGCGTTATGGCAAAACCGACTGGGGGCGGATTTTCGTTTTTGCCAGTGCAGGTTTCGGAACATTCATTACGACGTTTGGAGTCACGCTCAATAATCATTCCTTCGCCGCGGTGGCCTGTTTAATTGCCATCGACTGCTGGCTGAAAATCTGGATTGATGGGAGAAGAGAGTACCGGCTGTTTTGCATCGCCGCGGTGGCCGCTGCTTTTACTGCCGCCAACGAATTGCCGGCGCTGTCTCTGTTTGGCTTGTTGGGGCTAACTCTGCTAATCAAAGATTATAAGAAGACAATCATTGCAGGTATCCCTGGAGCTTTACTGGTAATCGTTCCCTTTTTTGCCACAAACTATATTGCCCACGGCGTAATTCGTCCGCCGTACATGCACCGCAGCGATGGAGTAGTGTTGACCGAACTGCCAGTGGATTCCGCAGCACCATTGAATAATTCTGCTGTAGATGAATCGTTACGGGAAGCAATGGGCGGGGTAAGTTTCAATCTTTCAGAGTCACCCAAAGTGGAAGTGCGTGAGCCGGGGCAGCGTTGGGTGCTTGACGATCCAGTGCTTGACCGACAATGGGCCTTGCAAAAGGTCGATAATAAAATCGAAATTCGTCAGTGGGACAACTGGTACGACTACCGAGGCACCTACTGGAAAGTCGGCAGCACGCAAGGGATCGATAAAGGCGAACCCTCAAAGGCCGTCTATGCTTTCCACATGCTGATCGGGCATCATGGTGTTTTCTCGTTGACACCGATTTGGATATTTTCTTTCATCGGCCTGGGGATGATGGTTAAACGCAAGGATACGAATTGGAAACAATTTGCCGCACTCGTACTGTTCTTAACCGTATTATGCACGATGTTTTACATATTCCGCCCGTTAAAAGATCGAAATTACGGCGGAGTAACCTGTGGTTTTCGCTGGTTATTCTGGTTTGCACCGCTTTGGTTAGTCGCCATGATTCCGGCCGCCGATTGGGTTGCAAAAGGCAAATGGGCAAAGATCATTGCTTCCGTTTTACTTGGCATCTCGGCCATTTCAGCAAGTTATGCGGCCATGAATCCTTGGACTCACCCTTGGATGTATGATTATCTTGAGTATTTAGGCTGGATCACGCCGTAGATTATTTTTCAAAAACTATCGGCTCTAGCATGAAATCGAACTTGCAATAAAAGCCCAAAAGTCTCAAGATGGTTTGATCTCAATTTTAAAATAGCAAACATAGCAAGGAGGCGTTTGTCATGCTGTTCCCGCAAGCTTGGCGATGCTCGGCCCTATTTACCTGCGTTTCTGTCGTATCACTTCTTGGATGTGGTTCGAATGAAACAAGTACTACTCTGCCCGATGTCAGCATAGCCCCTGTGCCTGTTGTTCAAGAAAAGGTCCAAAAAGTTGAACCGCTTGCTGCAGTCAGCAGGTTTTCTGATCCCCAGAGCGTTTCTGGAACACAAAAGATTGTTAAGAACCCATTTCCTGAAGTGGTACTTACTACGAATAAGGGGAAAATTCGCATCCGGTTAAATGCAGAGAAAGCTCCGAGAACCGTCGATAACTTTTTGACAAATTATGTTGCTACGAAGCATTATGACGGAACTATCTTTCACTTTGTCGACAAAGAATTTATGGCCCTTGGTGGAAAGTATCAAGCAGATTTCACTGCCAAACCGGCCCGATTAATGATTCTGAACGAAGCTAATAACGGACTTAAAAACAAACGCGGTACTATCGCCATGGCAAGAAATGCGAACATGATTCATAGTTCGACTTGCCAGTTTTATTTCAACTTGGTTGACAACGATTCGCTCGACTATCTTTCTGAAGATACCTCGGCCAATTATGGATACTGTGTCTTTGGCGAAGTGATTGAAGGGATGGATGTGATCGATCAAATTGCAAATTCACAAGTTCAAGACATACCTGATTTTGTAAATATCCCGGTCGAGCCCATAATTATCTTATCTGCTGAACAAGTAAATTAGCGGCGAATCTCTAAGTCAACAAAAGGCCCTGTATGTTATGGTTATTAGCAACTTATAACAAAATGGGAGTTTCTGGGGGAAAGCGTAGAAGCCATAGATTCTCCTTTTTAGAAAAAGTGAGAATTCGCTCTATGGAAAACAGGCTTCTATTTCTCTGTCTGCAATACTGTAACTACGGGTAGCCGTAGTTTACTTCAGGTGCTTTATTGCCCGTTAATACTATTCCCTGAATTGAACAGTACCCTGATTTCACTAGAAATCCCAATGAATTGCCCATTTGGCATATAGCTTGCTCATTGTATCTGCACATTAGCGACGACAATTGTTCCATTAGAAGTGTTGATAGGGCTTTTTATTTGACTTTATTGCTTTTTGTTATTGAGGTTTTGAAGTCGGTGACATAAAATCACGGTTGTTCGATGTGCTGAATGCTCTAATCTTTTTCTCATTCAGCACACCTAAGGTAGTAAGGAGAATACCGCTATGACCCACGTCACTCATTTCATACAGCAATGCCCAACATGTGGACGTCGACTTCAAGTTAAGCTTGATTACCTGGGAAAGAAGGTGGCCTGTCAGCATTGTCAGGCCCCGTTTATTGCTCAAGATTCATCTTATGTTCGTCCGGCTACGCTAACAACACCGACCGCTGCTTTCAAGAAAGCTGAGAACCCTGAGTGGGACAGTGTTGACGACGAAGAGATTGATGACATTCTGAGCAAAGCAGACCAGTATCTTTCTTCGACTGATCTTGGGGCAGAAATCTTTGCATCACCCGAGGAAACTTAAGCCAAGTTTTCCTCTAAGCGAGGATCGATGCTAGATCCTCGAAATATCGTGGGTAAGTCTTTGCAGTACAACCAGGGTTCAATATCACTACGCCTGGTTGSTTGAGTCCTACWAGGGCCAAGCTCATYGCCATRCGGTGATCGTTATAAGTYTCTATTTCAGCAGGCCGCAATGTGCCTGGGATTATTTTGAGTCCGTCTTCAAACTCTTCTACGGTTGCTCCCAGCTTACGAAGTTCACAAGCCAAGTCACCGATGCGGTCGGTCTCTTTATGCCGATTATGTGCAACGCCGGTCACGGTAGTTGGCCCCTTTGCAAACAATGCCACAGCGGCCAATGTTTGAACCGTATCGCTGATGGCGTTCATATCGATTTCAATTCCGTGAAGCTCGCCGCCGGTTACAGTGATTGAATCTTCATTGTACTGAACTTTACAGCCCATCTGTTCTAGGGCATCACAAAAATGCACATCGCCTTGTAGTGCATTCTTAGAAAGCCCTTCTACCGTAACGGTGCCTCCGGTGATTGCCGCAGCGGCCCAAAAGTAACTGGCCGCAGAAGCATCCGGCTCGATGGAGTATGTGCGACCTTGGTATTTTTGATCGACTGGTATGGAGAACGAACTGAGATCGGAATCATCTATCGAAACGCCGAACGCTCGCATGACTTCCGTGGTAATCCGGATATAGGGTTTAGAAACCAATTCTCCGGTCACATTAATTTGAACCGGCCTGTTCGCATACGGAGCCGCCATCAGTAATCCGCTAAGGTATTGGCTGCTGATATTGCCGGCGATGTTAGTTTGCCCGCCTTGCAAGCCTTGCCCTGATACAAGTACCGGAGGGCAGCCGTTCGCGGTTTCACTGGTGGCTGATGTGCCAAGAGAGTTCAACGCATCTAGCAAGTCACCGATGGGCCGTTCTCGCATGCGTGGAATTCCATCTAAACGATATTTGCCTGAGCTTGCTGCCACCATGGCGGTTAGAAAACGAATCGTGGTTCCGCTATTTGCCACAAACAGATCGGCCTCGTTTGCTGGAATCTGGCCATTGCAGCCTTGCACTGTAAGCGTTTGAGAATCGGTATCTTGTTCGACTTGGATGCCTAATTTATGAAGGCTCTCAATCATCACCTCGGTGTCTTCGCTTTGCAAAGCACCTGTTAATGTTGATTTCCCTTTCGCCAAAGCAGCGATAACCAACGCGCGATTCGTTATACTCTTTGAACCTGGCGGTCGAATCGAAGTATGAATAGGGCCGCTCTGCTGGACAAGAATGCGATCAGTCAATTTTGTACCTTTTGTAGGGTCCGCTACTGCGGACCCTGTTTTAGTTTTCAACGAAGATTCGATATGTTTTAATAACTACTGACGCATTTTGTCCGCAATAGCGGACCCTACTATTCGGCGATCTTCCAGAGGTGCTTGTCGCTGCGAACATACATCGCATGATTAGAAACTGCCGGGGTCGCTTGCATGGTTTCACCAAACTCGATGTTTGCCACAATCTCACCCTTCTCGCCACGTACATCCACTACAAAGGCTTCGCCAGATTGGCTGAAGCAGTAAAGGTGACCAGCGGCCAGTACAGGCGATGCCCAGAACGGGCCTTTCATGCGGAGTCCCCAGATCGACTTGCCTGTTTCTGCATCAGCACAGGTGAGGGCTCCAACGCGATTAACCGAGTAAATTTTGCCATCGCCGAGAACCGAACTACCAGCAGTAGGGCTCAATTTATTGGAACTCCAATCCACTTCAGGTTCTTTGCGAGGGTCTTCCACCTTCAAAGATAAGGTGCCTTCCGATGGAAAGAAGATTCGATCTTTCGTGGCAATCGTGGATGGAATGGTCGAGGTTTCAGCTTTGAATTGCCAGAGTTCTTCGCCAGAGTATGCTTCTAATGCGGTCAAGCCTGAGGGACTTTGCAGCAACACAATCGAGCTTGAATCGCTTTCTGTTGGCAATAAAACAGGCGAACTCCAACTGGCTTGCTGGTCACGAGGAACTTGCCAGCGAGTTTTTCCATCCACGATATCAATACCGGCCGAAAACGATTGACCTTGGTTTTCGACCTGGACAATCACTGTGTTGTTTGCCAAGACCGGCGAGGAAGACATGCCGATGTCGTTGCCTGCTTTAGGGAAGTCAAACGCCAGTCCTCGATACCACTGCAAGTTGCCTTCCAAATCTAGGCAAACCAGATCGTTGGAAGAGAAAAAAGCAAAGATCAAATTACCATCGCTGGCAGGCGTAGGTGCCGCGTTAGCGCTCGATTGGTGGCTAATAGTTCGCCCTGTGGCCCAAAACTTCCGTTCCCAAAGTTGTTTGCCATCGGCTGCCGCAAAGCACAGCACGTGCATGACGTTCTGTTTGGCACCACTTGAACAGGTGACAATCACTTTATCACCAACCACTATCGGACTCGAAGGACCACGGCCTGGCAAGTCGATTTTCCAAGCGATATTTTGGCCGTCCATACTCCAAGTGGTAGGCACACTAGAATCCGTGGCCGAGTTGCCGTTGTTGCCGCGAAACTGTCGCCAGTCGGCAGTCACATTCGTGGTAAGGCATAACAAAATGGGAATGAATAATAAGCGATACATTATAGTAGTTCCTAACTAGAGGAAGATATTTGTGAGGTGATGAATGAATTGATTGATTGCAAGTTATTTTGCCGCGACCCGATCAGAAGCCAAAACAGCAGTGCCTAAGCTATCGCAAATGCGTAGTTGGAATTTCCAAACATTGGTCCATGATTCGGTTTGAGCATTTTGCACGATTTTGACCAAGATCGAATTCTTGCCTTGGTTCAACTTGGCTTGGGAAATGTATTGATCAAAGGTTGTGCCTGAGTGATAGATTTCTTGCTCGGTGATTAACTTACCGTTGAGCCACACCTTGAGGCCGTTGGGTGAACTGATTCGAAATTCAACAGGCGTCGCTTCTGCGGAGTTAAATTCGGTGTATGCGTAGCCAACCACTTGTTTGACTGCGGCAAAGTGTTCGTTGAAATCAACAAAAGCCTTTTCATCTTCGGTTTCAATTTGCTTCCAACTGGCGGGGCCCTTGAGTTCTTCAATCTCTTTGCCTTGATAGCTGGCAGAGAGATCAATCTCATTCTCAGGGGCATAGACTGTGTTGAATCCTTCGCCATCGGCAAAATCAAATGGAGCAACTAATTGCCACGATGTGATCAATCCAAATTGAAGCGGCAAGTCGACTTCTTCACCTAAGTCTCGCAAGTGCTTGGCGGCTTCGTTGACCTGATCTTCGTCACGTGCCGAGTTGAGTGCCAGTTTGAACTGCTTGATAGCACCCGATTTCTTTTCGTCTTTCTCTAGTTGAGTCGCTTCATCCAGCGTTTGAGTGACTGCCAGTCGACGCAGTGCCAGGCTAGGGTCATTCATAAACGAAGGGATTTGTTTCTCGGCCAATTCTTGATCTTTGCCTTGAATCAATTCGTAGGCAACCGTTCTGGCTTTGGCGTCTTTTGACGTGTCATTAAGGAATTTGAGCAGAGTGGCCGTCGATAATTCATCGGCCTGGTTTTGTGCGATGGTTTCAACCGCCGCTCGAATCCAATTCACGGCCAAAGGGCTGGCATTTTTCATGCCGGCCAGCACTTGAGGCAGATGTTCGATATCGGTCTGGCTCAATTTTCTCATCGCCGCGATGGCTTCCGAATGATTCTTGCCCTCTTTGCCAACCGATTTGATTTGCTTCAGATATTGGCCAATCAACCGCTGCTCAGAACTTGGTTCATCAGCAGCATGACAAACTGTAGCAGTACTAAACGATGCACAATAAACGGTGAGTGCCATCAGGCAGAATGAAACGACGCGGTTCATGATGTTTCTCAATAAAGTTAATCTAAGAAATTCGCTTGAAGCTGTAACTTCAACACATACAGCTATTTTAACGGATTCTCGGATGGCTGGGGACTCCCCCGTTATCGCTTTTTGAAGTTGTGCTACCTCGAAATTTTCGTTTTTGGGTGCCACTGGCTCCGCCAGTGTAGAAGTGTAATTAGATTTCAACTTCGAAATAGAGAATAGCAAATTGGAAAAAATGGGAGTCGTTTGAGTTAATTTGCCCTGTCGTTCAATGAGATAGATATTCAGACAGAACTTTTGCACTTCACACTGGCGGAGCCAGTGGCACACGAGATTAAACCATTATATACAATGCACTTAAGGCCGATTTTGTATTGGTAGAGGGCAATTTCAAAACAGTCACTTTCTATCAAGAATTCCCCTGAACGCTCAAGTGTTCTCAATTAATTCTTTCGCAATACCGGTCGCATCACGATACAATGCAGTGAGAAATCGTCGGAACATCCATTTTAGGGAGAACAAAAATGCAATCAATGATCGACTGGTTGCAACAATCTTGGCACACCTGGCGAAAACCGAAAACCTTGGGCCAAAGGGGAGAAGATGCGGCGGCTCGATTCTTAAAACGGCTCGGCTACACCATCTTGGTCCGTAGTGATCGATCGATTTTAGGTGAACTCGATATCGTCGCAGTCGATGGAGAAACCATTGTGTTTGTCGAAGTAAAAACTCGCGTCTCCGATTCCGCCGGCTTACCGGCCGAAGCCGTCGATGATGCAAAGCAGCAGAAACTAACTCGGCTGGCTCTCGCCTATCTCAAACGCAACGACCTGCTTGAATACTCGGCCCGCTTTGATGTGATCGGCATACTTTGGCCTGATTCGAGTAAGAAGCCGGAGATAACTCACTATATCAATGCGTTTGAGGCCACGGGGCAGTTTCAAATGCATTCTTAATGGGGTGAGTTCTCATCAAATCTAATTCTTTCAGAATAATTATCATCTTTTTTCTCAATCACTATTCTGAGTGACCTATCGTGTCACGCGGGTCAACGATGCTATATCTATCACAAGGCACGGAGCCTGGTGAGTGATAGAAATTCTCCCGCATCTGATAAGGAAATCTGGCCCATGATCACGAAAAATAGAATGTTTGATTTTGACGACCAAATCACCTCACAACCATCTGCTTTTACCGATGACGACCAATATGTGTCGGATCTGTTTGAAGATGCCCAGGTCGATGTTCGCCCTTATCAAATGCGAATTGCTAGCAAGGTGATTCGTGCTTTTGAAGACCATCATAACGACCCTTTCAACGAACTAAAAGCCTCAGGCAGTTCGGTTTTGGTCGAAAGCCCTACCGGGAGCGGTAAAACTGTGATGGGGCTGGGTATTGCCCAATGGATGCAAAAACATTTTGGATTGAGTGTTGGTTGGGTAGCAATGCGGCGTAACTTGCTGCAACAGGCACAAGCCGAGAACTTGGCACGCGGGTTTGATATCAAGATGGAGACGATCTCGATGTTTGATAAAAACCCGCCGAAGGTGGACTTGCTGGTAGTCGACGAAGCCCAGCATGACGCCGCAATGAGCATGGCCAATTTACACTGTATGGTACGGCCGCAATACATCTTGGGTTTAACGGCCACACCGTTTCGGTCGGATCGAGTGAAACTGTGTTTCGACAAAGTGATTCAAGATGCAGGCATTCACCAGTTGATTCAAGATGGCTATCTGAGCCGGTATCATCACTATACGATTCCTGAATATTCGGCCAAGTCGGTGGCCCAGTCGTACGCCGACGATGTAGATCGTTGGGGCAAATCAATCATGTTTTTTCATCGTTTAGAACAATGCGAAGCTTGCCAACTCTACTTAGCGGAACGTGGGATCCGAAGCGAAGTTGTCACTGCGAAAAGCAACCGTGAGCGACAACTCGACGACTTCGTTTCGGGTCGTCTTGATGTGCTGATCAACATGAACATCTTGACCGAAGGATTTGATTGCCCTGACTTAAAAACGGTTTTTTGCCGGCCTTCGAGTAAGTCTTGCACAATCCAAATGTGTGGCCGGGTTTTTCGCAACCATGAAGACCACCCATATAAACAAGTGGTTCAGTGCCGGAACACCCCGCACCCGATGCTAAAAACGGCCACTGCCGATGAGCAATATGTGTGGAACGGCAGCGATTGGTCATCACTAAAAATGAATCAACATATCGAGGCCATTGGCAATCGAACTCGTCAGTTGATTTCCAAGACCGAAGTAAAACTACCGAAACTGGTTGCTGCGGTCCGAGAGACTCGACCTTTCTGGCAACAGTTTCAAGAGGCCAGTTAATTTTTTGATAAACGAATTATTTGATGCCATTTTTTTTGAAACCACTTTTTACAGACGATACCCACATTTCTCGGAGGCTGGAAGCTCATGCAATGGAATTTTGATTACGGTTACGCTCGTGTGAATGATTTTCGTGTGATTACCAACAAAGATGCCAAGACGGGCAAGTCCGTCATCGAGGCAATTGAACTCGATGGTCAGCGGCTAAAACCATCTAGCCGGTTCTGGAAGTCGATGTTCATGCGATTTGGGTTTTCCGAAAGTGTGTTTCGATATTTTGATCATGCCGAAGTCTTACAGCGAATTGCAGAAAAAGCCCCCAGTGATTTGGTCCGTTATTGCGTGGAAGAAGATCATTTTGGCACAAAGCGTTTGCTTTCAGTCAGTAACCCCAAACGCCCGACGATTACGCATGAAGAAGTAAGAGGTTTGCTTTCTGGCTACGAGGGAATGGATATCACTTACAACGAAGGCGTGTTGACCAGTACGCATCGTCCCCGCAGTGGAGATTGCAGCTTTGAAATCGGGGGCGATGAATTCAAGCACCGATTTGTGATGGAGACCCCGATTGATGGTTTTAGCCAACCTCGGATTTTTCTTTCGTTTCTAAGAATGATCTGCTCTAATGGAGCGATTGGTTATAGCCGAGCCTTTCGCAGTGATGTCAGTTTAGGCAAGGACATCGGGCACTGTATTTCAAGAGCCTTAGAAAGCTACGACAACGGCGAAGGCTACGCGGCCCTGCGACAGCGGTTTGAAAGTGCGCAGACCTCTTGGGCCTCGCTGCATGAATGTAATCAGTTGTATAAGAACCTGGCGAAGTTGGAACAACAGCGGGCCATTAGTTCGAATAATGTGATGAGCGATTTTCATCGAGTCACTGGTCGGCTGCATGAAATTTATGGTTTATCAAACTTAGATGCGCTGAGTGAGAAACGGCAACGAATTCTACCCGCTAAATGCCGGATTTATGATTTGATTAACTTTGCCAGTGAAATTGCCACACATTACAGTCGTAACGAATCAGGCCGAAATTTACAGGCCTATATCGGAAGTTTGATCTCTGATGAATACGATATGGAAGGAACAGCGACCGATACCACGGAATTCTCCGACTTCTTTATTGAACCAACAGTAGCCACAGCCGATCCGCTGCTGAATTAAGACCCAATTTTCAGTTATTTTGTGACCCGCGTTTACGAAGGGCCTGTCGATTCGTTAGACTTGCATTCTCTGAGCAACTACCAACACTTAATCGCAGAAATTGCATCGATAGAATCCTATGGCCCGAAACGAACAACTGATTCGACAACATAAAATACTTCAGATTCTAGAGCGTTATCGTTACGGTCGCCTGTTAGATGAAGTTCGAGATGATTTGGTCGACGAACTCGGACTGACTTCGCTGCATACTCGAACCGTGCGACGAGATATCGAGTCTCTCCAAGCCGCGGGCGTTGATATCGATGTGCATGACTCGCAGCGGGGGCGGGTTTGGAAGTTAGGGGCCAGTGGACGTGGGACGTATAAAATTAGTGCTTCGGCAACTGAACTGATCGCGTTGTCTATTGGACGAGATTTATTATTGCCGATGGCAGGTACGCCGTTTTGGATTGGAATTGAATCATTCTGGTCAAAAATCCGTGAACAACTGCCCGATCCGATATGGGAGCATTACAAAAAATATCGCCAAGTGCTGCATGTGAGTGGTATCACGACGAAAAGCTATCAGAAACAAGAAGGCGTTCTCAAAACCATCAACCGGGCCATTCGCCAACATCGGGTCACCAAAATCTCTTACCAAACTCTCGGGGCCCCTTCGGCGAAAGTCCGAGAGATTGAACCGTATGGCGTAGTGCTGCATCAGTCTAGTATCTACATTGTGGCGGCAGCGGTGGAAGAGGAAGACCCTGCTCAGAAAATTCGGCATTGGAAGTTAGACCGGTTCACCAAAGCTGAGACTTTGGATCTCTATTTTAAAGTGCCAGAAGATTTTGATTTGGAAACTCACTTGGCACAATCAATGGGTATCTTTGCCAGTGATAAGCCGAAGAACTTCAAAATACGCATCAGTAGTTTTGCCGCTGCTTGGGTATTGGAAGACCCTTGGCACGCAGAGCAAATCGTCACGCCGCAAAAAGATGGTAGCATTATACTGTCAGTCAAAGCGGCGCATGAGTTGGAGATCATTCCTAGAGTGCTGGCGTTAGGTGCTGAAGCAGAAGTGATTTCACCCGCATCATGCCGAAAAGCAGTGGCTGAACGAGTGGCACAAATGGCGAAGATTTATAATGACGATTAGCCCGAAGGTTGGTTGTTCCAGCAACAGTAACCAGCGGAGTTTGCTTGAACTTTCATCGCATCGGTCAAGCGAGATTGCTCTACGTAAGTGTACATGGTGGCCTGATACTCCTGGCCATCCAGCGTAATACAAGTTTGCCGGATTCGATTGTACAGCGTAGGGTAGCCTTCGATGGTGTCTAGTTTGGCTTGAGTCTCAGCAAAATGTTCATCGGCAATGAACCAGAGTTCGCCCTGGATTTGATCTGTTCCAGTTGCAATCAGAGCAGGATAACTGCCAAGATCGTAGAGCGTGCCGGTGGTCACTGCTGGTAGAATCTTCAACGGCGTATACGGCCATTGATTCTCACGAGACTCGCCTCGTTTGAGCGTTCCGTAAACAAAATAGGGTGTGTAATCAATATTCATAGATCAAAACAGAGTCGGCTCTTCGGACTTCGGTTGTTTCCGCTTTTTCTTAGTTGGCTTGGACGGGCTAGGATCGCCTGACAGCGAAACTAATGGGACGTTGTCACGAATGCTTTGGGCTTTATGCACTATCGATTCATGACAGGTAAGAAACAGAATCTGAATATCAGGGTCAAAGTTCATTAAGACTTTTAACGTGCTCAGTTGACGTTCGTCATCAAAGTTGACCAAGATGTCGTCCATCACTACCGGAAGCGGCTCGGATTTATCGGCATAATGTTTAATGTACGCCAAACGAATGGCCAAGTAGAGTTGTTCGCGTGTGCCAGTGCTTAGCTCGGAAGCGAGTTTCTCTTGACCAGCGTCATCGATGGCGACAAGAGACTCGGCCGAGTCATGATTGCGGTCAATTCCTCGGTAGCGGCCTAAGGTTAATTCGCTAAACAACAAATTAATTGATGCCAGGATTTCGCCTTCGTTTTTTTGCCGAAACCGCCCAATGGCCTTTTCGATCATCTGCTGAGCAAACACTAACGGAACATATTGGTCCACATGATTCGTAATTTCGGCCTGAAGTGATTCAATTTCGGTTGAGAGTTTAATCGTGTCGGAACTCTGATCGGACTTGTTGATTTTATCTCGCAGGGCACCAATCGATTGATCAGTTTGCTTAATCTGCTCATCGAGTTCGCCCAGTTGAGTGGCCAAGTCTTGATTCTCTAGCTCAAGAGCGTGTTTATCGGTCGACTCTAGTTCGTCCTGAAACGCAGATTCATTTTCCGCTTCACGAATCAAAGCCAGATCGCGTTCGYTAGTTCGCAATTCCTTTTCATATTCTTTGCGAAGTATTGCTTGCTCTGCGACTTGGTTGAATTCACTTGCATTTTCCGCCTCGGCTGCCTTATTCCACTGAGTTAACTGGTCTGAACAGGCTTTCAATTGCTTAGTAAGAGTTTCGAGTTGTTTTGATTCTCGTTTGATTTGATCGTTAAGTTTTGTTTGTGCCTGATCCAGGTTTTTGGCATTTTCAAATTTACGATGAAGCTCAAGGGCAGCCTCTTCCACTGATTGATCGCCAATGGATTCATCGCACAATTCGGCTGTCTCTCGCAGGTTTGTATCAAATTGTTTGAGTTCGCTCTGCATGGCATCAATACGATTTCTCAGACCATCCGCCGCTTTTAGTTGGCTTTTAACGATGTTGATCTCGCCCATAATCGTGTTGGCAATCTCTAGGTTCTTAGTTTGGAAACCTGGGATCTGCTGCAAGACTAAGTTCGCTTCGTCAATCACTTGGGCAAGCTCTGCCGAATAGAGTTCTTGGTTTGCCTTCAGTTTGTCAATTTTCGATTGCGTGGTACTTACTTGTTTTTGCAATTGTTGTCGACTGGTTTTAGCTTGGCGTGAATGATCTAACGCCTCATCTAAGCGTCGTATAAGATTGGAATCGGATTCTGCTTCTATAGTTGCTTCGCCCAATACCTCCGCAGCCTTGTGTCGAAAGTTGTTGATTGCGTCGATTAATTCTTCTCGTTTTGCCTGTAGAGTAATTTCTAGTTGAGATTCAGCTAAATAGCTTCGATACAAGTTGGCCCATTGCTGCATGACTTTGGGGGTTTGTGGATCAATGCCTGATGCTTGCCAGAGAGACTTCCACTCTGCCTGAATCACTGAAAGAGCCGATTCAGCTTCCAACTCAGATTGAGTTAACGATTCGAGTTGTTTTTCGCGACTCTCAATCTCAAGTATTAGTTCTTCAATTTGAATAATGACTTTTAAAGCTTTTTGACGTTGATCCGCGATGGAATCTGAAACTTGCATCTCTTGCTCAAACTGCTGAGATACTTTCGCAGGATCAACATCCTTCTGCTTCGGTTCTTTTGCTAATAGAGAATCTTTGATTTGCTGCCATGTTTGATCTCGACCGGTGCGGGACGCTAATAAATCTTCAGATGTAGGAATGTCATGACCTGCGTTAAGGCGACGAAATTCGTCCTGCTTATTTGTGAGTTCCTTTTTACATGTCACAGCTTTTTCAGATGCTTTTGATAAGTCCAGTTCTGCTTGACTAAATCGACTAGAGAACTGATCAATTTCGACATCCAATGGAATGGAGCGATCAGAGTCGGTAAGGAAATCTGAGGAAGCAATTGGTGTCAACTCCCGCGTCAACGATTTCTTTGTTTGCTTACCCTTTTGTAACTGTTGATGAATATCATCCAGTTTTTCAACATTTCGCTCATGAGTAGATCGCTCGGAAAGGACGCTTTTTAGTATTTCAGAATCAGATTCGTCTGAGAGGATTGTCAGTTCTTGCGAGGCTTGGTCCAGCTCACTTTGTTTACTAGAGACTTCACTTGTCAGATGATCAATCTTGACTCGTAAGGTAGTTTCATGGGTTACCGAAGATTTCAGAATCTCGCGTTGTTCTAGTGAAATCTGAATCGAAGAAAACGAATCGAAGTCCCAGGTTGGGTCAATCGCTTGTAGTTGCTTGAGTGCGTTTTCTTCTTCTCGTTTTCGCTCGGTAATACAGGCAGGAAGATCACTGCGAATACTGCGAATCTTTTCGATAGACTGTACTAGTTGCTCGATGCGTTTTGCATGCTCTAGCAGTTTTGGGTTGAACTCTATTTGGGCAACGCTCGCCTTCGCTTGTTTAAGACTCTCTTTCAGTTCGTTAAGTTCTGACTTCAGCTCTTTTTCTTGATCGAAGCGTCGGTCATATTGACCTAAGGCTTCAAATGGAAATGTCTCGGAGATCTTTATTCCGTCAATTTGCTTTTGAGCATTAATGATTTTGTAATAGGCAGGCAGTGCTTTGAGCAATCGCTGATTATGCCCTTGCTGCTTCCCAAGTTCGGCTCGCGATCCTCGTCGCTGTTGATTCGTTCGATTTAAGTCATCGAATTCCGATGTCCATTTATGGTATTCATCAGGTTTGACAATCGACTGTTTTGCCTCTTTCCTGAGTTTGCTCAAGTGCGAGAGACATTTGTTGATCGTTGGATTTCTGCCTGTTTTTAAAAAGAGCTTCTTTTGCTCCTCTTCTAAACGCTGAATCAGTGTATGGAAATCGGCAATGTTTCCTAATCCGCCACCAAACAGGGCTTCGTCAAGGCTTGACTGTTCGAGGCTTCCCTCTCCGATTTTCAATTCTTCTTGCGAAAATCCAAATACCCGGCAATACATACTTAGGTCAGTGTTGCCTAATAGTGAGTCCCACTGTGAGGTGTTTTGTAGTGGCGTGCCATCGGCAAATTGGCCTGTTAGGCTATCGGATCTCGACTTTTTGCGTGTGAATTGAAGTTGGCGTTGATCTCGAAGGCCAATCGCCCCGCTGACTTGCATCCGCTCTGATTTCTTCTTGGAAGCGAACGGAGTTTGGACTGGGAATCCGTATAAGGTCTCGCGGATTAATTGAAGCAGCGTTGATTTGCCGGCTTCGTTTGGCCCGTAGATTAACTGAAATCCAGTGGGGTCAAAGTTAAACTGACGTTCGGAATAAATACCGTAATGTTCGATTTCTAGTTGGAGAAGCTTCACGATGCGTCCTCCAAATGGGTCAGTAATAGTAGTTCGGCCTGATCGAGCCACTGGCGAATTTGGTCCTCGGTGTCAGTTTCAAACTGAAGTTTCGCACCAGCGGACTCGCATTTGTCTAACACTGGTTGAATCATTTGCGTTAGTTCACTGACGCCATCGGCATCGCTGCGAACCAACTCGACTTCGTGCAACAACTGGCCGAGCATATCGGATGACTGTCGTCGTTGTTCTAGCGAAAGCACCGGTTTGGTATCAATCTTAATTTTCTCGATCCATAACTCTTCATCAATCGATGCGGCCAGATCATGAATCCGCAGCATGATGTCAGATCGCATGAGCGAGTCGCCCAATTGGCGATGGGCCTGGCATCGACCTCGAAGCAGCAAGCGAACCGCTGAGAAACGCCCATTGCTTTGACTGTGTGTGTGTGCTAATTCTCGCCGGGCTTTATCTAAGGCCGAATCGAGATCGTCCTCTTCGGCTAACTCGATAGATATCTCGTGCCATCGCAAGAGATCGGTTTCATGGAAATCAACGGTTGTGATTGTACCATTTTCAACCGAGATGACATTGCAGCCTTTGGCACCAGTTTCTTTAATGTGACGACCTTGCGTGTTGCCACTGTAAGCAATATAGGGCTCTTCGCAGATGGGTATCTCACTGCGAATATGAATGTGACCTAGGGCCCAGTAGTCGTATCCTTTTGATTTCAGTGTCTCGATGTTCGTCGGTGCGTAGGTGTCGTGTCCTTCACTTCCGGTAAGGCTGGTGTGCAGCATGGCCACATTGAAATGTCCTGGGACAGCTTCAGGGTAATTGGCCGCGATGTCATCTAATAATTCACGGTCTTTAAAGCCTTGCCCGTGAATCGCCACTTGATGTTGTTCAATGATCCGTGTCTCAGGTTTCTTAACGGAAAGTTCGCAAACATTGTCCGGCCACTTGATAGTTTTCCGCACAACACTTTCCGCATCATGGTTGCCACGAATGTAGTAGACGTTAATCGATTCACGCTCTAGCCGCCGAAATTGGGCAGCCGTCCACTGGCCAGTTTTCATGTCACGCCAACTGCCATCGAACAAATCACCGGCGATCAACACAAAGGCCACTTGCTGCTCGATGGCGATATCGACCACATTCTCGAACGCCGAGCGTGTTGCCGCTTGCAGACGAGCATGGACTTCCAAATCGTTTGCCGCCAAACCACGTAAGGGGCTATCGATATGCAAATCGGCGGTATGAATAAAGCGAAACTTCATATTCAGTCAGATGTCTGTGGAAATTATAGTTGGATTAATTGGTCTGCTGCGAGGAAATAAAGTTGGCATCGGGTCAATTCAATTGGCAAATTGTACAACGAACTGACCGTGTCTCTGTAAGCGTGGATTTGTGGGCGGTAATACTCGATTTTCTGTTGTAATTGTTCTGCATCGGCAATGTGATCGGTTTTGTAGTCGATAATATCAGCAGCCACAATTTTATCTTGGTTCTTGACCAAGACAAGACGATCAATGGAGCCAGTCATAACTTTATCTTGATCCAAAGTCATGAATTGATGTTCATTACTGACTTCAAAATCGAAATCGACTGAATCACCCAGCGATTGTTGAAGTTGCGACCACGATTGTGCGTAAGCTTCCAGAGACAAAATCTTCTTTGCATTCGACGACTTTACATGTTGATCAAACTGCTGCTTGGTAGTCTCAAAATTGATTTGTCGCCCAGCAAGCTGCGTTGCAATTCGGCGTAAGCGTTCCTCTGATGGCAGTTCTTGTTCGAGCCAAGTGATTTCCTCAAACCAAGCGTGCATCACACTTCCATACAGCATGCCACGTTGGTTGCTGCCAGATTCTAAAATCTGTTGCAGTCGATGGCGGCCTCCGCCTTCGAGTGAGGAGGGCGAGACGCGAGTTAGCCCTCGCTTGCGTTTGCCGCTGGCCTGCATGCGTATCGGCAAGCGTTTTAGTTCGCTGCTTAGTGCTTCTTCATTGGTTGCACTGGCATCGACAGATAGATCCTCGATCCACTCGGGGTTCCCGGTTTCATAGAGAACTTGATTCTCTCCACACTCTGCGGTTTCACTGAGTGCGGATCTTAACAGGCCGGCAATGGTCAATGGGATACTCTTCTCATTAAGTTTCGCCGGTTGAATCAAAAGGTGCATCGAATGTTTGGCACGTGTCAGGGCCACATACAAAACGCACAATTGTTCAACCACTTGCTGGCGAGTTGAGTCGGCGAACATCTTTTTGAAACGATCCGGTAACAAGGCCTGAATCTCTTGGCTGGTGTATCGGCAGACCGCTGTGACCGGAGACAGAGGATCTTTACGCTCTACGACAAAGTCAGGCGTTTGACCTAATAACTGCTTGTCTAGCTCTGGCAAGATCACGACATCAAACTGAAGTCCTTTCGACTGATGTACATTCATCACGCGGACTTTACTCGAAGCTGGCTCCGATACCTTTTCGATTTCGATAAACGAAACAAAGTCACCTGTGCGAAGTGTTGCCTTCGATTGATAGGCATACGCCAGTTGGATTAATTGCTCAAGGCGTTGGTATTCATGATCATTACACAGCGGTCTCAGGCTGCTGGCCCAGTGTTCAACGACAGGTCCGTAGCCATCGACCAACAGTTTTCGCCGAAGCTCTGCCACAATGGGGCCTATCTGTTCTGGCGAATTCGGATCGGTCAAACCAAGCAACTTTCCGAGCTCACTGTTGACCACATGGTAAGCGGCGATTTTGTCGTGAGGGTGATCGATCAGTTCTAAAAACGACAAAACCAGTTGAACCGCAGCCGAATCGATCAACGGGTTGCCACCTTCTTCACTGGCAGCAATTCCCAGTTTGCGAAGTTTGTAAATCACACGACCGACCATGGCATTTGTGCGAACTAATACGCCGATAGTTAGGTTGGAGTTTTTCTGTGTGATCTCCTGAATTCGCTTCGCGGTCAAATCGAGCACTGTGCTGTCAGACGGTTTCCCTTCCAAGTCTAACCAGGCGGTCTCAAGTGTGACGTGCCCGGGTAAATTCTTGCGTGCAGTGGAGTGGGGTTCAAAGAATCTCTTCCAGTAGCGGATACCTTCCAACGCACGATCTGGTTTAGGGTGCGATTCAAGTCGATCGAAAATCTGATTGACAGTTTCGATTACGGGAATCGAAGAGCGGAAGCTTTGAGCGAGTCCTTCTTTTTTAAGATCAGGTAGTTCGCTATCGACCGCATCAAATATCTCGGCCACGCCACCACGCCAGCCATAAATGGCTTGCTTCATGTCGCCTACGCAGAAATAGCTGCGGCCGGTCGATTGCTGGGTGACTCTTTGAGCAAGTGGACGCAGCACTTGCCATTGTTGCGACGAAGTATCTTGGAATTCATCAAGTAGAAGATGATTGATCTTGGCATCCATCCGAAAAGACAACTTCTGCGGATCGTTGTCCTCTGGCTGCATGGCCAACGATTGCGTGATGTCCTCGAAGCGAAAACCCCGGTGTGCCTGTTTTAAATTGCGGTACTCTTGGTCAAAATGTTGGAGTAGTTTGAAGGCGCCTTCGGTTTGCTGAATGATTCGATTGAAACTCGCACTTTTGGCCTGTTGAATCAATACTTTAAACGCGGCTTCTAAATCATCGGGAATTTCAATAGTGCTGAATTTAATCGCCCCTTCGGCAATCTTTTTCGCCATCCCTTTTTTAAGAAAGCTGCTCCAGTCTTGATTCGCAAAGTCAGACAGGTTACCAGCAATTGCCTTGATGGCGATTTTGTTTTTCGTGTCAAACTTTTCAATCGACTCAATCGCGGTCACGATATCTTGTTGACTAGGGCCGGGTAGCTGCTTGATTGAGTGCCAGGCGGAGTCGTCGGTTTCAACATAAAGCTTATAAAGCAAGTTGACGATTCCGAGCATCGAATCATGGACACTGCGTACCGATTCACCTTTGTGTAGCAGATGAACGATGCTGACCACGTCATCCACCGAATTCATGGAGAAAACTTTTCCTATCGCCAGGTCACGCAATCGACGATCTTCTTGCTCTTCAATGATTTGCCAGGCTGGTGGGAACCCTAGTTCAAAGCTAAAGCACTGGGCAATCTTAATGAAGAAACTATCGAGTGTCTTGACTTGTAAGCGATGCAAGTTGTTAATCAATAGCGATAGAGAATCTCGGCATTCAGCGGAGGTTAAAGCGGGGCCTTCGATATGTTGATTCAATTCATCGAGTTGATCTTGGCTCATCGCGGCTTCGGCCAGTCGCAACATGATTCTGTCTAATATCTCGCCGGCCGCCTTGCGGGTAAAAGTGGTTGCCAATATCTCTGATGGAAGCGTTGCTTTGGCCAGAATCCCCAGATAACGATTCGATAACTGGAATGTTTTACCAGTTCCAGCCGAGGCACGAATTAAACGGTGAGTCAGTTGTCTTACATCACTCATGACTGCACCTCTTGATTAGAAGACGGGCTCCATCTTTCCATGACCGTGTCTTGGCAGATGCGAGAATAATCATCCGCCATCGCAGTAGGATCAGCAGGCGGGAAGAACTTCTCCGCAAGGATATCGCGTACCACTTGATGTATCACTTGCTCGGCTTCTGCAAAGTCTTCCTGTGCCCATTTGGCGATCTTAAAGCCGGAGTCATCTGCTTTTTTGGGCAGACAGGCATAACCAACTTGTAGTTGATTACCAATCTCAAAATGGGGCGCCAGCATGCGGTAGAATGGAAGTTGCACATTTGTCCAGACTCGATTTTCTCCTTTGCCGGTGTGGTGATCACGTTCAGGGGATTTGCCAGAGTCGCCTGTTTTGTAGTCGAGCACGGCCCACTTTCTGGAATCAGGGTGATAGTCGACCCGGTCGATTCGCCCATGAAGTTCAATCGTATGTCCATCAACCTCGATAGTCGGAGGATCTCCTTTGGTATCAAGTTCGGTGTCTCGAATCTGCCAACCTTCGGTAGCACGGGCCGCTTGTGACTTGGCGAAATGTTCCAGACGAACTCTGAGTTGTTCGATTTGTATCCTAACCGCTGGCAGAACTGAATCCCCATAATTGCGTTTGGAGAACTGATAGAGGGTGGATGCCAGGAAATCTGAGACTTGCTCTGCTGAAGTGGAATTCCTCACATCACTCTGGCCGAATGCTTCTAGTACATCATGTGCCAGATTGCCGAACGACATGGCATCGAGTTCATAGGCCGAATCACGGCTGGATCGCAGCTTCAAGACTTTTTCAAGATAGTATCGATAAGGGCACTTGAGATACAATCGAATATCGCTGGCGGTGATTTTCTTAATCGGCTCATCAAGTGCCACTGGCTGTGGGATAATAATCCGTTGCTCTCTTGCGGCAAATGGTTCTGCCGCTTTAAATGCCGCGGGAGATTTTTGTTCGGTTGCCGAATCAGGCTCATTAAACAAGCGGGCAACGCGAGCAGGCAGCTCTGCGGATTCGCAAGCAAACAACAATCGACTAGGTGCCAGCGGTTCGCCTGAGGAGCTTCGCTTGGCGACAATCACATCCATCGTTTTACGACTGTTGAGCATCACTTGAAAAGCATAAGCATCACGTGCATAACGGCGAGAGTCATCTTCTAGCGAGAGCATCTGGCGAAGTTGATTCGGCAGAAACATATCGGCAGGGTCAGAACTTGGGACGTACTCTTCATTGAAAGAAGTGAGGATCAAACAGGGTGCATCATCCAGTGCAAGTTCCAGCCAACCTAATATCTCAATGCTGTCAGCATCCGATTCTGGCGGAATCGTGGCAGATTGCAGTGATGAAAACAACAGGCCAACGGCATCTGCAATGGAGAGGGTTGGTTCAAGTTCAGTCGGCACAGACGACCATTGATTGATCGTCTGACTAATTTCTTTGCACGGAAGTAGTGTGTTTCGATAGACTTCACTGTCGCCTGAGACTTCGAGGTCTCCGTATGCTGCCGATAAAACTTGGCCGATCAACTCGCCTGTCTTGGAGAGTGGTTGCGGTTTTGCATTGAATGGATCAGTCATCGCAGAAATTGACGCAGCAATCTCTTGAAGAGCTTCCGGTAGGTAGTCTGAAGTCGTATCGATTTCTCCCGGCAGTTTATCGACTGCGATTCGATCTAATTGCTGTAATGCTTGTGTAGGAGAACTCAGACGCGAGAGAACATCTGGATGACGTACCAGCGAAGTCAGCTTGGTGTACTGCTTGGTCGAAGCAAATTCGGAAATGGCTTGGATCAACCGGCACGGTAGCGAATCGGTGACGTTATCGCCGATTCCGAATCGAGTCTTGACGTCATGTTCTAGCAGCACTCTTTGAACTTCAGGCACTAACTGTTCGTTGGGCATGCCGATGGTGATTTGGTCCGGCCCATATTTGCTCGCCGCTTCTGCCAAACATCGGGCCACTTGATCGGCCTGGTCACTTGAACTATCGACTAAATGAATGCGTTCTTCATTCACGGAAATTTTACAGTTGGCCCATTTTTCAGGTTTCAGGCAGCCATGTGAATCAAAGCGATCCGCCAATTCTTCAGGAGCACTAATCAAGGACGTAATTTTTGTGCCAGAAGCATCTGCTTGGTCGAGCATTTTGCGTAGTGAATGGTTCATGTCGACCGTTCCGATAAAGATCAAATCTTTATTCGAGACACATTCTTGATGTTCAATGGCAAACAGCCGGGCGGTTTGCTTGTCCCAAAGTTCAAGCGAATCCAAACGTGCCAGGTAATTCTGCTGCAAATCCGACAGAACTTGCCAGCGTTCCTTTTCAGTGAAGCCTTCTAGCGACTCTCCCCGGTTTACAACATCCGCAAAATCAAGGCCATCGGAAGTAAGTTCTCGATGCGTGCGACGAAGCAACACGCCATATTCCCGCCATTGGATGAGACTTCCATCGTTGGGCGGATACGGAATCACGGCAGCTAGTTTTTTTTGATCAAAATCTCGTAGGGTTTCGGCCCAGGCAAGTTGCTGAGTCAACTCATCGGCAAAAGGTTGCTTTAGTGGATAAAGCAGTTCCGGAACATTACCGACGGTGGTGATTTGCGGTGGCTGGAGAATTCGATTGGTTTCACTGGCACGCTGAACGAGTATCTCAACCAAGCGACGCCCGGCCAACGCACCAGGTAGCACCAGGACAACACCAGAGAGATTGATAGCTTGCGCGGTTGTGAACTTCTCCAACAGATAATCGGCCACACGGTGAAGTGCAGGTTGCGTCCAATCAAGAAATTGGCGTTGGATTGACATGGAATCAGATCATCCTGATCAAGGAATAGAGGGAGAACCATTCTCAAACGCAAGGATAACGGGTCACGCCCGGCCGCGAAAGTATGAGAATGCCCTGATTCTTAGAATCGTCCAAGCTTGTGACACCTTTGGTCACTCAGGCAGATATATTGTGGAAAAATGGCTTATCGCAAGATTTCGTCATAAACCAAGGAAGTTCCGCGAGCCATACTGATATCAGAAAACGAAGTATTATGTTCTACGAGGGCATTACTGCGAAGTTCGTTCCAATCATAAAGCCCTAAGATCAAGGCCTGAATTTGTTCGGCCAGGCTTTTCGGGTCTTCTGGCTTGGCAATGAGCCCATTGACTCCATGCTTGATCGCCTCGGTCACGCCTTCTACTTTAGTGGCCACAACCGGGGTTCCCACGGCCATACTTTCGAGAATGACCATCGGTAGCCCTTCTCCAAACAGGCTGGGCAGCACAAACAGGTCCATCTTGCCCAGTTCTTGATTCACTTCCTGCGTGAAACCAACCCATTCAATCGCATCTTCCAATTGAAGCTCTTTGACCAATTGTTTGATCGATGCTTCATATTCTGGCGTTTCAAAAGGGCCAACAGCACGCAAACGCACATCATTTCCGACGGCACGAAGTTCGGCCATCGCATGCAGCAGCACTTCAATTCCTTTACGAGGCCGAAATAGGGCGACTGTGCCTAGTATCCATGTTTTTGTAGGAGGCGTGCGTTGGTCGATATGAATCGTGGTTGGAACTCCATTATGAACTACGGAAATTTTTTCGCGAGAGATTCCTTGATCAGCGACATGATCTGCCAAACTGTGCGAAACGGTAATCAATTGCACTGCATGCTTCATGGCCATGCGTTCAACTTGTTGATTAACCCAGTTGCGGACTCGACGAGTGGAATCTCGGGAAGTTGGGCTATGAACGTGATAGACCAACGGAATACCCGTTTTACGCGAGGTCATCATGCCCAGTAAAACGCTCCGCGGCGTGTGGGCATGCAGAAGTTCGTAATTGCCTTCGGTAGCAATTCGGGCAATCTCAGAAGTACGCAATAAATCGAACCGATGACGCATCCCCAGATCATACAGCGGGGCCTCTTTGGCAGCTCTGGCTTCGTTAAATCGATCTGGTTTTAGGCAACAGAAACCAACCTGATAACCAAACTCTGGTAAGCGCAACGCCAATAAATCTTGAACACGTTCGGCCCCAGAGTAATGTTCTCCATTGATCAAATGCAAAACATTGACCGTTTTGGTCGGTTTCTCTGTCAGCGTCGATTGATTGCCTGAGTTTGCAGCTACAACGCTAGGTGGAATGATGGCAATCTGGTTGCTTGAAAGCTGCTCGTTAATATCAGTGGAAAGGATGTCGCTCATGGCTTACTCACGTAGTCTAGTGTTGATAGATTTCTCTACTCAAACATACCTGATGAATAAGCTCTGGTAGTGATTCGTTTTAGATCGATTGGGTGGTTGATAAAGGGCCGTACTGCCAAAGAGGGTATTGCGGGTTATTATGGTTGAGGTATGAGTATCCAGGCAGTTTGATTGATCAATTGAACGTTCATTTGGATGACGTTACAATCAATGTATCAAATACTCTCTCTTTTTTGACTTCACAAGAGAATTCACGATGAATCAATTATCCCCTGCCTCTCTTCGATCACTTCTTCTGCAAGCATTTTTTTCGGCCTGCTTGGTGTTCATTATTCTGGTTGCTCAGCCGCACTCCGCTTGTGCAAAATCTAGTGAGCAACCAAACGTGATTCTTATTTTCACCGACGACCAGGGTTACAACGATCTTGGTTGCTTTGGCAGCACGACGATTAAAACACCGCACTTAGATCAGATGGCCACACAAGGGCTGCGGTTGACTAGCTTTTATGCGCAGCCTGTGTGTGGAGTCTCTCGGGCCGCGTTGATGACTGGCAGTTACCCAATTCGAGTGGCAGAGCCTGGTAATCAAAAGCGTCTGCACACGGTGCCTCATCCACAAGAGTGGACCATGGGCGAGATGTTTCAACAGGCGGGCTACAAAACGGCCATTATTGGCAAGTGGCATTTGACCATGAAAGACGCGAGTCAGCCGTTGGGGTTTGCCAGTGAAACGATGCCCAATGCACAGGGGTTCGATTATTTCTATGGCACGCCAGCTTACAATGGGTTCACAACGTATGTGGAGGAATCGCCGTTTCGGAGCCCGATTGTTCGCAATGATCAGATCGTAACAAAATCGGTAGAAACCTGGGACAACATCACAGCCGATTACACACGCGAAGCACTCAATTGGATTGAGAAGAATCGAGATCAACCTTTCTTCTTATACCTGGCGCATAACATGCCGCATGTACCTGTGGGGGCCTCGACCAATTTCAAGGGCAAATCAGACTACGGTCCTTATGGTGATACGATTGAAGAAATCGATTGGTCATGCGGACAGATATTCGCCAAACTCAAGGCTCTTGATCTAGAGGATAATACGCTGGTTGTGTTTACATCGGACAACGGGCCTTGGATTGAAACGACACGTGGAATGAAACCCAATGCGGGGAAGTTTATTCCGCGAGATCACTCAGGCACCGCCGATCCACTGCGAGGTTGGAAAATGTCGGCCTGGGATGGCGGATCGAGAGTCCCTTGTATTATTCGATGGCCAGGAAAGATCAAAGCGGGCCGAGAGAGTGACGAGATTCTATCGACCATGGATTTACTACCCACGTTTGCCGCATTGGCCGGTGTCGTAATTCCAGAAAAACTCGAACTGGATGGGCATGATGCAGGCAAGTTTCTGTTCGGCATTTCCCAGGTAAGCCCACGTGACGAATACCTGTATTACTCTGGATGTTTATTGACTGGCGTCAGACATGCCCAATATAAACTTGTGCTACCACGCAAATCCAATCCTGGCGGCACCGGCTGGTGGGGACGCATGATTGAAGCAGTGCCAGAGACGCAACTATTTAATCTAGACACCGATCCTGGCGAAACGACCAATGTTGCCAGCAAGCACCCTGATGTGGTGGCAGCATTAATGAAACGAATTGAAAGAGCCAGAACCGAATTGGGTGATATTGATCAAACCGGTAGCCAAGCGAGATTCTTTGATGATGGCCCCCGCACGTTACAGGCTCGAATTCCTGCGGCTCGCAACTCGAAAAAGTTGATTCAATACGACAACTTCAAGCCAGTCGGTAATTTACGATTCACGTTTGAAGAGGGCGATCTGCAAGGATGGAAAGTCGTGGAAGGCGAGTTGCCTGATGTTCTTAC
>NVWB01000140.1 GCA_002733575.1 Blastopirellula sp. | reverse complement strand
GTTTGCCTTTTTTGAACTTTTTAATTCCGCGATTGACTTCATGCAGCTCCATTACAGCGCTACTCCTCGAAGACGCTGAATGTCTTCTTTAGTTCGTAGAAGTTGTAGTCCGTTGATGGTTGATTTAACCAAAACAACGGGGTTATTTGAACCAAAACTTTTGGTCAAGATATCTTGTATTCCAACTGCTTCGCAAACGGCACGCACAGCAGCACCAGCAATAATACCTGTACCAGGTCTAGCTGGAATCAGTACTACTTTACCTGCACCAAAGGTGCCAATCACTTTATGAGAGATTGAACCATCAACGATATTTATATCGACCAAGCTTCTTTCAGCTTGTTTCACAGCCTTCTCTACGCTCGGCGGAACTTCATTCGCCTTGCCGTAGCCCCAGCCAACTTTACCTTTGCCATCACCTGTAACGACCATGGCAGCAAAGCTGAATCGACGACCACCTTTAACAACTGCGGCACAACGCTTAATCTTGACGACTTTTTCAATAAAGCCACCCTTTTTAGAGTCGGATCCGCCTCTTCTTGAGTCTTTCGCCATTACCTGGCTACTCCCTAATAAAAATGCCTGATGATAAATTCGATTGAATAATAATCAGGGTTATATCAAATGTAATGCTATGGTTTGTAATGCAATCGTTTACAGCAGTAATCCGCCTTCGCGTGCCGCATCCGCTAATGCTGCAACTCGACCATTATACCGAAGATGACCACGATCTAAACAGACCTTGCTCAGTCCAGCAGCAGTCGCTCGTTCAGCAATTGCTTTTCCAACAACGGTCGCGGCTTCACAATTCCCACCGGTTTTAATTGTATCGCGAAGCTCTTTATCTCGAGTTGATGCCGAAACGAGAGTCTTCCCAATCGAGTCATCAATCACTTGACAATACAAGTGTTGATTACTGCGGAAAACAGTAAGTCGAGGTCGTTCCGAAGTTCCACGCACACGTTTACGAACATGGCGTCTTCTTCGAAGTCTCTGCTGTTGGATAAATTTTTCTTGATTCACAGTATGTCTCGCCGTTTTCGTGGCACCATAAGAAGATCTATCGAAAGTGAGATCAACTTATAAAGGTTGCCTAGTGAAAGGCTATCAAATAGTCCGAATTATTTCGCTGCTGCTTTACCAGGTTTCAACTTAATGTGTTCACCTTGGTATCGAATTCCTTTGCCTTTATAAGGCTCAGGTTTTTTCGATGCTCTAACTTCTGCTGCAAATTGACCCACTTTTTGCTTGTCAATTCCTTTAACAACAACCAAAGTTTGAGTTGGACAAGTAACGTCCAATTCCTTGGGAATCTTTTTATGGATCTCATTGGCAAAGCCAACTCGAAGTTGAAGCGTGTCACCAGAGATCGCTCCCAAGTAACCAACGCCAACAATATCAAGTTTCTTTTCGTAACCCTTGGTAACACCTTCAACCATATTATTGATTAAAGCACGTGTTAAGCCATGGAACGCTTTTGATTGACCAGTATCCCCAGGGGCAGAAATGACTACCTGTTTAGCATCTTCCTGAATTTCAATCGAAACTTCAGGGCGATGTTGGTAATCTAGTTTGCCGAGTGGGCCTTCTACAACAATTAAACGATTAGTCACTGTAACGGTGACTTTATCTGGAATTGCTACCGGTTTTTTACCGAGTCGTGACATGGAATTGCCAAGTGTTGGTTATGATTTGATTCTTAAAATATACAATTGATCTTTACAAAGATCAGTAACAGCGTTATAAATTTCGCGGTTACCAAACTTCACAAAGAATCTCGCCGCCAACGTTATTTTGACGTGCTTCGCGGTCACTCACAACACCTGTACTAGTGCTAATAACACTAATGCCAAGGCCTTGTAGGATCGGTCGAAGTTCTTTGCTTTTCGTGTAAACTCGACAACCTGGTTTACTTATTCGCTTGATATGTTGAATAACACGTTCGCCATTTGGACCGTATTTCAATTCAATGCGAATATGATTCACAGGCTGGGATTCTACTTCTTCCCAGTCCCAGATATAGCCTTCACGCTTTAATACGTCAGCTACACCTCGTTTGACCTTCGACGAAGGCATGTCTACGTTGGGGTGCTCGACACGTACTGCATTGCGAATGCGAGTTAACATGTCGGCGATAGGGTCAGTCATCATGGTAATTCAGGTTCCCTTACCAACTTGCCTTGCGTAAACCCGGGATTACTCCCTGGTCAGCCAATTTACGAATACATATACGACAGATGCCGAACTTACGGTAAACGGCTCTTGGCCGTCCACAGATTTTGCATCGCCGTTCGCTGCGCGAAGAAAACTTCGGTTTGCGTTCGGCTTTGGCAATTTTTGATTTACTTGCCACAGGTGTACCTGTCTGATAATACGTTAATTAAAAACAATAAAAAATAGCCCAATTCATTGAAAATGTTCCTTATTCAGGATCATCATCTTTCTTGAATGGCATACCTAACAAGGTAAGTAATTCTAGGGCTTCTGCATTGCTACTTGAGGAAGTAACAAAGGTAATATCTAGTCCTTGAGGTCTCAGGTATTTGTCAGCATTAAGCTCTGCAAACACCGTTCTCTCAGCAAGACCCATTGTATAGTTACCGTTTCCATCAAAGCTGTTCTGGTTGATTCCGCGAAAGTCACGGACCCGAGGCAAAGCAATGGAAACAAGACGATCTAAAAACTCGAACATTCGCTGACCACGCAAAGTAACTTTGCAACCAATCGGTTGACCTTCACGTAATTTAAATGTTGCCAAACTCTTACGAGCACGACAGATCATTGGTTTTTGACCTGTCAACTCCGTAATAGAAGAAACGGCATCATCGATGTGTTTCTTTTCAGTCGCTGCGGAACCAACACCCATGTTCACTACAATTTTCTGTAGTTTTGGTAGGGATATTATATTCGTACGACCGAACTTTTCAGCCATCGCTGGAACGACTTCGGTTTCAAATTTTTCTTGTAATCGCGGTTTCATAATTCTTTTTTCCGTCAGCTTATCGAAGGATGTTCGATGCGACCGAATTTGTGAATCTAAATATTAATGTAAGCGTTGATTTAATTTTTCGGAGGACTGATTACGTGTTGATCAGCACCACATTTTTTACAGTATCGAGTCTTTGACCCATCATCATGGATTTTAGATCCGGTACGTGTTGCTTTACCACAACTTTGGCAAACTARCATCACATTRGAAATCTGGAGYGGCATCTCTTTTGAGAGACGACCACCTTGTGGATTTTGCTGRCTCCGGCGAACATGTTTRAAAACTTTGTTCACWCCTTCAACAATTACTTTKCCRGTTGTTGGTATAACTTTCAAAACCCTYGCTCGTACAGCRCGRTCTTTTCCAGCAATTACTTCAACAGTGTCATCTACTTTTATATGCATTAAACCACCTCGTTTGCGAGGCTAACAATTTTCATAAATTTCTTTTCACGTAACTCTCGGGCAACCGCACCGAAAATTCGTGTACCACGTGGATTTCCATCGGTATCAACTAAAACAACCGCATTGCTGTCAAAACGAATGTAGCTACCATCTTTACGACGAGTTGCTTTTTTACAACGTACAATGACTGCGCGAATAATTGACTTCTTCTTCACTTCCGAACCAGGAATTACTTCCTTAACGGAGCAAATAATCACGTCGCCTAAGCCGGCTGATCTTCTACGGGTACCACCGAGTACTTTGATGCACATTACTTGCTTTGCACCGGTGTTATCCGCGACAGACAGCCTACTCTCTTGCTGAATCATCGCTAACTATTTCCCAACAACAAAAATTATGATTGTATTAACTTACTGATTGTAATAATTAAAGCCAAGCGAAAGTTAATCGCTACTTGAAGCAGAATCTCTAGCAGCTTTCAACGCTGCAACATCTACTTCACGACTCTTTTCGATTACCTTAACGAGATCCCACCGTTTTGTTTTTGATCGTGGTCGGCTCTCAATGATTTCAACCGTATCACCGACTTTAGACTCATTGTTTTCATCATGAGCATGGCAAGCCATACTCCGAGAATAATACTTGCCATAAAGTGGATGTTTAATTCGACGTGTAATTTCAACACGTCGGGTCTTATCCATTTTGTCGCTGGCCACTCGACCGATCAAAACCTTTTTTGGCATAACTTTATAACTCGTTGATTCTTAAGTCCGAAAACTCAGTTGACTAATAATTACGTTGCAACTTCTTCAGTAACAGAGGCTGCTAGTCTCTCGTGTTGTATTGTTTTGATCCGAGCAATTAATCGTCGTTGTTTCGACAATTCACTCGGAGCATCCAGCCGTTCAGTTTGAGCTTGCATCGATAAACGGAACAGCGATTCCGCGGTATCTTTGAGTGTCGCCTTAAGCTGATCATCACTCATTTCTCGCAGTTCACTTGCCTTCATCGTACTATTTATCTCGCTTTACTAAGCTGTAATGAATTTGAATTAAAACTGGAACGTATCCAGTTTTATCTTTAATTTACTTCTGATCCACCGGTAACAAGATCAGGCCGTTTGCGAACAAACCGACAACGTACTGGCATTTTATGTGCAAGTCGTGCCAAGCAAATTCGAGCTTGATCTTCATTAACCCCTGACAATTCATACATGATTGTACCAGGTTTAATTACTGCTACCCAATATTCTGGTTCCCCTTTACCTTTACCCATTCTTGTTTCCAAGGGAGTAGAAGTAACAGGCTTATGTGGAAAGATTCGAATAAACAATCGACCAATTCCACGAATATACTGCTGTGCAGCAATACGTCCAGCTTCAATCGTCGCAGCTTTAACGTAACCAGCTTGTGTGGATTGTAATCCAAATTCACCTAGCTGGATGGTGTTACCACGAGTGGCATCACCTTTTATACGTCTTCTTTGACTTTTTCGGTGCTTGACTCTCCTCGGCATGTTGGCCATCGGCGTCGTCCCCTTCATAAAAACCGTTATTAATCCAGACCTGAACTCCAATATGTCCTTGCGGTGTTTTTGATTCGGAAAATCCGTAATCAATCTTCGCCCGCAAAGTGCTTAAAGGAATCGATCCAGCGATTTGTTTTTCACGCCGAGCCATTTCAGCTCCACCAAGTCGACCAGCTAGTTGAACCTTAATTCCTCTAGCACCGGCTTCCATGGTAGTTTCCAAAGCCCGTTTCATTGTACGTCGGAAGCTTGAACGCTTTGCCATTTGATCGGCAATGTCGTTCGCAACCAATTGAGCTCTTAGTTCAGGGCGACCCACTTCTTCAACTTTGAGGTTGATACGTCGTCCAACTAATCTCTGCAATTCTTCTTGCAAGCGTTCGATTTCTGAACCTTTTTGTCCAATAATCAAACCAGGTCTCGCAACAAATAACGTCACTTTAACTTCGTCTCGAGTTCGATCGATTTCGATCTTATCGATACCTGCATTTCGATATTTCTGCCGAATTCGAGAATCCGGATGCTTACCGATGAATGTACGAATTTTATGATCTTCAAAGAGAAGAGCAGCATAATCGCCTTTCGATGCATACCAACGGCTTTTCCAGCCTTGCATGACACCAGTACGAAAAACGATAGGATTTACTTTTTGACCCATAGGATTCTGTCTTTCCGACTAAATCGATTTTCAGGCAATACGAAATCGCCTTAAACTTCGATTTCCTCCAAGGTGATATTGATGTGACTTGTTCTTTTCAAAATTGGATAAGCGGTACCTCGGGCACGAGGACGCCATCTCTTGATAACCGGACCACCATCTACAGTAGCTTCTGAAATAATCAGGTTATCAACGCTAACCGAAGTACCACGGTTTTGGTCAGGATCTTGAGCATTACTTAAAGCACTCTTGATCACTTTTTCCAACATCCGTGCACCACGATGTGGCTGAAAGCGAAGAATGTCAAGTGCTTCGTCAGCAAACTTGCCACGAACCATGTCAGCCAAAGGCCGAACTTTCCGAGGACTGATTCTTGCCAGCCGATGGGAAGCATTATAGGACATGATATTATTTCTCCGTCTATCGTTTATATTTTTGCCTAAAGGCAATCGCTAGTATTGTTTGTAACTATCGTTTTTTGTCTGAACCATGGCCCCGGAATGTTCTCGTTGGCGAAAACTCTCCCAGTTTATGACCTACCATATCTTCAGTCACATAGACTTTGACATGTTGACGGCCGTTGTGAACCATAAAGGTATAACCAACAAACTCAGGGATGATCGTACATGCACGAGCCCAAGTCTTAATCGAATCCTTAGTGCCAGCATCTTCCATCTTCTGTACTTTGGTATACAGTTTCAGGTCGACATAAGGGCCTTTTTTGAGTGAACGACTCATAGTTTATTTAACTCTGTTTATCTAACTCTATACAATTGATTCGAATGATTATTTAATCAGCTTTAAAACACCATAACGTCTAGATCGTCTTCGTCGAATAATCGACTTGTTCGATGCTTTACGTTTATGACGAGTTGCACCACCCTTGGTTGGTTTACCTTGTGGGGTAACCGGATGACGACCACCTTTTGTACGACCTTCACCACCACCATGCGGATGATCAACCGGGTTCATCGCCGTTC
>NVWB01000027.1 GCA_002733575.1 Blastopirellula sp. | reverse complement strand
GAACCGGTTTTCAATTCGCGTCAGGCACAGCCTGACCTACAGAGAAAATTCACAACAACTCCGTTGCTTGAAGCCGAACCGATTCGTAGCATTGAAAAGACAATCGCAAATCTTGAACCGCTGGCCACACCTGATGATCTGGATGCCCTGTGGTCTGCCGAGTATGAACTACTGACCGAGGACGAACGATTACTCGAATTAGCTGCCGTAAGTGAAAGCTCATTCAGTTCGTTGGCTTCCAAGCAAGATCAAGCAGACCAGACCGATGATCTGTTCGCCGAGTGGGGCGTTTGAATTAGATTCAATTCCCTCGATCAACCAGCTTAATCATCGCCTTGCCCAACGCATCACCGATCAGGAAATAACTTTCCGCATTCCCAAACCAGTGGTGCCCGTGTCCGACGTTGGGTGATTCTTCTGCCGGCCGTGCGAACTGCGAGGTTTGTACAAACACCACGTTGCCTCTCGTGCCGAAAGACTTGGCCGCCTGTTTTTGGGCTTGGCGAATCGTCAGCATATTCTCGTTCGCCTTCGGGCCGCCGTTACCCAGTTCGCCGATGATCACCGGTAGCTTCGGTGTATCAAAATGCTTTCGCACATCATTTACCAAGTGAACCAAGTTTTCTTCGTACTCGGCCAGTCCATCTTTATTGAACATATCGTTCCATCCTTGAAACCACACGAAACCGGCCAGTTCGTACTTGCGACCTTTTAGCGAGGGGAAATCTTCGCCCATCGCCGCTAGTGCTTCGTCTGCTTCTTTGATCATCTGCGTGTAATACGGGCCCACTTCTCCGCCAGCACTGGGTGGGCGAAAATCTTGGTATAAACTTTTTCCGCCCCAGGCCGTTTTGATCAACAACACTGGCTCCTTAAATTGATCACCTATCACATGCCCAAATTGGAACTCTGGCCCGATATGATGTAGACCTTCATAGCCAGCTAGACCAATTCCGAGCCCTCGCCTTTTCAGCTCGTGCTTGGTTTGATACCGCACCCAAACGTCGTCACGCACAACGTAATTGCCGTTGGCATCTTTAATATGGCCATACCTGGCCGCGTTTTTTGGGCCCTTCATCACATTATTCAAAATGCCCTTGCCGCCGTTGTAGTACTGCGGGTGATCCATATCGACCACGCCTTGCCCTTGCATGTTCGATTGACCCGCTAGCAGAAAGACCTTCACCGGCACATCCGCTGGTTTCTCGGCAAAAGCAAGCCCTGCGGTTCCTATTACGGTGGTCAGCAGTGTCAACAGTTTTAGCAAGCGAAGGTGCATCTTCCAGGTTCCTGATTTCTTATGATTAGGGGTTACGTTAAAAGAATGCCAATTGTACAAGGAATGCGCCTATATAGCGAATTCTGTTTTCATTCACCAGAAATCTGCCCCTCCGATTGCCCCTTTTCCCAAGATCGCCAATAATGAGTAGCTTGGCTCCATTTTTGCGAGGAGCCCCTAACGACTCGAACGAGGTAGGCATCTGTGCAATTTCAACTGGAAGCTCCGTTTCAACCGGGTGGTGATCAACCGGAAGCCATCCGCGAACTGACCGAAGGCATCGAAAACGGTAAACCTGGCCAAGTGCTAATGGGCGTCACCGGCTCGGGTAAAACTTTTACCATGGCCAACGTCATCCAAAACATACAAAAGCCGACGCTGGTGATTTCGCACAATAAAACGTTGGCCGCTCAACTATATTCTGAATTCAAAGCATTCTTCCCCAACAACGCGGTCCATTATTTCGTCAGTTACTACGACTACTATCAGCCTGAAGCCTACATTCCGCAGCGAGACATCTACATCGAGAAAGATGCCTCGATCAACGAAGAAATTGACCGCCTGCGTTTGGCTTCAACCAGTGCCCTGGTTAGTCGAGACGATGTGATCATCGTCGCCTCGGTCTCCAGCATCTACGGACTTGGTTCGCCTGACGACTACAAAAAAATGATGGTCAGCATTACCAAAGGCCAAATTGTTGACCGCGACGACATCCTCTCGAAGCTGGTCGACATTCATTACGAACGGAACGATGTTTCGTTCGAGCGTTCCAAGTTTCGCGTGCGGGGCGATAGCATTGAAATCTGGCCTTCGTACGAAGAGTTTGCCGTAAGGGTTGAACTGTGGGGCGATGAAGTCGAACAACTCTCGGTCATTGATCCGACTTCCGGCGAAGTGCTCATGCAGCAAGATAGTTTGTACATCTACCCGGCCAAACATTTTGTGATGCCTGAAGAACGCGTGGCCGAAGCGGTTAGCAAAATCAAAACCGAATTAGACGAACGCCTCGAAGAACTCAAAGGCGCAGGCAAACTGCTTGAAGCCCAACGCCTGAGTGCCCGGACTCGGTTCGATATCGAGATGATGCAGGAGATCGGATTTTGTCCTGGTATTGAAAATTACAGTCAACAACTGTCCGGTCGTCCGCCCGGCTCGCCGCCCAATACGCTCTACGATTTCTTCCCCGATGACTTCCTGCTGTTCATCGATGAATCACACGTGACTGTCTCCCAAATCAGGGCCATGTATCACGGAGATCGTAGCCGCAAAATGAACTTGGTCGAGCATGGGTTTCGTCTACCCAGCGCACTGGATAACCGGCCTTATAAGTTTGAAGAGTGGGAAAATAAACTGAACCAAACGGTCTATGTTTCGGCAACACCCAATGACTATGAACTCGAAAAGACCGGCGGAGAAATCATCGAGCAAGTCATTCGCCCAACCGGTTTGCTTGACCCGGTGGTGGAAGTCCAACCGGCCACTGGCCAAGTGCCCCATTTGCTAGAACAGATCAAAGAGCGCATCGCCGCTGGCGAACGGGTGCTAGTGACCACGGTCACCAAACGCCTGGCCGAAGACTTGGCCCATTTCTATTGCGAAAAAAACATCGCCTGCAAATGGCTGCATAGCGAGCTGAACGCCTTTGAACGGGTCGAACTGCTGCAAGACCTCCGGGCCGGTCACTTCGATTGCTTGGTCGGCGTGAACTTGTTGCGTGAAGGATTGGATCTTCCAGAAGTTTCACTGGTTGGCATTCTCGATGCCGATAAAGAAGGCTTTTTGCGGAGCGAAACCTCGTTGATTCAAACCATCGGGCGAGCCGCTCGTAATGTGAACGCCAAAGTGATTTTGTATGGCGATAAAATTACCCGCTCGATGAAAGCCGCCATTGATGAAACGGCCCGGCGTCGCAAAATTCAAGCAGAATATAATATCGAGCACAACATCACGCCAGAATCAATCAAGAAAAGTATCCGCAAAGGAATCGAAGACGATGCGGCCGCCCATCGCAAGGCCAGCGCAGCCGTCGGCCAAGACGACGAAGCCGAATACATCACGCAAGAGTTCATCAACGAGCTGCAAAAAGAAATGCTCGAAGCGGCCGACAATCTCGAATTCGAACGCGCCGGAAACATCCGCGACCGCATCGTCAAAATGGAACAATCGATCGGCGAAAAGAAATCCGAAGTCGACAACAAATCACCCACCGGAAAACAAAAACGGACTGGTGGGAGACGACGTAAGGGTGGGGCGAAGATACCGAAGCCGAAACGTGGGTAGGCAACAGCAATATATTATTTGCGAATCAAAGCTTGACGCAGGTTCTTAAGAGGGGCATAATGCCATGCTGGTAAATTGGAAATCAATTTTACACTGAAACAGCAACCTCAGTTTGATTAGTGCAATATGAGTAACGAAACAAGCAACTCTCTTGTTAGTCTAGGCAATCTCACTAAACCAGCAAACACTCTGATTGAAAAATCATCCGCTGCTGTTGGAGGTCTCTTTTTGCCATATCAAATCAAGAGAGTAGCTAAGGCCGAAGCCGAGGCTGCATTGATTAAAGCAAAAAGTGAGATTCAGATAACAGATCTGCACAGAAGAGCCATGCATCGCTTTGTAGAAGAGGAAGCGAAAAAACAAGAGAACATGGAACAGATTACCGGGCAGGCATTACCATTGTTAGAGGAGAGTTCCACTCCCGAGGATGTCGAAGACGACTGGCTGACGAACTTCTTTGACAAGTGTCGCATTATTTCTGATGAAGACATGCAACTTCTTTGGTCTAAGGTATTGGCATCCGAGGCTAATTCACCTGGTGCATTCTCGAAGAGAACAGTCAATTCGCTATCAAGCCTTGATAAAAATGATGCATTGTCGTTCACTCAATTGTGTAATTTCGGTTGGCAAATTGATGATAGTCTTTCCCCGTTAGTTTATGATAAAGATGATGATATTTACGAACGCTGCTCAATTTCTTATGGAAAATTATCTCACTTGGAAAGTATCGGGTTAATTCGTCAAATTGATTTTATCGGATCATTTACTTTGAACTGCGATTCAAGTGTTATCTCTGCAAGCTATGATGATCACAGTATTCAACTCCATTTAGAAGATGGAAAGATAAATATTGGTAAGGTAATGTTATCTCAAACAGGAAAAGAGCTTGCTATGGTTTGTGACGTTGAATCAGTTGAAGGATTCAAAGAGTATGTATGTAACAAGTGGCGAGAGTTGGGATACATACACTAAGCAGTCGACAATCACAATGCATACGGGGAAATGTAATCCACGAGAAAAAAAGTTGATCGAGAAAATTCGGTCCGAAATTGCTAGAGCTTAGTTTTTATTTTCACACGTGACGTGCTTCTCGATTATCGAATTCTTGAAAATGAAATATTAAATGCCAAAACCCACCTTGAAAAGCATCATCGAAGACAGCAGCACGCCGTATGGCAGGGCGTTCGCCTTCTCTGTTCAAGGGCTGATCATTCTTTCGTTGATCACTTTTTCTCTCGATACGTTGCCCAATTTAAGTGGACAAACAAAGTATATTCTCTGGAACATTGAAGTCATTACGGTGACACTGTTCACTCTCGAATATCTCACACGCATTTTGGTGGCTGACAATAAATTACGCTTTGTCTTTAGCTGCTATGGCATGATTGACTTAGTGGCGTTTCTGCCATTCTACATTGCTTCTGGACTTGATCTACGTGCGATTCGTATTGTTCGTTTATTGAGGATCATTCGGATATTGAAACTGTTCCGGTACAGTCGGGCAATTCGCAGGTATCATCGGGCGTTGATCTTAATCAAGGAAGAACTAATCCTCTTTGGTTTTGTCGCGTTGATTTTGATCTATCTGGCTGCGATCGGTATCTACTACTGTGAAAACCAGGCACAGCCAGAAAAATTCCAATCGGTATTTCACGGCTTATGGTGGGCGGTTACAACATTGACCACGGTGGGCTACGGAGATGTCTACCCGATCACGTTGGGCGGGCGACTGTTTACCTTTTTTATTCTCATGATCGGATTAGGTACGGTTGCCGTTCCAACAGGTCTACTTTCATCTGCCCTTGCGGAAGCCAGAAGTGAAGAGAAGGCTGATCAATAACGAATCCTAATTTTGAGTAATCAATACTTAATAAAGGCTACCTCAGATGAAAAAACTACTCCTCATTATCGCTACAGCCATTCTATTGATCTTGGGACTCTCTTTCGCTTATCTGTCGCTCGTGGGGATGGATGATGGGATAGAGGCATCGTCAACTGGCAATGTAATTGTGCTTTCGGATCAGAAGTTGGCAAAAACCTTCCAGGGCCAATTTCAGCCTTTTGATGGAATTACGGTGGAGTACGAGAGTTTTCTTTATGGAACACCTTCGAATCAAGATAAGCTTTTGCTAAGTTTGAAAATGACCGGCAGTCACAATCGCAAGTTATTTGACAGGCCTGATTACTACGTGGGTTCTTCCGAAGAATTCAAACAAAAGCTGAAAGAAGTGCTGATTAAGGAAACAGGAGATCCAAATCTAACCATCGAGATTTTAAATCTAAGCTACCTGACCTATGATTAAGATATGTAATTCACTTTTTCCAATAATGCCTATCTGGCCGACAAAACCATGAAACCTCACCAAATACTCATCACCCTGCTCCTACTCTTAACATCCACCACCGCCCAAGCCGAACAGCGTTGGCTTCAACAAAGCGGCTATGGACTGATGTTTCATTACGAGTGTTTCAAGAACTACGATTCCCGGCAGTATAATCAGGCCATTGATTCGTTTGATGTGAAGCAATGGGGCAAGGATGTCGAAAGCACCGGGGCCGGGCATGTGATTTTTGTGATTGGGCAGCACTGGGGGAAATACTGTGCGCCGAATTCGGCGTATGAAAAACTGCTGGGTGTCGAGCCTGGTGTTTGGACTTCCAAGCGTGATTTGATTCAAGAGATAGGTGAAGAACTGAAGCGGCGCGATATTAAACTGATTCTGTACATGACTGCCCGAGCCCCGATGCGACACTACCACATCATCAAGGCAATGGGCGACACGCTGCCGACCATCAACGGCAAAGTGGCAGGCCCTGGTGTCGATACGATGTCTCACCCCCGAAAAATCCCAGGCTTCGTCCGAAGCGAACACCAGAAGCCGCCGCCTGAGTTTCTGCGGAACTGGGGCAACGTGTGTGGCGAGTGGTCACTGCGTTATAAAGACCTGGTGGCCGGTTGGTGGTTTGATGGCTACAAGAAAGTCATGCAAGAATCCTACGCCGAACTACAAAGCCAGCCGCACAATATCGATACGTGGATTGCGGCGGTTCGTTCAGGCAACCCAGAGGCCGAATTGGCTTTTAATGCAGGTGCCTATCCGGGGGCGGCCCAATGTGTGGATGGAAAATTGTGCCCTCATCAAACCTTCACCGCTGGCGAAGGACACGGGTTCATGTACAAAGGCAAAAAAGTATCGACCCCGCTTAATCCAGAAAACTACCCCGCACCTGACGGCGTCATCTGGCACTTGCTGTTCCCCGTCAGCGATGGCTGGGGTGCCGGCACCAAACCGAAGACCGAATACACGGCCAAGTATCTCATTCAAGGAATCGACAAGATCAAAGCCCAAGGCGGCGTGGTGACACTTGATACGCCTTGCACTGCAGGCGGCATCATTCCGCCCGCCGTTTTGAAACGCCTGCAAGAGATTGGCAAAGCTCAAGGCTTGTAGGGTGAGCGAGGAGGAAGTGCAAAAAGATGAACCACCAAGATAGAAAGGCACAAAGAAGGGGAGGGCTGTTTTGCATCTCGCAGTCGAGTGTGAATTGCTATCGTGCAGGTGACTGCATTATCCGTTATTACGAACCGGCCTCGACATCGATGGGTTCGATGGCGAGTGGTGATGCGGTGGATCGAGCTGCGGCATCATTTTGACTGAGAACACCGCCGGGTTGATTTTCGTTGATCGTAAATTTCCGTAATTCCAAAACGGCAGGGCCTAGTAGTAGCACATAGATAGGCGGCGCCAGGAAGAAGATTACGGGGAACAACAATTTCACGGATGTGCGATTGCCATGCTCTTCCGCTTTTTGACGACGGGTTTGGCGGATGCTGTCTGAAAATTCGTGGAACGCACCAGTTATGTTGCCGCCTAAACGTTCAGCATGGCGAATCAACGTGGCCAGTGCCGAAACATCAGGTTGATCGATACGTTTGGCCAATTCTTTCAAGCCTTGTTCAAGTGAACCAGCATCGGTTTGGCCGCCTAGAATGGTTAGTTCACTGGCCAAGTCACGATGTGATTGATGTAGTTCTTTGGCAACTCGTTCGATTGATTTTTGCAATGGCATTCCGGCCGACATGGTCATGGTGATCATGTCTAATCCATCCGGCAGTGCATGGTGAATACGTTTTACGCGAGTACTGGCTTGCAGGCCTAAAATAACACGTGGCAAGGCCCAGATGAGTAACAACATACCAGCGCCAACGATAAGAATGCGTTGGGTGGTTTCTTCGCCTTGTTCAACAGTTGCAATCACTGCGATACCGATGAAAAACATCCAAGCCACAATGGCGGCGTTTCTTAATGCCAAAAAATCATCGGCAGCGTGTCGGCCATAAAAACCAGCTTTTACGACTTCACTTTTGATTTTATCTTTGGCCTTTTGGCTCATTGGAATCACGCCGGCGAGGCCACGGGTCAATCCGCCCAGTGATCTACCCGAGGTGTAGAGTATTTCTTCCGGTTTATTTTTCCCAATGCCAAAAATCCAGCGACCCGTTACCATAATTAGCAACGCGATGCCGAGAAAAGCGCCAGGAATATATAGTTCTGCTTCATTCATGGTGATTGATCTAAAAGATTTAATAGGCTGATTTCAGCATGCGGGAAACAATTAACAAACCGATGATTTCTGAGATACCTGCTGCGAGTAACAGCGTGCGTCCGAGTTCATCGTTCCAAAGTCCTTGACCATATTCTGGTTGAACAAAGAAAAGGTACCCGGCCAATATAGGGCCGATCACTGCGATGATTAGTGCCGAAATACGACCGGTTGCCGTGACACTTTGTTGATGTTGATAGTAGGCCATGCGATCACGAATCACTTTGGCTAAACGCTCTAAGGTATCAGGCAAGTTACCGCCAGATTCACGATGAACGCTCAATGCCGTGGCGAAGATGCGGATGTCCATGACGTTGATTCGAAAACTCAATGCTTGCATAGTAGCCGAGACAGAAAGCCCCATCTCTAGCTGTTTCGCACAGCGTCGGTATTCGGAAGCAACTGGTTCCAAGACCGCATCGCCTACGAGCTGCATTGCTTGATCCAAACTCTCGCCAGCACGTACGGCTCGGGCAAGTAAGTCAAGAGAACCAGGGAATTGTTTTTGAATTTTGGCCAACCGGCGAGCACTGACAATGGATAATACGACAAACAAAAACAGGACAGTTAAAAACCCAATCGCAGCACTGGCGATCGGTTCTTCAATCCAAATCCAGGCACCAAAACCGGCAGTCATTCCGGCTGACACCATCAACACGGCAGCCATGGTGGTGCTCATGTTGAGGTTAGCCAGATAAACGGTTCGTTCAAACCATATATCAAATTTGCTTCCGGTTCCACGCCCATGTTTGTCTAAGTCTTTCGGAAGACGACGCATAATCGGCGAAGCCATAATGGCTTCGTCACCACGACGCATCACTAAGTCACGCGCGAACATCAGCACGAAACCGACCGTGGTTGCAATTCCACCGAATATGAAAATCGGAAGCGTCTGGTTGTTTAACAGTAGTTGTAAGTTTTCCACGATATACGACCCGTGTACTGTCTTGTGAATAGGATTAAGTGAGTTTTATGTTAAGCACGATTATAAGTTAAGCACGAAAGATGGAGGTATCAAGTTCTACGCCTGCATCTTTGAATCGGCTAATACATTTTGGTTGGTATCCGGTGGTCACAAAACGACCCACGGCTCGGCCTTGGTCATCAAGACCTTGTTGTTCAAACCGGAAGATGTCTTCCAGTACATATTCGCCATCTTTGACTTCAACGATTTCGGCGACACGCATGATTTTTCGGACACCACCTTTGAGTCGTGATGCATGCACTACGATCCGAATTCCGGCGGCCACATAGTTGCGAATCACAGAAATTGGCAGATCAAATCCGGCCATGGTGACCATCATTTCCAAGCGAGCCAAAGCGTCTCGGGCATCGTTAGCATGAATGGTAGTGAGTGAACCTTCGTGACCGGTGTTCATGGCTTGAAGCATATCGAGTGCCTCGCCGCCTCGGACTTCGCCCACTAGAATACGGTCAGGTCGCATACGCAAACTGTTTCGGACCATATCGCGTGGCGAGATTTCTCCGGCGCCTTCGCTATTGGGCGGACGAGTTTCCATGCCAACAACGTGTGGATGTTGTAATAACAATTCGGCCGAGTCTTCGATGGTGATGATACGTTCATCAAAAGGGATCGAGGCCGACAGTGCGTTGAGCAATGTGGTTTTACCGGCACCTGTTCCACCAGAGATCAAAAAACTGATTCTGGCTTGAACGGCGGCCTGTAAGAACTGGACCATCTCTGGTGCGATGGAGTTGATTTCTATTAGTTTCTCAATTTGAAGATGCTCGACACCAAATCGACGAATGGAAAGCTTAGGGCCGCCCAATGCCAAGGGTGGAACGACTGCGTTTACACGCGAGCCATCTTCGAGCCGGGCATCGACCATCGGACTGACTTCATCAATTCGGCGTCCGACGCGGGCCACAATGCGTTGAATGATTCGCATTAGGTGATTGTCATCGGCGAAGACGATGTCGGTTAGTTCTAACTGACCATGACGTTCAATGTAGACTTCTTGACTGTTATTGACCAAAATATCGCTGATGGTAGGGTCATGAATGACCGCTTCCAAAGGTCCGAGCCCAAAGACTTCGTTTTCTAGTTCTGCGAGCAAGCGTTCTTTTTGCGGGGCTTGCATTTTCAGCTTGCGGTCACGCATTACCTCGTTGGACAACTGGCGAACATCATTTCGCATGCGGTCACTATCAACGCGACCGACTAACGAGAGATCGAGCGATTCGACCAATTCTTCATGAATCGAAGTCTTGAGGTTCTGGAAATCAAGCTCAGCTTGATCGATCGTGCGGTCCCAGTTTTTGGCATTTTGCATGATCATTGGTGTGTCTCAGTCAGTAAGTAGGAAAAGGGAAGTTAGTCAGTCGGCTTTTCAAGTCGTAAGACAACAGCGGCCTCTGCTAGTTTCTAGACAGAGGCCAGGATGGACTTACATATACAGTATTTATTGCCGCCGATTATTTGACGTCTGCAGTACTTACTGCATTGTCACGTCGTTCGACTTTCGCTTGTTTGTCGGCGTTCACCTGAACGATATTTTCTGGCTCAACAGGTGCTTGTTTGATTTTACCGAAGTCGACTTCAGTCATGCTTCCACCACGGAATACTTGCATTTTGTGGCTCTTCAAACGAGGACGATTTAAAACATCATCCAACGTGACCGGTCGGCTAGTATCTAAGCTCAAACCATCGCCAGGATGACGCAGGGTCAAAGACAAGCTTCCGCGTCCTTCAACCACTTGCAAGGCAATCGCTTCGTCTGGTGTGACTTGAATAGTGACTTTGCTATCTTCCGATCCGCGACGATTGTCTTCGTTGATCTGTTTGGTGGCAAGCGTGTGGCTGTTAAGAGCCAAGATTTTAACACCTTCAATCAATGCTACGGTTGATTGGGGCAAGTTTTCTTCGGTGTCTTCATCGCTGCGGAAAATTACATCAACATAAGAACCAGGGACAGCAAACCCTTCAACGGCAGCATCCATGGCAACCGCAACGGTTACAGCTCGCATGCCTGGCTCTAGTTTGTCCATGATGCTAGGTCCATCGCCTTCGGCGTACATCAAGGCTGGCATGAATCTTGAACCACTGGCCAAGTCATCTCGCAAAACGCGTCCAATGATTTGCTTGGTATCGGCCATGTACTGACCCGAAATACCTGCTGCCACCATTTGCTCTTGGGTCATGCTTACCACAGAAAGATCACCAAAGGTAATTTCTCGACCGGCAGGCAAATCGGTGTTAGCCATCGGAATAGTGAACTTGACTGGCTCTGCTGGCGGAGCAGGGTCTGCGGCCACTGTTTCATCCAGCATATTCTGACGAACAACATAGGCACCCAGCAGACCAAACATGACTGCAATTATGCCTAACAATAGGGTTCCAGGGCTAATCTTCGACATCAGACGATACTCCACAATTTTCTTAAGTGACTTCGTGTTTCCATCTCACTGATGGGACAAACATCACACCACTAGTTTTGAGTTTAGTTCAAGGATTAATAATTACTACTAATTTCAACGCTAAAACAATCCAGGCTGAAATACAGATCGTGACTGCGTAAGGAATAGTTTCGCGGGCTGCTTTTGCTTGGTCGCCAGGTGACTCAACGGTTTCACCGCCAGAGCCTCCGACTGCAGGCATCGGCTCGGTAACGCGAGTCATCATCTTCCACATCATGACCCCGATCATGCCGATTAACGCTACAACTCCACTGCCGATAAACACAAACATCACAAACCAAACGCCTATCCAACTGCCGAGCGCGGCCATAAATTTCACATCACCACCACCGCCGCCGCCAATCAGCATCAGCACGAACAGAATACCAAACCCGACAGCAAAGCCACACAAACTAAAACCTAAGCCACTCCAGATGGTTAACTCGGGTTGAATGTATCCATTGACTGTGTGATAAAGCACGCCCGAGGCAAAAACCGGAACGGTAAACCAATTGGGTAGCTTCCGTGTTTTCATATCCCACACGCAGGCAAATGCGGTAACCGCGAGCATGACTGCTATGGCGATGATGTCTAAATGTGTGGTATCCATAGTTAATTTGCCGATAGCTTAGATTAGAAGAGTGTTTCACCCAGCAAGCAGGAACCTCAGCGGTCTCTGACGGGATCAACGCTCTATAATTTTCCACAACTTTCATTGATGAAGGTTGCGGTGTTGTTTACGGATTTATTCGTTTTAAGACTTCGCTTTGAGTGCAATCATCCGTTATTTAGAAGCAAAGCGATTAGTCTTCGTATTATCAAATAGTAGCTTGCTCAGGACAGGCTGCGAGCGACTTGTAAAAAAAACTAGAGTTGGTCGCCAGATTAATCGTTACAACTGTTATTTGCCTTTGCGGCAGTCGTTTGTAATGATTTAAATTGTTCTGGTTCCATACAAGTCATTCGCAGGCTGACCTAAGAAGGCTCTGGCTTCAGAGCCCGCTAGGTCAAATAAGGGGGGCCAAATGCCGCACACCAATGCAATGGCGTTCGGTCCCTTTGGTTTATCATGTTTCAATAATTATGCGATTTGTAGCGTTAGCGACTTGCCGCACAATTTGTCAAAATTAGGGAGCTAACGAACCTTTTGCGATGGTATTTTCACCCGCTGTCGATGGAGTTGCAGCAGATGCAACAGTTACACATTGATCAGCAGCATTTTTTGTATCATCGTCATCATCGCAGAAATCTGTGTTGTCTTTGAAGTTGAAACCAGCAATCGCAACTGCGTGACCTTGGACACCTTCGACAGTGTAGCTTTGGTTTACGTCATCGATAGCACCTGCGGTGTCAGCCAATTCATTGGTGACACTGTCACGTACGGTCGATAGACCAACAACCATGCCGATTACAACCAAAGTTGCAACCAAGACCAATTCAGTTGAAACGACGAAACCAGCTTCGTCTTTCCACAAATGTTTGATGAGGCTCATGGGCACTCTCCTACAAAGTAAAAATAGTAGAAAAAGTAAATCGGAATTTTCACTTAGTCTTCGTATTATCAAATAGTATCTTGCTTAGGGCAGGCTGCGAGCGACTTGTGAAAAATCGAGAGTTGGTCGCCAGATTAATCGTTACAAGTGTTGTTTGCCTTTGCGGCATGTATTTGTAATGATTCAAATTAATCTGGTACCAGATAAGTCATTCGCAGGCTGACCTAAGAGGGCTCTGGCGGTAGAGCCCGCTAGGTCAAATAAGGGGGACCGAACGCCGCACACCAATGCAATGGCGTTCGGTCCCTTTGGTTTAACATAGTAGTCTGAACAGTTATGCCGTTATGAAGTTTCCTCCAAGTTAGGCATAAGCCTGCAAAAACTAGTTCCGAACGTCAGAACCATGAACGTGTGATAATTCAGGTTGGTCTGAATTAGCTACATTAGCTGCAACAATAACACATTGATCAGCAGCATCTGCGTTTACGTCATCATCGTTGTCACAGTAATCGGTGTTGTCTTTGAAATCAAAACCTGAAACAGCAGATGAGTGACCTTGGATACCTTCGGTCGAGTAACTTTGGTTGATGTCATCGATAGCACCGGCGGTGTCAGCCAATTCATTGGTAACACTGTCACGTACGGTCGATAGACCAACAACCATGCCGATTACAACCAAAGTTGCAACCAAGATTAATTCAGTTGAAACGACGAAACCAGCTTCGTCTTTCCACAAACGTTTGATGAGGCTCATGAGCACTCTCCTTAAAAGTAAAAAAAGTAGAAAAAAAGTAAATCGGAATTTTCACTTCACTTGGTCTGCTAACATTACCGCCGCAAGCTAGACAGATTTCAGTAAAAGTGAAATAAACTCCATGTTAAAACGCAACATTAAAAAGTAGGTAGTTTGTTAAGGTCGACTCGTAATTAGGATGTCAACCTGTTGTTTGTTATAAATTGCCTTCGCTGGTCGGATCGATATCCAACTCTAGCCAAGCAGGTGCTTGCTTCGGACCTGGGTCTTCGAGTGGCATATTATCTTTGTTATAGATATTTTGATCGACGTATTCCGCTTCACAGATCTCGCCGTTCACGTTGATTGTGTACGAGAACGATTGATCTAAGTGATCAAGTCCTACCGCCGTATCACCGTACTCTTGGATCAAGTGATTTCGTACTTGGACCAAGCCAACTATGGAACCCATGACAACAATGGTGAGGAAGAAGATCAAGCCAGCGGCTTGAACCATTCCTTTGCGTTGCTTGCGAAGTGATTTTTTTCGAATATTCATTGGATGTTTATCTCGGAAAAATCAATGATTAAGGAATTGGAATCGCGAGTGGTAATTTATCTTCGTTGTACGTGCTTTTGGCAAAAGGCGAGGCAATGATGATTCCCGCAGCCGCCAAACCGTCGATATCTTGTCCATCACCAACATCGGATTTGTCTTCATATCTAAAGTTGTTGAAGGTCGAAGTCACCTGAACGGAACCGAAATCTCGATTGAGCGAGACAACATCATCCATCACTGTGATGACTGTTCCTGTGGTACTGTCTCCATGTCCATTGCCAGGAACATCAATGCTGTACGATTGATCAACCTGACCGACCGCTGCGGCCGAATCTCCTAGTTCCTGGGTGACTGAATCTCGGATTACCGATAACCCAACGATCAGTCCGATGACTGCAATCACGGTGATTAAAATCAGTTCGGTCGATTGAACGAATCCTCGTTCGTCGTGCCATAACTGGACTAGCATATTTTTCATTTTAAAAATCCTCAATTTAGAGAGAGATATCTCTTTACCTATCTATCCTAGTTGCCCGATTTTATTATTCCAGCAATTTCGTGTGGAAATTTGCCTCGCCATAAACAAAGTGCGCGGCCTACATGGGTTAAAAACGTGTAGCTCTTATTCAGGCTTTCTGGCTCCATGTTGGAGATCTCAGAAACCAGCCATTGTCCGGCTCGGATCACGACTTCGCGTGGTGGCTGTACCTCTTTAGGGGCAATTGCCCACCATTCAAGTGCATGACCGGTTGCCAAAATTCGTCGACCTTGCGGCCCACTGTAGGTACTTTCTTCCGGTGTACGTGAACCGTCGTACCAATTTTGATCCCAGTAACCTGCTTCGCTTTGGGAAGCAATCAACCGTGATGTGGCTTCGACCAAGTAGGCAATCACCTCACTTCGGGTGGCCCGATCTTCAAACAGTGTGATTTGATCATCAATTTGCAAGAGCAACGCCAAGCTATACAGTCGGTGATTGCCATAGCAAACTCCCTGTGCCCAAGGTTGACGCATAATTCGTTTCGCTAGTACATCGAAGGTAACTCGCTCGCCTTCGGAGGAAGTCCAACTGGTTGACCCGGTTGCATACAACGCGGCAGCTACAGTGGTCCATTCGTATTCTTTTTGATTGACTAAAAAACTCCGCATCGATTGAACGAGTAGGTCTTCGACTTTGGCCGAACCTTGCGATGTGGTTAGCGTGTAGTCGAGCGGAACACCGATTTCAGCCAATGTTGAAAGTGTGTGATCTACATGACTGGCAGTTGCGGCCCCACTGGCCATACGAACATCGAGCCCATGTTTTTTGTAATACAATAGCGGAGCAGTCTCTTCTCCCCAGGCAGCGGTGAACTGCTTGTGATCGGTCAACATGCCGAGCATTTGTTCGCCTGAAAGACAATCGTCAAGATTGAATTGGGCTTTTGTTCCCCAGCAGCGAAGTGCGTGGTCAACAAAGTTAATTTTTGGTTGAGCGTGCGTAAACTGAGGACGCAGCTTATACATGACGCTTAGCAGTTGTTCATCAGTGACAACTTGTGGAACATCATATTGCAGTTTGATATCTAGCGGTTGGTTTCGTAGTTCAGGGATTTCTGTTTGCGAAATCGATGGTTGACTAGAGGCAACAAACAAGGAGGCCCCGAGAACTACAAACACAATTTGCGAGACAACAAACAGGGTGCTGCTACCTTGACGTGTATGAATCATTAGCTGGCCCTCCGTTTCAAAACGAGGATCGAATCGTCTTCCAGGGCCACGCTCCAGTTGTCACTTGCATCTTTAGCAGATGCTAACATGCCACGTTGACGTGATTTATCAATCATGATGGTTTGAATACCATAGCGGTCTGCCACTTCTTCCCATCGGCGAGCACCTCGCGACAAAATGTCGTAATCGAACTGAGCTTGTTTAGGTAATAAGTGGAACCGACTGGTTGCAAACATCTGTGTGCCTTGAGGCCCTGCGAAACTAAGCCAGTCGCTCCAATCAGCCGGAGCAAAAACTAACTGATAGGTTGGATTTGCTTGCAGATAATTGGCCGCAACATGAGGCGTTGATGGTGCGTAGATTTTTGTGAATTCTCGTGGCTTGCCACCAAGTACCGGAATACTAATGGGCGAAAGTGCAAAGCCAATCCACAGCAATAAGGCACAAACGAGTGTGTAAGCAAACCGTAGTGGTTGGGGTTCTTCACCCGGTTTTAATTCAGGAGCTTTTTCTTCTGGAGTGCCCACGCCTAGGATGGCGACCCAATGTCCTATAATCGGTAACAAGACTACTGGGGCAAACCAAAGGATGAGGGCTTGATTGAATACTAGTAACACAGCAAAAACTAAAACGCTGATAATTTCGGTGGCTGATATTTTTGCAGAGCTAAGTCGAATTAGTGTGGCATAGGTTGCAAGACTGATTGCAAACGATCCACCCAAGATGGAACCAAGCAACACCGGACGATACCCGCCGAAACTGGCCCAAAGGCTCGTATTACCGGAGGAAACTGCAAGATGCCAGAAGCTGAGTCCTAGTGGACTACAAAGCGTGGCTAAAACTGCAAGTTCTGCCAACCAGACACGACTGCGAACGGATTTTCGATTGAATGTTTTATTGAATGAACCTCGGGTTTCAACCAGTGAATCAATGATTTCCCCCAAGGCCAAGCTTATGAGATAAAGCACACCAAAAATGACCGAAGCATCAAAATTGACCCAAACTATCATCAGTGACAGAACAGCAACGTACTGCCAAATGGTCAGGTTGTCTTGTTTCGCGAATGATTGGAGTAGCCAAATTAGGCCGACAAAAAACAGAATGCCAAACATGGCAGGACTGGCAATGCCAAGTTGAAACCAGACTAAGCCTAAGAATGCCGCGACTGAAAATACCACAACGGTATACCGCTTTGACAGATTCCAGGCCATGCGAGCGAGCATTAAACAGGTGAGCATCAGACAGATAGAGACAGCCCAGGAAAGTGGCTCACCCTGATAAGTTAATGACAACCCATAGAGAGTTAGGTTCGACAACCAAGATGTTTCGTAATAAGGAACAGAACTTGCCAAAGGCTGAGTCGCATCGAGCGAATAGAACAGGCCATGTTCAAGCAATGCTTGCCCTTGAGCAACATGCACCCAAGTTGAATGATACGAGAGTGGAATATAGCTAAAGCATAAGAAAGCACTGACCATGAACGCACAGACAGCAGCCTGACGCCAAGTGAACACCCAGCTTGAGCCAAGGACTGGCTCTAAGCGAGATGCGGTGATCAATGATGTTTCTTGTGAAGTAGCCAAATTACTATCAGTAAGTCAAAGGTGTCAAATTGGATGAGATAAGTAAATGCAACGACGCTTGAATAAGTTCGTTACTGCCAAGTTGGCTTAGGAGTCTTTCCGCGCGATTGCAGAAAACTCGTAGTATTTTTGTGAAAAGTCGATTCCGTAATTTTTTAATACGTTAGGCACAGGTGCCACTTTATTGCCCATTCCATCTTCCATGGACACAATAATCGTTATTTTGATTTCTTCTGCGGAGGTAATACTTGAAGATACAGGGCAGGGTATTACCGTGTCGCCCAAGCAAATGACTTCGCTGGTCACATCAGGGTCACTATCATCTTGTTCGATAATGACTTGGATGCCCGCGTCTCCTAGTGCCAAACCATGGACACCAAGGATGTCATTCATTGTCTCTTCAGTCAGCTCTTCCACAGTTTGACCACCAACACGCTTGGCTGCTTCTCTTGCTGATTCTTCCGCGGCCGATTGAACTGCTTCATGGATAACCATGGCAGGTCCAAACTGAAAGAATGCAATCGAAGCAATAAACAACACTGGAAATGCAATGAGCAGTTCCAGAACTTGAATACCTTTTCGTGATTGACGTCGAGTCTGCATCTTGAGCCTAGTTATGTTACGAACAAACTAAAAAATGAACCAAATCGCTGTGTCTGAAAATCTGTCGATCTTCAATGACAAATCGCGTTATGGTTTGATCTGTGAAATAGCATCTGCTAGTTCCAGTAATTCGTTCAGCAGCGAACCACGTACTGTGGCTAAGCCTGCGATTACTCCGATTCCAACAATGGTGAGTAACAGCAGATATTCAACAAAGACACCACCATCGGTGTTTGTCTTTAATGATCGAAGTTTTGAGATGAGCCATTTCATAAGGTGTCGAGTCTCCACAACCACTCAAACAGCGGTTGAATTATTCAGAAAACAGTAGGGAAATACCAAGTCGCCCGTATTTCGGGCAGATCACCAATTCAACCAGATTGAACAATTACAACGATTGAATTAAATGAACTACTAGGGAGTCTTGCAAAAACCGTTTAAATGCACTCGGTAAAGTGGAATGGCGTAATCAGAACCAACTGTTTCGCCTAAATTATCCATTTTTCCTAAACACCGTAACTTTTTGCTACTACAATTAAGCTAATCACACGATTTTTCAACTCAAGGGTTTTGCTGCCCGAATTTAGAGAATTCTTAGATTGATGCAAAACAGGTTCCGATTACAACGACGAGCGTCCACATTGTTGGAATTAATACTGGGTCTTCCCCTGTTGTTGATCCTATTATTTGCGACAGTAGAGCTCGGTTTACTCTTTTCAAACATGCAACGTCTTGAAATGGCGAGCCGTGCAGGGGCCTCTGTGGCTTCGCAAATGGCATTGCCTACGATGGACCCTATTCCTGCTGATGTTCTAAATGCAATCAATACTTCATTGGCAGGCAGTGGGATTGTTGTCGAAAAGATAACACTTGAGCATACTTATGACGCCGGAAACCCTGGCGACGTTGGAAATACCGTTGAATTAACGACGGGCGGAAATTGTCCAGATCCAATTTTTATGCCTCCTCTTCCAGTTCCGATAAATCGCCCTTATGCCAGGGTTACCATCTGTGCTGCAACCGACAGTTTGGCACCCAACTGCATGAAAATGTTTAAATTTGATCTCTCAGATCGAGTTTCTCAACAAGCAACCACCTTACGGCACGAGCTTTAGTCTCAAATTAAATAACTGCCTAACTATATTGCTAACTCTTCACTATTCATTTCATCCAAAGGAGCCGAAAACATGATGCGTTGGCTTCCGCGGGTGATACTTCTAGTCTCTATTTTCGTCATTGCAATCGCACTGTTACGACCTGAATCGCTTCAGGGAGTGAAGGCATGGTTTCAATCAAAGCCTGCGGTAGTTGAAGACAAAGTGGGCTCTAACCCTGAACAGAACTCGAATCTAGGATCGAGTGAATCCTCTGTAACAGAAACCGTTTCAGCAGATCCCGTGGTGGAATCTGGCGAAACAGAAGACGATGCAAAGCCTGAAAACCAGCTGCAAAACCCACTTATTCGTTCCTTATCAGGTGTCATTGAAGGCAACGAAAAAGTTTTTGGAGACGCACAAGGAAGCCTGCAAGATGACTTGATTGCGGCTGATCAACTGCTAACCCGTGCAAAGATAACCAACCGCAGCGCCATCGCTGAAGCCAATCGACAACGTCGCATTCGTGGCCCCCGATCACCCAATATCGTGCTGTTAGTCTGCGATGGAATTTCACCAAAAGACGCTGGCTGTTATGGGAATGAAAACGCCAAGACACCCAATTTAGATGCGATTGCGAAGCAAGGCATGCTTTTCGAGCAATTTTACGGGCACCCTAGCAAGGTTGCTGCCTTTAAAATGCTAATGTCTGGCATGAACTCCTCGCAACAAAATGCAGCCCGCGTTTCGCTGGCAACCGTGTTGTGGGATGCAGGCTATTCAACTGCGGTGATAGGCGATTGTCGCATGGCACTCGATTATAAAAAACCGATCTTTGATGAGTGGTTCGGCGAAGATACGGATGAAAAGATCATCACTCCTCCGGAACCTCTTGCGATTAGCAGTACTGGGTCAACCGTGCGTTTGGCGGCAAATTCCAATTCAGACCCTAGCGATGATGTTTCGTGGAGCGAACTTTTTCAGAACGAAATCAGCAGTTATCTCGGTCGACATCAGCAGAGTCGCCCTTTCTTTCTTACGGTATCGCTTAAGTCTGAATACTTCCAGGCTGCCGGCGAAAAAGATCGAGAAACTGTAATTTCTGGATACGATCAACTGATTGGGCATGTTTCTGAAGAACTCCAAGCCTCAGCAGCCGGTCGAAATACCATCTTGTTGATCACTAGTACCAACAATTTTAATCCTTCAAATCCTGATTCCTCCCACCTTGCATTGAGTGAATCTACGATGAAGTCGCTGCTCATCGTCACGGGAAAATCGATAGAATCAGCACAGACGTCAAATTACATCTCCGGCATGCAAGATCTATTGCCAACGATTGCCGATCTAGTACACGCGAATCGGCGACCTAACACCCATGGCAATTCTCTGGTTCCTGTTCTGAAGGGGCAGTATAAGAAATCAGACAAGGAGCGAGTATTCCGTTGGGAAAACCCCGAAAATAAAAACATTTCTGCGGTTCGCATTGGTAAATGGAAAGCTATATTTGCAGACAAGGTGCAGCTTTTTGATCTCGATGCAGACCCCCTTGAGTCTCACGACATCGCCAGCGAGTACCCCGATATTGTTCGACAACTTCGTGATCACGGAAAGATTCAATCCAGTCGTTTGTAAGGTTTCGACTCTAGAATAAGAACCATGTTTAGTACGAATTCACAATCACCAAAACGAATGTCTCAAGCACGCAACCGGCGTGGAGTTTCCTTGCTGTGGTTGATTATTCTGTTTCCCGCATTGTTGATTTTGTTGTGCCTGATTGTTGAAGTCGGTAATGTTTGGTTAGCCCGGATAGAATTAGAAAACTCATTGGAAGCCGCCGCTTTGGCTGCGGTCAAAGAATGGGGCGATGCCAATGGTAGTGACAACGAACTTGCGCGTCAAATCGGCAATGAATTCTCATCGGCCAATTCGGTTCGCGATACCTCGGTAGATTTAACGGTCTACGATGCTGGGCCAGTCGCTCTGAATTACAACATGGCAAACGTGAACGGTAATAATGTTTGTACCGATATTGATGTGATGCCAGGGTTTGTTTCGACTGGAACCTTAGTTTTTGGTTCGATTATTCAAATTGAAGACCCTGATCCGAATGCTCCTCAAGTTATCTTTAACGCAGGCGTAGTTCCAAGTTGCGGTGCTGGTGATGTGATGTTAGATGCATCCTCTCCTCCAAATATGCAGGACATGAGTTCTTGGGGAATCAATTTCAAGGGAGAAGACCCACTGGACCCACTTCCTACTAATTTCTATATCAGTCGTGTTGTGATCGATTTATTACCGCCAGGTGGAATTGATCCAGGGCAAAACGCTTGCTTTGATATATTAGGATCAGACTCACCACTTGTTTCTAATAGAAAAGAGGGCGGATCGCCTGATTCCATTTATTTGCATCAAGATGATGTATCAGGCCTCGATTGTCGTCCTTTGGTTGCTCATCCCGCCAATGGCATGTCAAATATCTATCGCTGGAGTAACTCTCAAGTTGAGATGGTGTTCGATACCACAAATACAAATTCACGTGCTAAATTAACGATCAATTTTTCATCAGGGACTGTTGATGACGATTGCAACCCAGCAACGATGGGTGACCAATCTTCCGATGATGGTTTTGAGCCTGGAGATTGGTTCAGATTTGGAGCCAGAGTTCGCTACGCTGGCCCAATTAAACCAGCAGGTGGAATGGGAAGCAATGCAGAGGATGATGGGGATGCAATTGGGCGAATTAAAACACTGGCTACCATCACCTTTGATAACAATGGTTCTCCTAGTGAAGAAGAGGCCATTTTTATCGATACAAACTATGGAAAGGATGGATATCCCTCAGCAATTGACCCCGACACAGGGGATGTCCCTTTTGTGTTACCTCCCAATCCTGCCAATGGTAATAACAATGACAATCAATCCGTAGCTACTATTAACGGCGGAAACAGTACCGACTGGTTTGCGGTTCGTGCCCAAACCATGCGAGAAGTTCCTAGTATCTGCAAATCGTTCTGTGGAATTCCTCTAGGCCCTTGGACGGTTAGTGCTAAAGCAACCGCCTATTATGATTGCATTGAGCGTGAACCAATTTTGATTCATGTCGATAAGTTTGAGTGTGTTGCACCAGTTGGCGGCAATGGCAACGGCGGCGGCAATGGCAACGACGACGATGACGACGATGACGATGACGACGATGACGACGATGACGATGACGATGACGATGACGATGACGACGATGACGACGATGACGATGACGATGACGACGACGACGATGACGACGATGACGACGATGACGACGATGACGACGRTGACGACGATGACGACGATGACGACGATGACGACGATGACGACGATGACGATAATGGCTGAGGTCAAAAAACTAATCGCAACTTCTGGCGAATTGAACCGACAATACCAGGAGTCCTGCATTAAAATCGGTTTCGGTCTACAACTTGTCTATGTGTAAAACCATCCCTCGAATTCAACTCCGTTCATTCCTACTGTCCGCATGCCTGCTATTAGGCTGCCAGGCACAAGACCGCTCGAATCAACCTGCCAACACCACTACTTCTCTTATTACTCAAGACCCTTCAAGCAGATCGAATACAGCAGAAGATCGTGATACTCCAAGGCAGGTATATGATATAGATGACTCTACGGCGATAGAATCAAGAATCAGTGAAGACATCACTTTCTTAGCCTCCGACGAAATGCAAGGACGCGGCATCTATACCCAGGGCCTTGAGAAATCGGCCGTCTATATTGCCGATGAATTCACGAAGCTAGGGCTGCAAGTCGACACCGTTAACGGCAGCCCTTACCAGGTATTTAGAACAAAGACAGGCGTGGCCCTTGGAGAAAAGAATTTTGCAAGTTTGGTTGGCCCTAGTGGAAAGAAAACAAAGTTAAGGCTTAACACGCATTTCACTCCGCTGTCACTCAGCAGTTCAGGCCAGTTCGATCTGGCCCTTGCGTTCGCTGGGTACGCAATTCAATCTACGAGCGACAACTACGATGACTTCTCTGACTTTGATGTCACTGGCAAAGCAGTGATTGTCCTGCGGCATGAACCCATTCAAGGCACGAACTCCAATCGTTTCAACGGCTCAAAGAACTCATCGCACGCCTATCTCACGAAAAAAGTACAAACCGCAATTGCCAATGGAGCAGCGGCTGTCATCTTATGTACCGATCAAGTTGCGATAGATAAAAGAGCGGCCCGTGCTTCTAATCCTAAAGGCAATGAGAATCTCGACTTCGATAGTCTGTTGAACTTTAAAGTCGAAGTCAACAAGTCTTCACGTACCGTTCCTGTCCTCCATTGTCGGCGGGAGATGGTCGACCAACTACTGCAAGCAGCAGGCAAGCCTTCTTTAACCGACTTAGAATTACAGATTGATGAGAACGTAGAACCACAAGCGTTTGCTTTGCCAGAGTGCCGTATCGAAGGTGAATTCAGTATCCAGGAAACCAAGCAAGAATTGAAAAATGTCATCGCCGTGCTGCCTGGCAAAGGGCCGAATGCGGAAGAAACGATAGTGGTTGGTGCACATTACGATCATCTCGGCATGGGCGGCGGCGGTTCGCTGGCTCCTTGGACGGTGGCCGTGCATAACGGGGCCGATGACAATGCATCAGGCACAACGGGTTTGATGGAAATTGCCCGGCAGTTGGTTGGCCGCTTAAAAGGAGATCACCGCCGTATCCTCTTCATCGCATTTTCAGCCGAAGAACAAGGGCTGCTCGGCAGTGCGTACTACGTCAAGCAACCGCTGGTGCCGATTGATAAAACGGTGGCAATGTTCAACTTGGATATGGTCGGTCGTTTGCGAGAAGACAAACTGACCCTTTATGGCACCGGCACAGCGAAAGAGTTTCCTGAAATGGTAAAAGGGGCTGCTGAAAAACACAGTCTTGATGTTTCGATGGTTTCTAGTGGCTATGGGCCCAGCGATCATGCTTCGTTCTATGGCAAAGGCGTGCCGGTGTTTCATTTCTTCACCGGGTATCATAGCGACTATCATCGGCCCAGTGATGATTCCGACAAGGTAAATGTCACTGGTGTAAGGCGAATTGTGCAAATGGCAACGGACATGCTGTTGGAAATAGCGACCGCAGATACAAGGCCGACCGCAGTTTCCAGTGGTTCAATTTTAGACTTTTATCTGCCAACGATGCCATCACGATCCAACGCCAGAAAACGCAATCCCAGTGAACCAGAGCTGGGCGTGACGATTTCGCTGTTATCAAACGCTGACGGTTTGCGAATCGATAAAGTCTCGAAGGGAAGCACCGCTGACCGGGGACAATTAAAACCGGGCGATATTATTCGTGAAGTCAACGGAGAGAAAGTACAGACGGTCGTTCAACTTCGTGAGCAGATTAAAACAATTAAACTTGGCGAGACGCTTCCGTTTATTATTCGACGTGGGTCGATTGATCTAGAGTTTGAGATCAAGTTTTGACATGCACGGCTGTAGCCTATATTATAGAGGGCTGCTTGATCCTGTTACTTGAACTGGCAACACACAACCCGCCTTTATTTCACGACACACAACCCTCCTTTGATTGATGAGCTTCTTATGTTGAAAATAAAATCTCTTTGTCTCTTCGCCACACTACTGTGTGCGATTGTCGTTTCAAGCTCTTATGCCCAGCAGCAAGATTATAAAACCGGACCAGACGCGGAGCGGAAAGCTGGTGTTCCGCAAGGAACTGTCACGAAGGGCGTTTGGGATAAAAGTGAAATCTACCCTGGTACAGTTCGAGATTACTGGGTCTATGTGCCTGCCCAATACGATGCCAAGAAACCTGCTTGCTTGATGGTGTTTCAAGATGGCGGAGGATTCGTGAACGAAAAAGGGCACACACGGGTGCCAGTGGTATTTGACAATTTGATTCACACCAAAGAAATGCCGGTCACCATTGGTGTGTTCATCAACCCTGGCGTTGTGCCAGCCGCAAATGCGAAAGACAAACCACGTCGAAATCGTAGCTTTGAATACGATTCACTCGGCGATCAATACGTTCGATTTTTGTTAGAAGAAATCCTGGCTGATATTGGTAAGAGTTACAACATCACCTCGGACCCGGCCGGGCGTGCCACTTGCGGTAACAGTTCAGGCGGCATTTGTGCCTTCACAGCCGCTTGGGAACGACCCGATTCATTCGGCAAAGTCGTAAGCCACATCGGTAGTTTCACCAACATTCGAGGCGGACATGTTTACCCGGCCCTGCTGCGTAAGACTGAAAAGAAACCGATTCGCGTCTTCTTGCAAGATGGCGAAAACGACTTAGACAACTTGCACGGAAACTGGCCGTTATCGAACAAACAAATGGCGGCCGCCCTGAAGTTTTCGGGCTACGATTACAAATTCGTGCTGGGCACCGGTTCTCATAGTGCCCGTCATGGAGGCGCAATTTTCCCTGACACCATGCGATGGCTTTGGAGTGATTACACCAAGTAATCCGGCTTGAAGTCACTGTTTGCTTTACTGTTTCTCAATCGCAAATTTCGTCAGGAACATTTACCATGATACGCTTGTTCACTCTGTCTTCATTCGTCGCTTTATTTACAGCGTCTTTACTTCACGCACAAGACATGCCGCTCAGTGATGTGTTGATCGATGGAGAAGGCTGGCAGTTGGTCTCCGAGGGGCATAAGTTCACTGAAGGGCCAGCGGTGGATGCCGCTGGCAACTTCTATTTTGTCGACGTGCCGAGCGACACGATTTTCAAACATGATGTGGAATCTGGCAAAACCAGCACCTTTGTGCAAGGAGCCGGCAAATGCAGTGGGCTAATGTTTGGACCGGATGGTCGGCTGTATGCCAGCCAAAATGCCAACCGAAAGGTCATCGCCATTGATGCGAAAGGAACCATCGAAGTCATCGCCGAAGAGTTGGGTGCTAATGATTTAGTGGTCGACAGCAAAGGGGGAATTTACAGTACCGATCCCAAAGAGCACCAAGTTTGGTATGTGGCACCTGGCGGAGAAAAACGTGTGGTTGCCAAAGATATTGAAACACCCAACGGCATTATCTTATGGGGCGATCAAAGCACCTTGGTGGTGGCCGATACCCGAGGCAAGCATCTATGGGCTTTTCGTGTAGAAGCAGATGGTTCGCTAACACAGCGTTCGCCCATCTACACTTGCCGCTTGCCACTTGGAGAAACAGCCAGTGGCGCCGATGGAATGACGGTCGACAGCCAAGGGCGGCTTTATGTGGCAACCGCGTTAGGCGTGCAAATGTTTGATTCGCAGTGCCGGATCAGCGGGGTGATTTTAAAGCCGCAACAGGCTTTTCTCTCGAATGTTGTCTTTGCCGGAAAAGATCTGGATGTGATGTTTGTAACGACTGCCGATAAAGTTTATCGTCGAAAAACCAAAGCGACAGGTTTACGCTATACTTCAAAGAAGTAGCCGGTTTTTCATACACTTTTTCGGTCAGAAGTTAAGACACAGGATGCAAACTACCTCGGAAATAGGCAATCGAATCGATTCATCGGTTTCTGAGACCGAAGATAGCAAACCTGCTTTGAGCCTTCAGTTTAGGCTCTGCGAGGTGCTGTTAATCTTTGTGGTTTTCGCTCTGTATGTCAGCTTTCAAACGCCTGATTCTAACGAAGCCCATTATCTGACCAAAGCCAAACACTACTGGAATCCTCAGTGGTGTCCGACCGATCATTTTCTCAATTCGGCCGATGCCCATGCGGTTTTCTATTGGACGATTGGCTGGCTGACTTTGTATTTTCCACTGCCGGTGGTGGCGTGGATTGGGCGAATCATCTGCTGGGCTTTGCTGGCAATCAGTTGGCAGCGACTGAGTTACACGCTGATTAAACAAAAATGGATGAGCGTTTGCACCGCGATTCTCTGGCTGCTAGGTATGCACTACGGACACATGGCGGGCGAATGGGTAGTCGGTGGAGTCGAAGCGAAATGTTTCTCCTACGCTCTGATATTCTGGGCCATCGGCGATGCTTTGCAGCATCGTTGGAATCGAGCTTGGATACTACTGGGCATTGCCTCGGCCTTTCATGTGCTGGTAGGCGGTTGGGCTGTGATCACGTTGTTCATCGCTTGGCTGCTGGTGGAACGATCCAAAAGTGGCTTTGTGAAAATGTTGCCTGGGTTAGTGGCCGGTGGCCTCATCTCTTTAATTGGATTGGTGCCAGGGGCGATGCTCTCTGCCGGCCAGCCAGATAACGTGGTCGCTTCGGCAAATCATATTTATGTTTTCCAACGACTATCGCATCATTTGGTCTTCAATTCGTTTGACCAGAACTTTCAGATACGTTTTGGGTTACTCTCGGCAGTTTGGTTAATAATCGCTGGCTGGATTTTCTTTCGTCGTGAAGAAAGAAAAACCAACCTCGTCAATGCTTTTGTACTAGGAACATTATTACTCACGGTGATCGGTGTGCTGATTGATCAAGTATTGCTTTATCAATTAGCACAGCACCAACTGGCAGCGAAATTGTTGCGGTTCTATTGGTTTCGCCTAAGTGACATGGCCATTCCGCTTGGCATGGCGTTTAGTTTACCTTGGGGACTGATGCTGATTGCTGAAAAAAGAGGGTGGAAAGTTTTGAACCTTGGCAGGTACCTGTTAGGTGCGTCGGCCATTTCAATCGTTTTACTGATTGGGTCACACTTTATCGATTCTTCGTTTAATCTTGGGCTAGGAAGAACAACTGATCACCCTGATTGGAAACCGGTCTGCTTGTGGATTAAAGAGAACACACCAGCGGATGCCATCTTTTTAACTCCCCGGTATCAGAAATCGTTCAAGTGGAATGCCGAGCGAGGAGAGGTGTTTTCGACGAAAGATATCCCGCAAGATGCACGGAGTATCACCGAGTGGTCAGATCGCTGGAATGCCGTGAATCGTGCCCTGTATTATATTTCTGTGCCTTATAAAGATCGAGTTCCTTTTGTCTACACGGCTGATCCTTTGCAGCTAAAACATGATCAATTAAAGTATGCGTTAGATCAAGTGATCGATAAATATGATTGTCAGTATCTGGTCATTGATCACAGAATAACTGCCAATGCGTGGATGAAGCCTGGCTCGACCTATCAAAAAGTTTACCCTACTGCCCAAAGCGGGAATGACACGTATGAAGTCTACCAGATTCATGAATGAAATTTCTGATCGAGCTTGGATTCAACAACTTCGAGATCAATTGGGAGATGTTGTTCCAAACAGCTATCAGACGCCGAGACCGGTAACCCCTGGATTGACCTATGGCCGGCATGCAGGCCCGCCGAAGTTTGATGCGCGTCAAGCATCGGTGTTGTTGCTTTGTTATCAAGATTCGGATGCCCAGTGGAAGATTCCGTTGGTGGTTCGTGCCCAATCAGGCGATGTGCATTCTGGCCAAATTGCGTTTCCTGGCGGTCGATTGGAAGCAGATGAAACGCCACAGCAAGCCGCTTTACGCGAGTGTGCCGAAGAGACTGGTGCCATTGTTCAGTCTGAAATGGTACAGGGACAATTGAACCCAACTTTTGTGTACGCCAGCCGACATTGGGTCCATGTGTTTGTCGCAGTTTGCCAGGAAGAACCGGCCTGGATTCCGTGTGAGCGCGAAGTCGATTGCTTGATTCACTTGCCGGTATCTGCCGTTTTTGAAGAGCAGCGTTTTTCGTCCTTCTTGATGGAACGAAATAATTTGAAATTCCCGGCTCCATCTCTAGAGTGGGAATCACATCAAATTTGGGGAGCGACCCGGCATATTCTGTCTGATTTTGCCGAGATTCTGGCTAATTCGGAATAATCTTTGAGAATCATCCCGCTTACGAACGTGAACCAAGGGTATGTGCCCGTGTCCTGCGGACAGGTTCTTTTTATACTGAAGGACTATCTAGATCGGTCGAGAGTACGACTCTACATCTAGCATTTCTGAAATACCGCTATTGAAAGCTACAACCTCATGACAATTCGCGTAGGAGTTTTAGGTGCCACCGGTTATACGGCACTTGAGCTAGTGAACATCTTATTGAAGCACCCTCATGTTGAAATCACTGCTCTGACTACGCGCCAAGAATCCCGCCCTCATGTTCGTGAAATCCACCCTCAACTGGCCGGTCAACTTGATTTACGGTTAGAACAATGGGGGCCAGAAGAGCTTGCCGAACATTGCGATGTGGTATTTGGTTGTTTACCCCACGGAGCTTCGGCTTCGGTGATTCCACAGTTGCTAGAGAAAAATCTCAAAGTGATTGACTTCAGTGCTGACTACCGGCTCAACGATATCGCAGTTTATGAAGAGTGGTATGGCGTGAAGCATGTCGATGCAGATCGACCGGCGAAGACCGTTTATGGGCTGCCTGAACTTTTCCGAGAAGGAATCAAAGAAGCCCAATTAGTTGCCAACCCTGGCTGCTATCCGACTGCCAGTTCTCTGCCACTGGCGCCCCTATTGGCCGCCGGGTTAATTGAACCGAATGACATTGTGATTGACGCGAAAAGCGGCGTCAGCGGGGCAGGACGGTCGCCGAAGCTAGGCACGTTGTACTGTGAAGTCAACGAAAGTTTTTCGGCCTACGCGGTCGGCACACATCGACACATGCCAGAGATCGAACAGAATTTATCGCTCTTTTCCGGCAAAGAGGCCAGTGTGATCTTCACACCGCATTTAGTGCCAATGCAGCGTGGGATATTGAGTACCTGTTATGCTAAACCGGTCGGCGATGTTGACGAGGCGACACTCATGGCTACGCTGCAAAAACAGTATGCAGACGAACCGTTTATTGAAGTGGTTGAAAATTTACCCGCTACTAGAGATGTTTCTGGCACCAATCGCTGTCACATGACGGTTCGCCGAGTGAAAGATCGAGTGGTGGCCATCGCTGTGATTGATAACCTGATCAAAGGGGCATCCGGGGCAGCAGTGCAGAATTTCAACCTCATGCACGGGTTTGATGAGACAACCGCTCTATTAGCCTAAATTGCTCTCGACCGTTAGCATCTGACACAACTAAAACAATCGGACCAATTGGTCAACCTCGCATACTTATAAGCAGAAAATAGAATTATGGATATTCATCTTCCAAGTGGTTTTGAACTAGCTGGGGTTCATTGTGGAATCAAACGAAATCCACAGAAACCTGATATCTCGTTAATCGTGGCACAAGCTCCGGCAGTGGCGGCTGGTGTTTACACACAGAACTTAGTGGTAGCGGCACCTGTGCTTTGGGATCGAGCCCATACGCCGAGTGATACGATTCGCGTAGTCGTGACCAACTCAGGCAATGCCAATGCGTGTACCGGCGAACAAGGCGAGCAAGACAATGCCAAAATGGCCCAAATAACGGCAAAAGCTTGTGGTTGCTCGGCAGATGAAGTGCTAGTGATGTCGACCGGCATTATTGGCGAACACTTGCCCATGAAGAAGATCGAGAAAGGCATTATCGAAGCTGCCGCAAATCGAAAAGCGGATGAAGAGCATTTTTTGCAAGCGGCCAAAGGAATTCTGACGACCGATAAATCTGAGAAAATCGCATCGAAGAAGATTTCCATCGATGATCGAGAATTTAAAATCTGCGGCATGGCCAAAGGGGCCGGCATGATTGGGCCAAAAATGGCGACCATGTTGGGCGTGATTTTGACCGATGCCCCCATCAATAAAGACCAGGCGCAAGAACTCTTGAGCGATGTGGTCAAGCGAACTTTCAATCGAATCAGTGTTGAAGGACACACCAGTACCAACGATACGGTGCTTTTGCTTTCAAGCGGTGCCGAAGGAGGAACTCAACTGAATCAAGATCAGTTGGCTGAGTTAAAAGACGCGGTGGAAGCAATGTGCGTGGAGTTAGCGAAACTGATTCCAGCCGATGGAGAAGGGGCTTCGCATTTGATCACCATTGATGTCGAAGGCTGTGCAACCGAAGAAGATGCAGAGAAAATTGCGAAGACCGTGGCGGATAGCGCCCTGGTAAAAACGGCCGTTCATGGCGGTGATCCAAACTGGGGAAGAATCGTCTCGGCTGCCGGATATGCGGGTGTACCCTTTGATGCTTCCAAATTAGAGCTTATCTTGAACGGCACATTACTCTATAAAAGTGGTACACCGGTTCAGTTTGATGAAGCGGAAGTTTCAAAATCTATGAAAGACCAATTTGAAACGCATATATTGCTCAAGCTGGCAGAAGGCGAAGCCACGGTTCGCTATTGGGCCAGCGACTTAACGGTTGAGTATGTGCGGTTTAATGCTGAATACCATACATGAAAACTCCACTCGATAGGATAAGGCAAGGAGCCTCGCTCATGGTGATGATTTTTATCATCGCTGTGGTCGGCTATCGTTATCTGGGGGATGAAACTCATAGTTATAGTTGGCTCGATTCAATTTTTATGGTGGTGATTACCATTGCTACTGTTGGGTTTGGCGAAGATAGCAGTTTGTCTCCTCAACTAAAGATTTTAACGATCTTTGTGATCGTGTTTGGCATATCGACTTCTGTCTATGTGGTCGGAGGTTTTATTCAGTTAATGACCGAAGGCGAATTACAAAGGATTTTGGGGACTCGAAGAATGACCAAAGGAATTGAACGTCTCGATCAGCATGTGGTGTTGTGTGGGTTTGGTCGCATCGGCCAACTTTTGGCCAGCGACTTGACCAAGCAATCCCAGCCATTAGTCGTGGTCGAACGCGATGATGCGCGTTACGACGAGGCAGCAGCATTAGGTTACCTGGTGGTCAAGGGAGATGCCTCTGAAGAAGAAATCTTGCTAGCAGCAGGTATTGCCAAGGCAAAAAGTTTAGTTTCAGCACTACCTGGCGATGCCGAGAATGTGTTTATTACGCTGACGTCAAGAAATTTAAATCCAAAGTTGCTGATTATCTCTCGGGCCGAGCATCCTTCGACAGAGAAAAAACTAATCCAAGCTGGCGCTAATCACGTCGTGATGCCAGCACATATCGGGGCCCAACGTATGTCGCGATTAGTGACTCGGCCTATCACTGCTGAAGTGATTGATCTGGTTAGCGATAATCAAATTCGAGATGTAGAAATGGGTGAAATCCATTTAAGAACTGGCAATGGGCTAATTGGAAAAACGGTGGCCGAGGCCGAAGCTCATCGCAAACATGGTTTGCTCGTGGTGGCTTTAAAGCAAAGCGATGGCGAGATGATGTTCAATCCTGGCGGAGACCATCTATTTGAAGAAGGGGAGGCCGTGATTGTGATGGGGCATTTGGAAGAGATAGAAAAATTTAGTAAATCCTTTCACAACTAGTCACTGCTAGCACTTGCGGCAATTCACAGTAAATTCGTCTATCTTTAGTTGCAGCTGTTCAGTACACTCCCGCCTGAATCTATCGAGCAAACTCGATGCGCCGGTCCCCAAAGTCTCAAAGGTAATGTTCTGAGATGGCTGAAGAAATGCAAAAACGAAAACTATCAGTGGCAATGATTGTACGTGATGCGGCTGATATTTTGGGTGATACACTCAAATCAATCGAAGCCATCGCGGATGAAATTGTGGTACTCGATACAGGTTCTCAAGACTTAACCTGTGAACTTGCAAAAGAACATGGCGCGAATGTAATCGAGCAGCCCTGGGACGATAGTTTCAGTGTCGCCCGCAATGCGGCACTTCAGCAAACCACGGGCGACTGTGTGTTTTGGCTTGACGCTGGCGAAGTGATGTCGAAGGAAGACGCCAAAGGCTTACGGGCTTTTGTTGACTCTGAAATGGACATGATGACCGCTTATGTGATGCTGGTCAAAATCCCACAAGAAGAAAAAGGAATTGGGTCAGAGCAAATTGGATCGGCTCGTTTGTTCCCCAATCATCCTGGAATCAAATTCACAGGCCGTGTAAGAGAAACAACCTCTGCCAGTTTGGCCGAATGCGGAATGGCCCTAGATGGACTGCCTTTCGTTATTCGACGTGGAGTATGTGAACATGAGCCAAAACGAAAGATGCTCAAGTCGATCCGAAATATCAAACTTGTTGATATGGAAATCAAAGAATCGGAACCGAATGCCCGGCTGATGCTAAGTATGGCGGAAGCAATGCAGACCATGAACGATCATGCCAATGCTTTGACATTCTATCAACAGGCATGCCAACTAGCCGAACATGGATCGACCGAACTACTAGAAGCGCTTTACGGTATTTTAACCACACTCGACGGACACGAAGGTGGCTTAGAAGTTCAAATTAAATCGTGTATCACCGCACTTGAGATTTATCCATTAGATGCACAACTGCTGTGTGCCATGGGTGGGTATTTACAATCAAAAGGACAGCTTGAGTTAGCTCAACGCTCTTTTGAAACTGCCTATCAACATGGCCAGGTCAACCCTGAAACATGGCATATTGAAGATATCGATGAGATCGCCATCTCGTGCTATGTGCTTACCTCACAGTTATTGGGCGAGCATGAGAAGGCAGAGCAGACACTGATTGCGGCCATGAAAGATCACAGCGATTCAATTCGCTTGCGACGCCAGTTGATTGATTTGCATGTGAAATTCGGTCGCCGAGAAGAAGCTCTAGCAGAAGTGAAACTCTTGCCTAAAGCCTATCCAAACGTCGAATCGTTCCGCAGCGCCGTTCGAGGAGCTGTTGTCGCTTCTCAGAAAAACTGGATTGCAGCACGACCTTACCTGGAAGCCTCTTATCGGCGTGATTGCCGAGAGCCCTTATGCATGCGTTGGTATAGCCTGACATTAATGGCATTAGGGCACCAAGATCAAGCCACCGAGATCCTAAATGAATGGAAAAGCATTGATCCTCATTGCCAGGAACCTCACCAGTTGCAGCAGATGATGAATCCGCCAGAGTCAACAGAGCAGGCCGTTGTTGAAGCCGTTGCCGAAGATCAACAGCCCATGGAAGAGATTCCTACGGATCGTACAATCCGCGTCGATCAAGGTGACTCACAACCAAGCAAAGCAGGCAATCGTTCTGCGGCAGCAGATGCTGCAAAACGCTCAGCCAGAGGAACTACCTCGTTATAGATTTGAACTTGCGACATTCTGAAATCAAGATGTATTAAGCAAGTTGCGTGTACCACTTTTACATTTGGGTGGCAGCGATGACGATTCCGGAGTTGGCTTGGCTTCGGGATCAAACGTGTTCGGAACGTCGTCGGTGTTGCCGAAGGCAATCAGAGGTTAAAGCGGACAAGAATTCATCGAATTCAAATAGATGTCTTGAGTTAGATTAAGCCTGGAATAATCGGAGGAAATGGAAAACTCTCTATCCTCTAATCGACTAACGTCGACCCCGACGTCGTTTTGAAAGAGCGGGATTGAAGTGGCAAGCGTTTTCCAAAAGCGACATCGCGGCCACCCAGCTTTCATAAACTGTTTCTAAGTACGATTAACCAACGCGATCTAAAACCGTCTTCAAAGTACCGCGTAGAACTTGCGCACTTTGGCGAAGTTGTTGTACTTCTTTGGGCCAGAGATCAATTTCTAGTTGACCCATGACGCCACATCGGCCTATCACTGTGGGCACGCTGATTGATACGTCACGGATATCATAGCAACCGTTCTGAATGCTAGAAACTGGCAGTACCTGTTGGCTGTTCAAAGCGATGGATTCAATCACATCACGAATGGCGATGCCGACCGCAAAACCGGCTCCGCCTTTGCCTTTGATGACTTCGGCACCTGAGCCTTTGGTGCGTTTGAATAACTCGTTGGCCATGTTGTGAGTCCAGCCTGGGAACTTATCAAGCGGCAATCCGTTGACCGAAGCGGCCGACCAAACAGGCAGCATGCTGTCGCCATGCTCGCCCAGGATCATACCTTTGACTTGCGTTGGCGGCAACTTGAGTTCTTGTGCAATCAAACTACGGAACCGAATGGTATCTAGCTGTGTCCCTAGCCCGATGACTTTGCTGGCAGGCAATTCTAATTTCTTTGCAGCCAGGTACGTGAGAATATCAACCGGGTTAGAAACCACAAAGCAGATGGCATCTTTTTTCATACCGACGGCTTTGATTTGATCAAGGATGCCGAGAAACAGTTCAACATTTCGGTTGATCAAATCTAAGCGACTTTCGTCTGGCTTGCGTCGCAATCCGGCAGTGATGCAGATGACATCGCTATCGGGAATATGTTCGTAACTACCTGAAGAAATAATTTGATCAGCAGTACTCGGACCACCATGCAGTAGATCAAGTGCTTGGCCTGCGGCCACTTCTTGATTCAGGTCCAATAAGGCGATTTCACGAACGACTCCGCCACATTGCAAGGCAAAACCTGCACAGGAGCCAACCAATCCACCGCCACCGATAATGCTAACTTTCATCACTACAACTCTTTACGAAAATACTTGATTTAATCAATTCAAAAATACGACAGACAACAACAAGCAAACTATTTTGCATGCTTTGCTAATTCGGCCACCACACGAGTGGTGATTGCTTGAATTAATGCTTCTTGCTCACTGGCAGCTGGTGCAGCGGAACCTGCGTTAGGGCCCATGGCTGGCGGTTCAGGGAACGCACGACGTTGAACGAGTGCTTCGCCCCAGCTATCGCGGAAGACATCGTTGGCACAAATGTCGCAATCTTTGTAATCTTCGGTGTTACGAGGATCGCTCCAGCCCCATTTGTCTTTCAGTTCCAGCAGTTCGCGTTCTTTGCCTTCGGTGAAGTATTCAACGTGACCCAATTGACGAGCCAGCATCAAGATACGGCAATAGGATTCTAAAATTTCTGTCCACCAGAAAGCACGTTCGACATTTTCGCCATAACTGACGGTACCGTGATTGGCTAAGATAATAACATTGGTCTTTTGGACAAACGGTAAAATTGTTTCGGCAAACTCTTTACCACCAGGAGTTTCATATTTGGTGATCGGAACATCACCGAGGAAGACTTCGACTTCCGGCAACACACACTGAGGAATTGGCTCACGGGCCACTGCAAATGCAGTTGCGTGAGGAGGATGGCAGTGAACGATGCTCTTGATATCTTCACGTGCCTTGTAAATTTCAAGATGCAGCAAGGCTTCGCTTGATCGTGGTTTACGACCAGCAATCTGCTTGCCAGTAAAGTCAATCGTAGCGATGTCATCCGGTTTCAGAAAGCCTTTGGACTGCATGGTTGGCGTACACAGTACTTCGTTTTCGCTAATTCGTACCGTGATGTTTCCATCGTTTGCAGCGACGAAACCTTTGTCGTAAATTCGACGTCCAATGTCGCACATGTCTTGTTTGATTTTGTGAACATTCGTCATGGTTCGCATGCTCTCTTTGTATTTAGAGGAAAGTTATTTGGTTTAGTACTGTGTATGTTTAATTCAGTGTGTATTGGTAAGTTCGTTAATTGTCACGCAGATCAATTTGATCAAGGATCGCCGCGTTGTAGGCGTCCACTGGTTTCATCTCAGGAAGAAACGGCTGAGCGGCCTCTCCTCCTTCGCTGAGTGCAATGAACTCGCCAGTGCCAGACGAATGCGGATCGTAGACCACTAAAATATCGTTATCATCACTGGTTTCGTTTTCCAAATCATCCAGCATCAGCGGCACAGCAATCTTTAGCTGAGCCCCTAGATAACTAGGAACACTGCGACTGAGCGTCACTTTGCCGATGATTTTTGCAATTCTCATGCTGGTCTGTTCATCCCGTTCACTTGATCATTTTAATTAAGCGAATGGTTTCCATCGTGTTAAATTTGTCAGGGTTAATCGCGAACAAATTGGCTGGTATCTGTTGTTTGATCTCATGTAATTGTCCCAGTGAATCAACCACGGCTGCTTGAACTTTTGTGTTGCGGTTTGCTTCACATGCGATCAAAAACGGTTGGTTACTCAGTACTACGGTCTGTTTGCCTGAACCAATCTGATCCGAGACCAAAGCCACGGCCGCTGTTTCATCGGCAACCACAGAAACATTTCCTGCTTGTTGCCAGTGAACACCTGGTTGTAAAGTTCCGACTGAGATGATTGAAAGTTTAGAACAGAGAATCTCTTCTGCTGCTCCTTTTTCAAACACGATTCCAATTTTTTTGTTTCGTAATTCGTCTTTGACTGCTGGAGTAATCACGGCACTCGGTAAAACACTGATTTGTTTGATCTCGGAACCGATCTTGGAAATCGTATCCATCGTGATCAAACGCTCTGTCAGTTTTACTGTTGTGCTTGAGCTTTGAGTTTCTCGCGGCAGTTTCGACTTTGCCTGAGTACCTGTCATCGCAAGTAATTGTTGCACGACCTTACGGACGATTGCATCAATTTGCGATGAATTGAGTTCAGACAGTTTCGACATTAATCCTTGATTCCAATCACAGTCCAGCGAACTGGTGTTGCTGGGTAATTTAGTAGTTCGCGTGTGGCTCGCCCATCGCTGGTAATCATTACAGTTTCACCAGGACCGGCTCCGGTGGCATCAACGGCAATCAATGGGTGCCCATCGGGCGACTCTCCATCGATCAGTTGAGGCTGCACGATCAACAGTTTCCATCCTTCCATCGAAGCATGTTTGACTGTCGAGGTCGCAGTGCCGACCACTTTTGCCAGTTGCATTCGTTTAACCTTTCGAAGGATGACCCAAGATGCAAAGGTCATCGATCAACGAACAACGGCGTTCGCGGGTAAATGTCAGTGGAGTTGTTACGCCTTCGCCTGTTGGAGTGGCAATTGAGAAGGAAATGTAACCTTCTCCGCCAAGTCCTAACGCGGCCATGCAGGGTCCGTTTTTCACAAACAGGGTGGTGTCCATGATTCGACCCATGCGAGTCATGTTCTTCACGTTGTGCGAATGAATGATGGCCGTGTGACGAAAACCGTGTTCATAAAATTTCGCTTTGTTGATTGCTTCATCCACATTTTGACAGCGAATAAACGGCACGAATGGCATCATTTGTTCGACAGGCACAAAGGGATTGTGTTCGTCGGTTTCGCCGAACAGCAATTCAGTATCCGCTGCCACGTTTTTACCAGCAGCTCTGGCTAAGACTGATGCGTCTTGGCCGATAAACTCTTTGGCAGCGACTTTCTTTGTGTTTTCACCTTCACCGTAATCAACGATGGCAACACTGGTTAGTCGATCAATTTCTTGTGAATTTAATCGGACGGCTCCAGCACGTTCCATCGCTTGCATCATGTCATCGAAGACGGAGTTGACAACAAACACTTCTTTTTCAGAAATGCAAAGTAGGTTGTTGTCGTAAGCCGCACCTTGAAGGATACAGCGTGCAGCGTTATCTAGATCGGCTGTTTCGTCGACAACCACAGGCGGATTGCCTGGACCAGCAACGACTGCTTTTTTGCCAGAATTCAATGCGGCACGTGCGACCATCGGGCCACCAGTGACACAGATCATGGCCACATCACGGTGATGAAAAATAACGTCGGCCGATTCCAAAGTAGGCTCTGCCACGACGCAAATTAGATTGTCGATACCCAGGTCGTTGTAGATCGCTTCGTTGAAACGACGAACACCTTCAGCCGCAACTTTCTTGCCGCCAGGATGTGGGTTCACAACCAGTGTGTTTCCGCCAGCAATCATATTAATCGCGTTACCAGTAATGGTTGGCAACGAGTGAGTGACCGGAGTGATACAGCCGATTACGCCAAACGGTGCGTGTTCGATAACAGCCAGCCCATGGTCTCCACTGAAGACTTCGCTGCGTAGGAATTCCACACCAGGCGTCATTCTTCCGAGAGTTTCGAGCTTTTCGATTTTATGTTGAAGACGACCAATTTTCGTCTCGTTCATTTCCATCGTGCCGAGTTCCACTTTTTGATCAATGGAAATACGGCGAATATGCTCGATGATTCGTTTACGATCTTCGATAGTGCGTTCCGACAGTTTTTCAAACGCTTCGCGGGCCGCTCTGACTGCTTCGTCGGCACAATCAAAGATACCGCGTCTGCCGGTGAAGCCGCTAGAGGATGGAGGAGGTCCACCGACTTCGGCCAATACCTGAGCAACCACGTTACGAATCACGGATTCGTCAAATTGCATAGTTCTACCTTTTTATCTCTCTATCAAATCGATTTGCATCGTTTGTTATTTACTTTTTTTCTGTGGTGTTTTTTTAGGTGAAGATTCTTCCATCTCGTCTTCACGCGAGTAGACACACGCTTCTGCCACATGTGCTTGATCAACAATGCCGATGATGGCACAGTCAATCGGCAGAGGTTTGGTTTCAGGAGTCATACGCGCACTTGATCCTTGTACGATCAAGACATAATCTCCTGGACCTGCTCCTAGCATATCGACAGCAATGAATGTACGACCCGTGGTCTCTAAGGACTCGCGTTTCTTCGATTCCAAACGATACGGTTCGACAATCAGGAGTTTTTGTCCGACCATCGATTCTACCTTTTGGGTAGAGATGACCGATCCGGTTACTTTGGCGATAAACATGTGATTAGCCTTTAAGCAGTTGTTTTGCCTGCCGGGCAACAATGATTTCTTCGTTGGTAGGAATTACCCAAATTTGTGTCTTGCTAGAATCAGCGTGAATGGCTGTTTCTCCGTCGACCGTTTGGTTCTTACTACCGTCTAATTCAATCCCGAATGATTCAAGTCCACTGCAAACGTCGACTCGAACTTGATCTCCGTTTTCACCGATTCCGCCCGTGAAAACGATGACATCAGCACCACCTAGTTCAACCAACAGCCCACCCAAGTGTCGGCGAGTTTCTGCGATGAACGTATCGAGTGCCAGCTGTGCATCGGCGTTTCCATCCGCCGCAGCAATTTCCAAGTCTCGCATGTCTCCGCTGATTCCGTTACTGAGCCCCAGTAAACCGCCATGATTGGCGATGTGGTCCAGCACTTCCTCAAGTGACATGCCGGTTCGTTCGATCATCAGCGGTAAAGCAAATGGGTCGAAGTCTCCAACTCGGTTGTTGTGGGGCAAACCGGTCTGAGGACTCATCCCCATACTGGCTGCAACACTTTCTTTATTCTTTATCGCACATAAACTGCTGCTGCCGCCTAAGTGGCAAGAGATAACTTTGAGGTCGTCTCTGCCTAATAGCTCGGCAGTTCGCACTCCGATGTAGCGATGACTGGCGCCGTGAAATCCCCATTTTTTGATCTGAAATTCATCGGACCACTTTTTAGGAATTCCGTAATATCGATTGCGATCTGGAATCGTGGCATGAAAACCTGTTTCAAAAGATGCCACCAAGGGAATCTCCGGCAATTTCTCTGACAACAAACGCATGGCGCTGATGTACGGAGGATTGTGAGCAGGAGCCACAGCATTCATCTCTGTCATGGCGTCGAGCACATCGGCAGTCACACGTTGTACTCCCGAAACACGGCCACCATGGACGGCCTTGAATCCAATCGCGGAAACTTCCGCAGCATCCTTCAAACACCCGTTATCAGGGTCGGTCAACTGTGCCAGGCACTGCTGTACGGCCACTGCATGATCGGGGATGTCTTTCGTACAGTCTTCTTGAAAATCACCAATCTCGACTGAGCAAGAGCTTTCGCCTGATCCGATTCGGTCAATACCGCCTCGGGCCAGTTGAGTTTCGCTCTCCATATCAAACAGCCTGTACTTAAAGCTAGTTGATCCAAGATTTGCTACTAAAATTTTCATGATTCTGTAGGTTCCTTCCTTGATACTGCTTCGATTTGCGAATCGATATCCTAGCTAAAATAAACTTCTGTCAGACCTTCAGCAGGTCGTGGAATCACGTGGCTGCCTTTTAAGTCGCCCACTTGGCTGGCCGCTTGTGCGCCGGCTTCAACAGCCGCACGAACAGAACCAACATCGCCACTTACAACTGTGGTCACTAAGCCACCGCCGATGTTGACACGCTTTACGATCTTGACATTAGCCGCTTTGGCCATGGCGTCGGTCGCTTCAACCAAGCCAACTAGGCCATTGGTTTCGATCAATCCGATTGCACTATTCATTGAATTAATATCCTTGTGTGTGGTTGTTAAGAATGCAATTATTTAGACGAAGTCTTAATACTAGGTGGCAGTACAATGCCGAGGTCTTCGTGTGGTCGTGGAATGACCTGAACACTAACAACTTCGCCAAGACGTCCGGCAGCCGAGGCACCAGCATCGGTAGCAGCTTTAACGGCTGCAACATCGCCAGTAACAAATGCCGAAACTAGACCACTGCCGACTTTGTCCCAACCTAAAAATTGGACATTAGCAGCTTTCAACATTGCATCGGTTGCTTCAACCAAGGTTACAAAACCTTTAGTTTCAATCATGCCCAACGATTCCATCGCTTTAGCCATGGGTTTCATCTCCGGTTTGAGAAAACAATCAGTAACGTTACTTAAAAAATGTAGTGCAAGTGTTTCTTGCTCTACAAAACAAAATGAATTACAGAGTTTGGATGTCGTTTCAAGTGAAAGTTAAATCGGGGGCTCTGTAACAAATGGTTCGTATTTAGAGTGCTTTACAGGCACACGGTTCTTGTTTCAATAATTCGATTTCGTTAGCAAGATCTAAATTACAGGCATTGCCTTCGTCGGTATCCAGATGCACTTCCAGTTTGCTGGTCGTATCGGCCCGAACTAATAGATCTTCAAATTGCGTTGAACAGCCAGCCGAGGTGATACGCAAATTCATGCGATCTCCGTCCTCGACGCCAAACAGTTTGGCATCTTCAAAACGCATGTGTACGTGACGTTCAGCGCGAATCACGCCTTCGGTTAAATCAACGACGCCTTTAGGGCCAACTAAAACGCATCCTGGCGTTCCGGCAATTTTTCCACTGGCACGTACCGGAGCATCAATCCCGAGGGAGATCGCATCGGTGAACGCCAGTTCCACTTGGCTGTAACTTCGTGTCGGGCCCAGAATCCGAACTTTTTCTAGCATGCGTCGACGAGGGCCGACTACCATTACGGTTTCTTCTGCGGCGTAAAACCCATCTTGGTATAAGTCTTTCATCGGCGTCAGTGTGTGCCCCGGTCCGAAAAGTGTTTCTACATCTTTATCGGTTAGGTGAACGTGACGTGCCGAAATACTGACAACCAATCGAGAATTAGGATCTTCAGTTGGAGTGCTGTTATTCGATGGGGCAGCCGCTTGACTGCCTGAGTTCGAAACTATTTGTCGCACGATTTCTTCGATCGCGGTTCGATCTAATGTTAGCCCTTGGCTCATGCGTTTTAACCTTGTTGTCTGTTTATCAATGATGGAAAGTTCAACTAGTGTGTTGCGACTAATCACTCTCAGGCTGTTCGCCTGAAACCGTGAGGTCCGCAATTTTCAGTTCAACTCCTGAATCTTCTACCGTTTTACGCCAATGAGGTGCGAGCCCCGAATCGACGACCATTTTATCGATTGCATTTAGCGGACAAAGGTTGGCCAGACTTTGTCGACCAAACTTTGAGCTATCTGCCACAATGATCACTTCGCCCGCAGCGGCCATCATTGCTCTCTCTGTCTCAACCAGCAACAAATTGCTGTTGTAATAACCATTTTCGGTAATGCCTGCCACGCTTAATACCGCGCGACGTGCATTTAATCTTGATATCATTTCGGTCGCATAAGGACCGAGTGATACGCCTGTCCGGCTATGAACATAACCGCCGATCAGGATCAGTTCCGTGGTTGGACTCGACATAAACAAGTTGGCCACCGGAAGTGAATTGGTAACCACTTGCAAAGTTCGTCCAACGAGTAACTGTGCCAGTTCGTAAGTTGTGCTTCCCCCGTCTAGTAAAACGGTATCACCATCTTCAATTAGCTGCGAAGCAACTGAAGCGATTCGCCGTTTAATTTCCCAGTCTGAGTCATTTCGTTGCTCGAAATGGGGTAAGTTCGGGGCAGGTCCGGTATAAAAAACTCCGCCATGCGTTCGCTTGGCCGAGCCAGTCTCCTCCAAATAGTCTAGGTCACGCCTGACAGTTGACTCCGATACTTCGAGTTGTTCGGCAAGATCAGGCAGCGACGCAAATCCGCGTGACCGCACTAATTCCAACAATCGATTTCTTCGGAGCTCTGCCTGCACTGCTAGCCATCCTTTGGTTATATGCGGACCAGATCAGTTAATCTATATGCTCTATATTATGCAGTCCGAAGTGATGAAAATCAATCACATAGTGATAATAAATGAAAGAAATCTATCATTTATTTGAGTGAATCAAATCAAAATGTGCTAAGTCGTTTATCTGCAATAGGTTGCAATCTTATAATTAGGTAAGATAGGTGAGGATTACTGATGAATTAAACATCTAAGCTACTTCAAATGACACACTGAAATGGACCTGTGAAAGAATTCCTTCATGCTGCCAGTCAAATTAATAAAACAATTGAACCACCAAGATATTCCAAAAACAGACGATTCGATTCTCATTCAAAGTCTCAACCAGGAACCAAAACCTGTGGACTGGAGAGATCTTCATCATCAAGTATTTTCTCCACAGTCTGAAAGTGGCTGGACAGGAAAACGCTTTGACTCAGAGTTTCTAATGAAAGACTGGTGGAACCCAGAGACCATGTGGTTCTCGATTGACGCGACAACGAATCAAATCAGTGGCAGCATCACGCTAGAGCTATCAAGCAAGAATCCAGAACTTGGAATCGTTCACTGGCTAATGGTTGCCCCGAACTTTCGCAGGCAAGGAATTGCCTTGGCACTTCTGGCAAAATTAGAAGAGTACGCAATTGATCATGGTGCAACAGAACTGCAAGCCGAGACGCTTTCAAGCTGGGAAGATGCGATGGCCTTTTATCTGCGGCAAGGCTTTACCAAGCCAGTGACTCGTAAGAAATGAATCCCGAAAATCAATTAGGAGTTCGATGAATGGCAATCGTTCGCCCGTTGATTTCAACGCGACCTTCGGCAAATGCTTGCAGAGTTTTTGGATACAGGTCGCACTCGGCTTCAAAGACCCTGGCCGCAAGAGTTGAGGCCGTGTCGTTCACTTCGACTGGCACAACCGCTTGATCAATGATGGGTCCATGATCGTAATCGTCGTCGACAAAGTGAATGGTGCAGCCTGAGATTTTTACGCCGTAATCGATTGCCGCTTGATGCACCCGTGAACCATAGTAGCCTTTGCCGCAGAAAGCCGGTATCAGTGCAGGGTGAATGTTGACCACTTTGTTTTCAAAGTCGGCTGGAATTAACACATGCTTGAGAAACCCACCCATCACGGTTAATTCGGCCTGGGTCTCTCGAAGTTGAGAGAAAATGGCACTACTAAATGCTTCGGTTGAATTAAAGTCGATTGGGCGAATGATGCTAAACGGGATACCCGCTTCTTCGGCATAACGAATTCCACCCGCTTTGGCGCTGCTTGAAACAACCCCAACCACTTCAATCCAAAGTTGATCTCGCGCAATCGCAGCCAGCAAGTTCTTCAGGGTCGTTCCACCACCTGATATCATTACGGCAACCTTGAGCCGGTTTTCAGCAGAGTGAGTTGGCATCTGAATTAACCCTCACTCGCTTTTTTGACTGAGAGCGTCAACGCAAACTGGCCCATGGTGAGTTCCGCTGCTTCAGCACCATCCACCAATTCGAAATTGAGTGAATTTGCCAGCGTTTCACTGGTGATGTGTTCCAGGTTCTCAGTGATGCCTTGCTTCACTTCTGCTGAATCTGTTACGACACCGATTTCAATTCGATCCGTAAAATCAAGGTCTAGCTCTTTACGGCGGTCTTGAACAAATCGGACAAGGTCGCGGGAATAACCTTCGCGGATCAGTTCATCTGTGAGTTCCGTGTTTAGCACCACCACACACAAGTCTCCTTGCGCTGCGGCCCAGCCGGGTTTGGCTTGTAGACGAACTTGTACGTCTTCAGCATCTAATTCAACGGCTTCGTCTCCAAGAGTAAGGGTAATGTTGCCCTTGTCTTGCAGTTCGCCCATCAAGGCTGCCCCATCGGCATCGCCTAAGGCTTTTTTAACTTGGGGGATTAATTTCCCGAGGCGTTGGCCTAAGCGTTTGAAGTTCGGTTGCACTTGGTAGTTGATGTATTGATCGGCATCTTGCGTGAACTGCACTTCTTTCACGTTCAGTTCTTCGCAGATCAAAGCGGCATGCAGTTGCAGCCACTCTTGATGTTCGGTGTCGGCAAGGATGACTTCCACGAGTGTCAGCGGTTGACGAACTTTAAGCTTCTCGTTCATCCGAGCGTTACGGCCTAGCGAAGCGATTTCTCGCAACAGATCCATTCGCAGCGAAAGCTGACGGTCGATCACACTATGGTCAGGCCCTGGGAAATCGCACAGGTGAACACTCTCGACCGCTCGGTCTTCAAAGATGCCGGTGGCCAATTTGCTCCACAGGTTTTCTGCCATGAACGGAACAAACGGAGCGATGACTTTACTGGTTGTGATCAGACATTCGTAGAGCGTCCAATAGGCGTCTAGTTTATCTGGCGACTCTTTGTCTTTGCTCCAATATCGATCTCGACTCCGGCGAACATACCAGTTGCTCAATGCGTCGACAAACGCGTTGATCGCATTGCAGGCATTGTAATTATCGTAGGCGTCCATCTTCTCGACTACGGTTTCGAGCATCATGTTTAATTCGCTCAATACCCAGCGATCAAGTTCGCTACGCTCTGATACTGGTCTGAAGCCTTTGGCACTCGCTAGATCGGCTTCCTTCAGTTGACCGGCTTCACCAGCCAACGCTTTTTCTGGTTCAAACTCATCGATGTTGGCGTAGATGACAAAGAAGCTGTAGACGTTCCAAAGTCGTAATAGGAACTCTGGGATGCTATCTTTGATTGATTTTTCTTTGTATTGAATTGGAGACCAAGGCGGCTGGTTGGAATACAAATACCAACGCAGAGCATCGGCCCCATATTTGTCAAAAATTTCTTCGGGATCACGGTAATTCCGTTCGCTCTTTGACATTTTCTTTCCATCTTCACCTAGCATTAAGCCAAGTACGATGCAGTTTTTGAATGGATGCGGGAATTCTTGTTGCTCCTGTCCTTCTTCTCCATTGCCGAATAGCATCGTGCTGATTGCCAACTGGCTATAGAACCATCCGCGTGTTTGATCGATGGCTTCACTGATAAAGTCAGCAGGGAACTGCGATTGAAAATGTTCTTTATTCGTCTTAGGATAACCCCATTGTGCGAACGGCATGGCGCCAGAGTCATACCAACAGTCAATCACTTCCGGCACACGGTTCATCCGAGCACCTTCGGCAAATGGTGAATCATAAGTGATCGCATCAATGTACGGCTTGTGGATTTTCAGGTCATCGGCCAATTCAGGGTTCTTGGCTTTTGCTTTTTCCCATACATCGAAGCCTGTTGCACCAGGTTTTGCTTCCAATTCATCGTAGTCGCCAACCGCCTCTTGTTTGCCGGTCTTTTCGCAGACCCAGATTGGCAGTGGTGTGCCCCAGTATCGTTCGCGTGACAGAGACCAGTCGACATTACCTTCCAGGAAGTTACCAAAACGTCCATCCTTGATATGCTCTGGCATCCAGTTGATTTTCTGGTTGTTGGCCACCATTTGGTCTTTGAATTTGGTGGTGCGGATGAACCAGCTTTCGCGTGGGTACTGGATCAATGGATCTTCTTTAGCACGCCAACAGAACGGATAGTCATGCAGATACTGATCTAATAATAATAGCACTCCTCGTTCTTTGAGTTCACGACAGATATCTTTGTCCGCTTCCTTCACCCAACGCCCTTGATACTCGGGCACTTCAGCAGTGAACTTGCCGTCTGGGCCTACCGCGCAGATCAGGGCTAACTCTTTCCCTTCCGCGAGCAATGATCGTTGTTCAATGAGGATGTTATAATCGTCTTCGCCAAAAGCAGGTGCGATGTGAACGATTCCAGTCCCTGCGGATGTAGTGACAAAATCTGCTTCAACAACTCTCCATGCCCCATCTTGTTGCGAGTTGGAATAGTAGTAATCAAAAGGCGGCACATATCGTTTACCGAGAAGCTCGGAACCTTGACAAGTGGCAACAACGCTCCACTTTTTCTTTGCTTTGGTCCCCACTGCTTCAACTAAGGCAGACGCCAGAATTAGCTTCTCGCCGGTCTCTTCGTCTTGAACCGTTGAGTATTCTAAATCGGAATGAACGGCAGCAAACTGATTACTCGGCAATGTCCAGGGTGTGGTAGTCCAAACCAACATGGACACACCGGTTTTATTGCCTGAATCATCAAGCATGGGAAAACGCACAAACACACTAGGGTCAGCAACTTCTCGTCTTCCTTCGCCAACTTCACCAGCACTTAGTGCGGTTCCGCCTTGGGCCCACCACCAGACGATTTTGTGCCCTTGGTATAACAGGTCTCGATCAAACAGGTTTTTGAGAGACCACCAGACGCTTTCGATGTAGCTTTGGTGATAGGTAACATAGGCGTCTTCTAGATGAATCCAGAACCCAAGACGCTGGGTCATTCGTTCCCATTCTTTCATATACCGCCAAACACTGGCTTGGCATTTATGGATGAACGGTTCGATGCCGAATTCTTCGATCTCTTCTTTGGAGTGGATGCCCATTTCTTTGCAGACTTCGACTTCTACTGGTAGCCCATGCGTATCCCAGCCAGCTTTGCGTTCGCAGTAGTATCCGCGCATGGTCTTGTATCGCGGAAAGAGATCTTTGATGGCTCGGGTCAAGCAATGGCCTGGATGCGGCATGCCGTTGGCGGTTGGTGGCCCTTCAAAAAAGACGAATTTTGGCGAGCCTTTTCGCAATTGGAGCGATTTTTCGTAGATCTGGTTTTTGTTCCAGAAATCGAGGACTTTGGACTCTTGTTCAGAGAATTGGACGTTTTGAGGAGTTTGGCGAAACATAGATTAACGGCTAAGGCTCTAAAGATTAATTGCGAAACTGTATGAAACAAAACAACTTACAGTGATGACAGTCGCTCTGAGGGTCAAGTTCACGACCGAACCTGTTGGGTTCCATTTCCAATAGGAAGTAGAACTCAATTCCATACGAATTACGCAGTAGACCATGCCAAGCAGATCATTTCAATTCCACTTGTAGTAAAGACTTAGCTCAATATCTCTAAGTATTAAACAGACAAATCCCGCTCACCTGAGGTCAGCGGGATTTTATGATTTGTGTTGCGATCAGGGTAGAAGTGGATTATTTGTCCTTGGAGCCCTTTGAATCCTTAGAATCTTTGGAATCCTTTGATTCCCCTTCTTCACTTTCTTCGCCCTCTTTCTTCTCTTCGTCTGCTTCCCGCTCTGCTGCTGCATCAGGATCAAAGAAATCTCCATCAAACGAATCTTCCTCATCGCTGTTTTCTAGGAAATTCTCATCGAAATCGTCGTCATCAGAATCGTCGCCTTCTTCTTCAAATTCCTCGAAATCTTCGTCGAAGTCGTCGTCGAAGTCATCTTCGTCAAAATCTTCGTATTCTTCTTCCAAATCATCGCCTAGATCAGACAGTTCTGCTGTGATCAGTGGAAATGCTTCCGTCTCAAATTCTGGTTGGATATCTTGTTCTGGTGGATCGGAGACTATCAACATGGTTCTTCCTGAATGCTGGCAGATGGTAGAGTTAGCGTAATGACATGAACATAATGGCTCGATAAGCCAGAATTAGACTTTGTGGTGCCGGTCTTCGTCAACAGGGCAGGTTAGTTGATATCGGCTGACTTGACAAGGTTTTCGCTAGAAATAGTTGCGTATCGCACTCAATTATCAAAGGAAGTACAATCTTTCAGAAATCTCTAACCACTGCACCTACAAACACCCAATAGCCCAGATATGAGTAAAATCGAAGGAACTGTCGCAGGCGTCTGCATCTCAGAGGGGGGGATTCCTCGGAGAATGGTCGACCAAATCCAAATTGAAGCCGGCGGAATTATCGAAGATGGCCATCGATTTGAAGAACATTCCACCGCCAAGCGAGCCGTGAGCCTGTTTGATATGGAGCTGTACTCTACCGCCAGTGGAGAATCTGAAAGTTGTGAGCCAGGCAGTGCCGGAGAAAATATCGCTTTGCGTGGCGTGTTGCTCTACAAGTACGCTGTGGGAACTACGATTCAAGTGGGAGAGGTTCAATTAAAAATCGAACGAATTTGGGTTCCCTGTTACACCAGATCAGAATCGACCAACAAAGTAGTTGCCAATAAGGCAAACGCGGCCGGGTGCTTTGCCTCAGTGATTGTGCCGGGTGTTGTCAAAGCAGGTGTCGCTGTGGCTATTTTGAATGCAGTACAGAGCGATGAATAAGCTTTGAGACAGGGCAAATAAAAAACG
>NVWB01000026.1 GCA_002733575.1 Blastopirellula sp. | reverse complement strand
CATAGGAAAAATGCACGAAATGCCAATCCCATGAAGATACACACGTTGGTCCAGGGAGCAAAGCAGTTCGTTCTTTATATACCCTGTTTTCTCTTGCCAGTGATGACAAACGAACCCTATCGCAACACGAATCTATACCAGCGAAGATTGGAGAAAGAGAACCGAATTTCAGAGTCCGACATAGAGGCTCGTATGCGGTGGGACATGCCAATTCTTTCCACCAACGCTAAGTGTTCGGTGTCTCTTGATCTGCCAATGACGCATTGCATTCCTACGGCAGCCTGTGCCCAAGTTTGCTACGCCTCGCAAGGCCAGCAGTTTTATCGGAACTCGGTTGTGAAGTCTCTTGCGATTGACCGACTCATTGAGCAAGATGCAGAGCATGTTGCTCGAAAGATGATCGATGAAGCGGCAGGCCGGAATATCAGAATCGCAGGTAGCGGTGAAATCACTCCCAAACATGCACCATTACTCTCCTACCTAAATCAATTTGGAGGGAGCTGGTGGGGTTTCACACGACGAATCGACACGCATCGAGCACTGCCATCTCTGATGTTCTCAACGGATGCCACCAGCCCTTCTGAAACCATGAAATATGTGCGTGAGGAAGTACCTGTGAACCGTCGATCTTATTTAAGACGTCCAGATGATCCACCATCTCCACTTGAAGTGGCCGTGACGTTTCCAGTGCATGGAAGTGTCACTAACTACACGAACAAGACTCCAAGGCATGAGACCGACTGCCCGGTCGACAGAAAAGAAATGGAAGGATGCTGGAATTGCAAACGCTGCTATTAATCGTTTATTAATCGATAATGTGAAAGGAGGTTACTTAAATATGGAAAAAATATCACCAGAATCCGTGAAGTGCGATCAGTGTCGTAAGAAAATCGAGTATGGCAAAGATGTCATCAGCGTAGCAAGGGGAGTGATTGGACCTCGTAGTGTGATCCCACTGGAAGAAGAAAGTCATTTTTGCTGCGAAGTCTGCGTGAGTGAGTTTTTTGATACTGCTCCTCAAAGAAGTCTTGATAGATTCCCGGCTCGTATTCCGTAGAAGTGAACAGTCATGCCTTCTCGCTCAAGAACTCTTAGAGTGACCAACTTGACCTTCACGAATACAGCAGCCCCTTCTTTGCCAATTGCTGAATCCTTGTAACCATTTCCTTGATATTCACCAACTCCTCATGTGTGTCCTGTGCTTCCTGTTCTAGTTTGCGTATTCTTTCTTCATAAGCGTTCTTTTTTTCTGCGGGGAGATTGTCAAACTGATAGATTGTATCGCAACACACGTCAAGAACGTCCTCATCTGACATATGTGTGTAGACATCACTCATGCTAGATGAATGCCCTAAGATCTTTTGTGCAATCTTATCAGGAACTTTAGGGTCAAGATATAGTTCAGTTGCCCTAGAATGCCTTACGATGTAGGGAGTGACCGAGCGGCCAAGTGCTTTTAATGTCAGACCTTTCAACCACTTTGAGACAACATCTTTTCCGACAGGACTGGATGGATCACGAAGGGCAGGAAAGACGAGATCATTTGGGCTGTATCTTTGCATTTTCCTGTGTTCCTCCAGGAACTGAGTAGCCCCTTGAACAAATGCAGATCTAGCACGCGATGTTTTAGTTGCAACGATACTGATTCTGGATACATTACCACGAACATTAAACGAAATATCGCCCCATCTAAGTGTTCTAACTTCCTTGGGGCGAAAACCAGTCTCAAATAAACAAAGAAAAAAAGTCTTCCAGTTTAAACGAGATTCAGCCCTGACAATCACTTCGACTTCGTTCTTTTTTATGATGCTAGAAGCGTTGATCTTTCCTTCATTTCTCCGAGTATCTAACCGCAAATCGCGTAGTTCATCAAACCGACTACTCCAATTGTCGTACCTCCACCTCAGGAATCGTTTGATGCTTGCTTTTAGGTCATTTCTGCTGGCACTGGTCATATAGCTAAAGTTGAGCAATGCCAGGTAGTGCCTTAAGTTTTCTAGCGTAACATCATCGAAAGGTATCCCTGTGATAATTCTAAAATGAGTTAGGCTACGCCGGTTATTTTCTAGGCGTGTTTTGCTTTTTGATGTAATCGATACATAACGAACAAAGTTGTCGATAATCTTCTTTTCACTGGTGAGCAAACCATGGTATAGCTGGATGACCTCACCCTTTTCAAACCTGGGATATTCTTTGTATTTCACAAAGAACACACACCTATAGCACTATATAAAAGTTGCACTCTTTTCCGCCTCAATACTATTGAGGCAGCTTCCAACGCAACTTTTGTAGAGTGTAATATCCTAACCAAAGTCATATTGATAGTGATCACCAGGAGTTTATAAATCTTGCCGTAAAGAGAGCTTGAACTTTTCAGAAATCATGGATTTGACCAAGAAAGAAGAATCAAATCTTTGAAATCAGCCACCCATCATTGAAACCAGTTGATGCTTTTTAAATTAGCAAAACGATGATGACTCAAATGGAGAATCAAGGCCAATCAACCAAGGAAACCACAGAATTACTTCAAGAGATCGCAAGTATAGCAACAGAAATCAGAAATAGAATCACTATTCTAGTTTGTGAACAAGCGACATAAGAAGATTCAGTCACCAAGGAGTTCTGTAATCCGACTGGCCCAAAACAGATGATGTTCCAATGCCGTAAGTTCACAGCCAGTTTCAGCAAACAGACAAGTGCTGAGCCCACTCCCCGTTTCTAAAGTTCGCATGCTAGGAGAAGTGATCTTCTCTTGAATCGCATTCCACAGGGGTTCGGTAATTGCCCAGATCGGCAATCCTCCTTGCTGTAGCCAAAAAGACATCCCCGTTTCAAAGAGTGGAATCAATTGAGGGGTGTTTTCTGAACTATTATTTTGCTTATTGATTAAAATGTTTACTTATAGAAAAAACTTACTTTAGATTATCGCTACAAAAAATGCAGATAGCAGCCGCAGAACATATGATCAGGCGGTGGAGGATCATACGATGACTGCTCGTCGTCGATATTATTCACTTATTCCTTATCAACGCGACTCTGAATCGTGGTTCGGTAGCCACCACCATTTTTACTTCCCGCCATTGTGATGTGAGGATGAAGTGCCTTATAAGCTGAATTGTTGAGTCCTCGTTGCAGGCACTTACCGGGGTTACTGATATCCTCATTCTCCTCTAAATCCTTTTGTGTTGCGACTCCGCCAAGGGCAATCAATTCTTCAATAACAGTTGAGAATTTCGTATCAATTTTAAGCATCTCGACTGTTTTATCTGGGAAGACAATTTCAAATACTCCGTTACCCAGGGACCAAGCCTTGGATTCAGGTTTACTATTTACCTCTTGTCCATCGACATGATACTGTTCAGTTTGCTTGTCTCCAGTAATGGTGCCCTCCGTTTTGTCTACCATTACTGTCGTTTTAATCACTCTGTTTTCTATAAATTCCTGGTGGTATAGCTTCATCACACTCGACACTTGCAGTCCAAGCCCCAAGTAGTGCATGCTATAAAAGGCATACTCTAATTCAGCATTAATAATACGCGATATAAAATCTGATAGCCTTTGAGACAACTTCGGATCAGCCTTTGAGGGCATCAGCTTGGATAGGTTAATACAATGGATTATCATCAATAACTTGGTTCTCTTTTGTCCATAGACCTCGGGTGGATTTTCATGGATGGCAAGTTCTTCAGATGGACTCTTGCATATTCGGTCACTTTTATATACCAACTGCCAACAGACCTTTGCTGCCCCTGCGTAGCCGGTATACTCACCGACTTGATAATTCTCTCCTTCACGTTTTATCAACTCATATTGCCCCCACCACAGGTTGGCATCATCGTTGATTGGTGGTGAAATCTTTCTCCTCTCTTTGTAAGGCAAGACTTGTAACAGAGTTTCCTTCACATTATTAACCAGATAATTCGACAAATCTGTTGAGATGCGAAGTTCTTTTCGGTTTAGATAGAACAATGAAGAATAAAGAATTGGGTCAATCTGAGAGCGAATAAAGTGTGTGAAAATTCGATGATTAGCGTGAGGTCGCATTGCTCTCTTTAATTCTTCAACCGATGGCAGGCACTGATCAAACACTGTGGCAAATCGGTCCTCAAGAATTTGAATCATCTCTATCTGCCTTAAATTCTCTTCGGAACGCCCGATCTTCTCCCAATTATTTATGCCATGGCAGAGTGCTTGTAAATGAAAATGAACTCTACGCCCCCATCGCTGTCTTTCAGCCTCAGAAGAGAAATCTGACCCTCTGGGAAGAACTACTGGATTTCCTTCAGGAGTCCCGAAGAGATTACATGTGGTTTTGTTTTCTAATAATGCTCTTAATATCTCAAGAGGCTCAAGTTGTTCAATCGTCTGATCATCTTTCAACAGTTTTTTTAGAACATCTGAGCAAACTGTGATCGCTACATTACAGTTGTCGCACATTTTTGCATGCCATTCCTCTATTTCGTTCCATGGTAGATCGAGAAGTAAAGTCATAAGTGTGACATGCCTCGCTTAGAAAAAATATGAATTGCTACTGATGTAATCGATCATAGCAGATATTTTCGAGATTCAAAGTTAGCAAAGTGGCTCTTCTTGAAGCCTTGCATTCTCGGATAACTGAAAGGTGCAAAACTGGAATTATCCTGCTCGATTTTTAAAGTGCCCATGAAAATTTTGCGCGTTCTCAGCTTATTTACAAATTTTTTTTTCATTCTAACCAAATGGCAACATACGTCACTATGTGCCGCCTAGTCGGCATCTATCTGGTTACCAAACCGCTGATTCTATCTCGATCTCTTCAAAATTGAATCGGTTTCTTCTCTTAGATGCCCCCACATGTCATTTAAATGGCAACCAAGTGGAGAGGAAGAAGCAGGCATTCTCGGCTTCAAAACTGGTGACATCCAAATGACATCTATCTGCCCTGTATCTTTCGTTGGGTGATCACAAGGATGCAGGAGTTAATCGAAATGAATTAACTCCATTCTCTTAGAAAGAAAAAAAATGGCTACCACATCAAACCATGATCCAGATTTCCTGGACACCTTGTCTATTAAGTCACACTATCTCAATGATTTAGACGAATTTGATTCGCCTTCGTTTGAAATGCCAGGAAAATCACTTTCTGAAATTGAAGACGACCTGAAAAAGTGTCTGAATAAACAGGAAATCGAAGTCGTTATGCGAGTTGTTTATTATGGGGAGACTTTCGCCGAAATAGCGGAAGACTTTGAAGTTAATCGCTCCACCGTTTCACGAATTCATAATCAAGCTTTCGCTAAATACAGGATTCACACCATTGCGAACCGAGTACATCATCGATTTCTAAAACATGAGAATATTACCGTGAATCCGATCACATCGGAATTTCTTAATTTTCGCGGATACTCGGTTCTAAAGCGAGAAGATTCTCAACAATTCAAAGATTTACCTTCCGCCGGAACAATCCACGCCTATCTCTGGAAACATAAAAAAGCCCTGAACTTTGCAGACGATGATGTGCAATCGCAAAGTAAAACTCGTTTGTTTATCCGTGGTTCTAGATGCGGTGATTCACATTGGATACTTCAACAAACTTACATTGTTTCTGATTTTAAGCATGCGTACGCATTAGCGATTCTGGAAGGGCATGAAACAATTTATGAATTTGAAAATGAACGCACGATTGAAGTTCCTCGCTTGAGTCTTCCGGCAGTTGAATGTTTCTAAAAACACGTGTGTCACTCTAGTGCAACAAATTCAAAGAGAGTGTTGCACGCAACAGTTCAGGTAATAAGTAGAGAGACTTACTATTCACAAAAGCGAGTATTTCGCAGCTCACATTATTCAAAAGAGAAAGTCATGTTGACAATTAAAAAGGCCGTTAATGATATTCCCTGTTTTTCGACTAACTCCAAGAAGGATTGCTTTCTCGTTCAGTTTAAGGATGGCTCGTTTTCCGGCGTCCTTTGCTGGGATGCGTTGCTCGACGCTTTGAAACGAAAAACGGCAGAAGAAACAATTTCGGTAAACACCGAGAAAAGAAATCCTTAACAGTAGTGCTAAACGCCAAGAAAAAATCACCCACGAGCTCTCAGAACGAAATTATCCTCTTAAATCAAAGATAGTTAAATGAATGAATCAAATCCAAATAGCTGTGATGTGAAGCATGAGCAGCAGCACTGGATCGCACGAGGTTGTGTATACAAATATAACCAGGTGTTACGTCTCTTGATTACAATTCAAGACCCAGATAGGGTTTTGTCTCACTCGGAAGCACTTCTCATTAAAGCCTTTTCTGTACTTGAGAATTACCTGTATGAAAATCACTTTGGACATCCTCTCGACCTTCTAAAAACTGCTATCAAGAGAGGCATTATTGCAGTCACTGCTCAAATAAATTCCGAAACTTTTCCGGTTACGGTAGCCCTCTCGGATAAATCGTTCGCCGTGATGGGGTCGACCACATCCTTTGATGCCTTCCTATGGAATCAAAATAATTCAACCGCAATCAAGGTACATAAGTGGCTGCCCTCTGATTTCTATGGCCTTGCCGTCAAGGCAAGTGAAAGCCAATCACTTGTGGCCGTTCTCCCCAGCCACGAACCAAATAATCTACCAGAAGAGACTAATGAAGATGTCAATTTGGTTTTGTCTGAACTCTCTCCAGCGGAGTTTCTACAAGAGTTTGCCACACAAAGAGCAATACAGCAAAGTGGACAAGGACAATTCCTCATTGGATTCCCTCGATTTTCTTTCCATGAGGAATTCACGACAGCCGCTATCTCACGTAACTCTGAGGAGAATAACAGCAATCCAAATTCAGATGTATGTATCACTTCGCTAGAGCTGAAGCTGGACGGGTTGTATAAGACGCTTCAAAGCCTTGAGCAGAAAATTGTCGATCCACGACCTATCGACTCCTTAATTGAACGTCTTCAATTCTATGAAAACGAGACGATTAAAACCACGATCATGAATCCAATGATCAACGAATGGATTTTGCTTTATGATCTTTTGCCGAAATCAGGCAGCCTTGAAGACGTCCCATTCGTACAGGCATTTCGGCAGTCGGTAGAGAACTCACTAAGTTTCCGTGACATTACTCCCTACCAAGCAAGTGGAGAGCAGTTCGATCCAGCGGTACAAAAATGTGTTGGCCACGAAGAAACATTCGATCCAGAGCGTGAGAATACCATTGCCAAACGAGTGCGTATCGGTTTCCGTAGCGCTGAAAAAATACATCGTCATGAAGAAGTTTTTGTTTTTCGTTTTAAAGCCCCGTCATCTATAAAGGAGACAGGAATATGAGTGTTTTAGGGATAGATTATGGAACAACCAATATCGTTGCTGCCATTATTAATCAATTTGGGAATGTCAAGGTAATACCCAGCGCTGAAGGGGAAGACTATATCCCATCAGTTTTTTGTTTTGAAGATGGTGAAAAACCGATTGTAGGCCGAGAGGCTGAAAACCTGAGACTTGCACACCCCGATTCCATTATTTCAGAATCTAAACTGAATCTGGGTTCAAACAAAGTCTTGCATATAACGAAGTCTGGAAAGGCATACACGGCATCGGACTTAGCAGCAGTTGCCTTGAAGAAGGTCAGAAAAGATTGCGAGTTGTTTTTGGGAGAAGGCATTGACGGTGTCGTCATCTCAGTTCCTGCAAACTTTACTGACGCTCAAAAACAAGACCTATTGGATGCCGCAAAAATAGCAGGGTTTAAAGTTTTGCAGTTGGTGAATGAGCCAACCGCAGCAGCAATTGCCTACTCAGTCGAAAAGAGGAATGATCTTAAATTGATGGTTGTTGACTTCGGGGGAGGAACTTTTGATGTTAGTATCGCTCAATGTGAAGACCAATCAGTCAAAGTTCTAGGAACCGATGGCATTGCCGATCTAGGCGGTCGCTTATTTACCAAGGAGATCAGTGACCGCGTGCTCACCGTTTTAAAAGATGAGATTGGGTTCGTTCCCAACCCTGAAACAGACCATGCGTTCTTTCAAGATTTAAATGATCGTGCCGAACAGGCCAAGTTTTCACTAGGAGTTAAAGAGAGTACAAAAATTACCATTTGTGCAAATGGAAAATATCATACTGTCGAACTGACTCGTGATGATTTCAATGAGATGATTTGTCCTTTTATTGAAAAGATGCTCGCCAAATGCGAGTCATTACTGCAAGAATGCAACCTCGATTGGGACTCAATTGACAAAGTATTGCTTGTTGGCGGAGGCAGTAAGGTTCCTAAAATTAAAGAAGAACTCGAGTTGGTTTATGGTCGCCCCGTTTCTCAAGATATTGATGGCATGAAGGCGATAGCCTTTGGTGCAGCAATTAATGCCGCTGTTCTAGCGGCAGATAAAGATGGGAATGTGGTTCATCAAGGGCGAGCTATTCCAGCACCTAATGTAGAGATTCGTGATGTCACTTCTTATGGAATTGGGTGTGTGGTGGATGATCCCAATCGTGATGACATTTGTGCTGTGATTCTTCCTAAGCATAGTCCTATTCCTAGTCAGAAGGAAGAATGTTTCCGTTTTAAATATCCTGATCAAACGGCAGCCTCGATTGTCATTCTTCAGGGTGAGGAAGGCGATCTAAGATCAGAATGCGAAGAAATTGGTGAAATCACTCTAACTGATTTACCGCTTGATGAAACTTTGTCAGAGCGAATTCTAGTTCGCTATGAAATTGATAAAAACGGTATGTGTACCGCGTATGCGGAAGATAAAATCTCTGACAAAAAGGCCGACATTCAGTTTGACTATTCAAAACGCGTAAATCGTGCGTCAGCATCATAAAGGAAAAACTACAATGCCTGTGAATAAAACTATTATGAAAAAACAAAAATCTGCGGGTAGAAAACGTACTCTTCCGCAACCTCAAAAAAAGCTTTTAATTGATCATCTTTTGGAAATTGCTCAACAGACGGTGTTCTTGTTAGATTGCTCAGCTTCCGCAGCGAATATGGATATTCTTCCAGATCGTCTTGGTGCTGAAAAAGAATGTTCGTTAGAGTTTCTGATTGAACGATTAAAACAGAGTTCACGTGATCAAATTGCCGTGGTTTCGTATGAAACATGTGCCAGGATCGTGTGCAAGTTACAATCGATCAGAAATTTCCAGACTATCCGCTCGTCCATATATGGAATCATGATTGGTGGAGCGACTGCCATGGGTGAAGGGTTAAAAGCAGCCGAAAGAGCACTCGCTTCAGCTCCATCACAAAGTTCCGTCTCTTCAATTCTCAATTGGTTTAACGCGACTCCAACTCCACCCCAGGAGCAGTTTTTGAAGCGAGTCATTTTACTCACGGATGGTCTGCACTGTCATGGCAGAGAGCCCTTGCCGGTCGCCTTGAAATTAAAAAACGCGGGTGTACAGATCGATTGTATTGGAATCGGAGGTTGTAAGTCGGCTGTCGATGAAGATTTATTAAAGAAAATCGCTTCGATAGACCCCACAACCGGGGAACCCCGTTATCGATTTATCAAAGATAAGCAGACCTTGAATAAACATTTTCAGCAATTGGCAACCGGCCTGACTCGGTAACTTTTCAGAATGAGAAATTCAAAATGGATATTTTAACTACGCTACTCAGTTATGCCCTACTCATGGTGATATATCTGGGAATCCTGGCTCTCGATATCACGCTATTCTTCTTAATCGCCCGGTTCTTAGCGACTAGGTGGCCGCGTCCATTTTTTAATCGGTTTGATGAGGTGGGTACTCCGCTGATTACTCCTTTGTTTGAGGTAACACAGAGAATATGGAATGTTTCCTATCACGAATGCTTCTTCTGGATTTCACTGGCCTTGGGTATCGGGAGATTTATCCTCCTATCGATCATGCAAACCATGACAAAGGTGTCGTGAGGAAATCATATTTATCATGCAAATCAAGATCGGAAATGTGATGGCCGCTTTTTCATTCATCGGTTCGTTTTATGTACTTATCAAATTTCGTCCTCAAGTGATTGAAGCGATCAGTTGCATTGCCCGAACTGGACCCAGTCATTCACTGGAAGACAAGTTGATCGGCTGTATTGCGATTGGCTTGATCATTTTAGGAATCGTTAGTTCGATCCGACTCATTATTTCTGAGAGACAAAAATAGGAATAAATAATCATGAATCCGTTTCGCTTAAATATCTTTGAGTTGTTCCGAAATATCATCCGAACTTCTCTTTGGCTCACGTTGATCATTAACACGTTTATCGTGTCTTTCGGCTTAGTTTGGTTCACGTACAACATTGTAACATTCTCTTGCCATTGGATGCGACTCGCTTGGTTTTCCGATGAATGGGGTGTGTAGTAGAGCGTGAATTACTTACGAAAACTCTCATATTCAAGATTCACTAATAAAGTCCAAAAAGATGAAACGCATCCGTTCAACCTATAAACAGTCGATCCTCCACAACACATGGAGTAATACACAAAAAGAAGTGAGTGCCACGGAAATTGACATCGATCTAGATGATGAAGGTGGGATTCAAGAACATGAGACCAATCATCTCATTCCGCTCGATTGCAGTCATTTTTCCGAAGCGTATTCTCTCTGTGGACTTTGTGAAATAGTGTTATGTCAAGATTGTTCCACGGTTTGTGCGACCTGTGGCAAACCGATTGGTAAGAGTTGTCATGCCGTTCAATTTGAGAACCAATGGTTTTGTACGCATTGCCGGTCTGCTCAAAAACGCTGGTCCCTCTTTCGATTCTTGTCATCCGTGTTTATCCGGTATGAAGAAGGTGCGTAATGAGTGAGATTTCCCAGCAGAACCAAAAATTACTAGTCGCTCAAGAAAACGGTCTACTCAATGATGAAGTAGGCAGAGCAGTTGAAACGTGCTTTCGCTATGGTTGCGCGGGTGCGTTTGAGAATGAGTATCTCGATAAAATCACCAGTAGTCATGCGATCTCGATGGCCCGCTGTCCGTTCGCAAATCCCAAAGGACTCAATCAGGGTGATTTTACTCTGGGGTATACTCTCGACACAAAAGAAGAAATTCGTATTCCTCACCAGTGGATGGGATCGCCGAGTCTAATCGTCGGCTCGACCGGAAGTGGCAAAACCAATACAGCCAAGTATTGGAGTGAACAGCTCGGAAAAATATGCGAGGGCACTTTACTCATCGATTGTGTCAAAAGTGAAATGGGCAGCCTTGCTCCCTCATTTGAAAATGGAAAAGAGAGCCAAGTATCGGTTCTCGACACGCAGCAACTCAAACTCAATCCGTTGATGATTCCTGACCATGTATCACCCCATGCCTACGCGGGCAATGTGGCCGATTCGTTAGTTAGAGTCCTAGAAGCTCCCCCAGTCGCTCGCAAGGTAATACGTCAATCGATTCACGGGCTGTTTGATCGTCATAATCTATTTTCAGGAAAAATCAGCAACTATCCGACGTTGTTTGATTTGAGACATTTTATTCAAAACGCAAAACAATTCAACTCTCAGTCACGCGATGCACTTTTAACTGCACTCGACCCGATTCTCATAAGTCTGCGAGGTGTGTTAAGTTACCAACAAGGATGGAATATCCAGTCTCTGGCAAAACAGAAAATCATCTTAGGACTCAATTCCTGCTCCCAAGCAGACAAAAATCTGATTATCGAGACATTTTTGTTTTCCCTGTTTTCTTCTCGCATCGCCCAACAGGTTTCCAATGTTGATCCTAATATCTTGGTATACCTGGACGAAAGCTCAAGCTTACTGGAATCAGACGATTCGGCCATTTCCAACTGGATTGGTTTAATTCGAGGTGTTGGGATTGCCCTGATTCTCAGCAATCAGAGCGCTGTTTCGATTTCTCAAAAAATCCTTAGTAACATCCCGAACCTGTTTATCGGCCAATGTTCGTCTTTCGCAGATTTGAATGTGATGGGCTCAGCGGTTGGATTGGATGCTCAGCAAAAAAGATACCTGGCCAATCACCTTCAGCCTGGTTGTTTTTTAGGACGATTGGGGCGAGGCAAGTGGCGAAAGCCTTTCTTGTTTACCACGACATTAATGGACTCTGGTAATTCAAGCAATCAACCACGTTTTCAGATAAGTGATCAATTGGCTGATTTGCCGGTGATAGTCTCTGAAAAGGATCAATCATTTCAGCCCGAATGGGCAAAACAGGTCATTTCGGAACAAGAGAGTTCTTTACTGCTCTTGGAAGAAGTCAAGAAATATCCATCCAACGAACAAGACCCAATTCAAGGTATACCTGAAGAAATTGTTGATTCGAGACCACTGGATGTTTTTGACTGTGGGCTAGAACCTGACGAATTTCGATTACTGTCTGCTGTCGCCGAAAATCCGTTCAAGCCAGTCTCGTTCTTTCCTAGTGAACTTTGCATGAGTAAGAGTAGATTGATCAAACTCAGGAAATCTTTGCTAAACAAACAATTGATCATCCAACAGGAAATGCAAACATTGGGTCGCGGTCGTCCTTCTCGACTGCTAGTCCTAACTGAGTCTGGGCAAGTAATCGTCAACAAGCTTTCCCCAGCGGAGCAATGAGATGAAAGGGAGTTTAGTTCACGAACACTACATTAGGCAACTTGAACGAAAATGCCAGGCCAATCGATTTGAGACTTACAAATCAGCTTCCTTACGAAAAGGAAAAAACATTCGCTACATTGATTTATTAGTATCAAAAAATAATCCCAGATTTCTACTGCTGATCGAAGTGGAGATGGGATCAAACAATCGATCAATTAACGACATTAAGAAGTGGAGAGATATTGGACAACAGTACCCCAGCCGATCTGTCTTGCTATGGATCGTAACCCCCACAGTCCATATCTCAAAGTTGATTCAGAATCGTATTAAAAGAAGTCTGAGTTGTATTCCTGAACAGGTGTTTGTGTTGACGTATTTTGAGGCTTTGGAGCGTTTAAATACGTGTTTTATTGATTAAATTCTTTTTTGTTCCGCACCTTTTAAGAGAACAAAAATAGGCGGTACAAAAATCCTTAATTCCCCGGAAGGTTTAGAACCATGATTACCCCTATCATACTGACTGCTGTTTTTGTCCTGGTATTAGTTTGTACTCTAGCTGCCTTTAAAGATGTCGAGTTCTTTTCTGATGTGAGGATGGTACTCGCACCAACGGTGGCTGCTCTGTGTGTGTTTAGTCTTGGGTTTGGTAGCGAATCTTCTGGAAGTAGCCCCCTGGTGGAAACAATCCTATTACCTTACGCGGCCTTAGCCTACTCACTTATCTTCTTGGCACTGCTCTGGCTGCTCTCACGAATTCCGTGGGTCAGCATGTATTTAGATAATCGAGAGATTCGTAAATCCCCAAAGGAAATCGAAACTCACAAGAAATTAAAGAAGCGAGATAAACGCAAGATATCGAAATAAGAGAAGATTGCATAAGCTTCTCGAAGACTAGGAAAAACTTCACTTTTCAATACTACACTCTGCGGAATAAAATCATGGACACTGAACTAATTGAACGACTGGCACGAATCGAAGCAAGTTTAGATTTGCTCGTGCAGCAGCGCAGTATTCAAGAATGGTATGACACCAAAACAGTCGCCAGGATTCTTGAGCGTTCGGCTTACAGTGTGCGAGAATGGTGTCGTCTAGGGAGAGTGCATGCCGAAAAACGACGTTGTGGTCGAGGCGGTGCGAAGGAATGGATGATCTCGCACGAGGAACTAGAGCGTATCAAAAGCGAGGGATTGCTGCCACTTATTGGAAGAGCAGCTCCATAGCCTCTTGTTGGCTGGATGGAAAAAGGTGGCGATACCTTCTTCGCATCGATTCGGTCGTATGTCCTACCCACTCATCAATCATTCTTTGATCAATTCCCTTACAAGCACAATTAGAAATAAAACTATGTCGCAGACAGTGCCAGCCACGAATGACCTCCCACTTACTATTCGACATCGTTTTTTTAAAGTGGTGAGCTGCTTCATCACGTGTGATGGGAGTTGGTTCTGTCCGTTTCGTCTTAGGCCTTTCAATCTTCATCGATTGGCAGAATGTGTGTGGACCACCGGGATGAATTTTAAACCATTGTCTGAGGACGCGGGCCAATGGGGCGGATAGCGGGACTCTGCGAGTTGACAGTTTTCCGCGAATTCGTTTCTTTTCTCGAATCGTGATGTTTTTACTCTCGAAATCAATATCGCCAATATGAGACCGCATGATCTCGGATCGCCGAGCACCTGTATAGGCAGCAAAGCAGACCATCGGGTGAATAAATGGAAAAGCGGCAGTCTGTTTAGCATCGGCCAGAAACTCTTCTATCTGTGGCATGCTAAGGTAGAGGCAATTCCATAGGTTGGCCTGTTCTTCACCACTAATGCCATTTTGAACTTGTCGTTCGATCTCTTCCCATGTTTGAAACGGTAACACTTCTCTGCTTTTAGGAAGCCGGACACCTTTTTTCGGAAATGCTCCTTGCACTTTGTCATGGTCTGTTGCCCATCCCCAGACAGTGCGGAATGTCACTAATTCTTTGCTGATCGTATTGGCTCCTACCGTTCGATCTCGGATGCCTTTTTCTTTAGATCGCTTAGTGACATAAGTTTGCAAATCAGCTGTGGTCAATTGTTGTACTGGAAACTTGAACCCGATGACACGTTCTAGATGACGGCGATGGAGTTGCATGCCATAGAGCGTAGTCTCTTCCAGGTTGCCTTCGGGCAAGTTGGTAAAGAAGTCATCAAAGAGTTGCGAAAGCAAGAGTGTGGATGAGGCGACAGGCTTACTGGTCAATTTTCCATCGGAGAGCAGAAAGGTGGCCACATCAGCTTCAACTGGCAGTTCGATATCACCCGTCTTCACCAGGCGAACTCTGCGTTCCACTCGCTCCTTGAGTTCCTCGGCTTCCTTCTTAACGGTCGTTCCCAGAGAGCGAACAAATCGCATACCTCCAAACCGGATAATGATGTTATATCGACCGTTTCGCTTCTCAAGACCTGCCATCAGAACTCTCCCAGTCCAAATGCCACACAAACCAAATACTGGTCGCGTTTTGGTCGCAGTTGGGTGGGTACCCAACAAAAAAGGACTTATGGCAATATAACCATAAGTCCTTTAAAGTCAATGTTTATAGGCGTTTTTTAGTGGGCTTGACTGGATTCGAACCAGCACGTCCTATAACGGACACTAGGCCCTCAACCTAGCGCGTCTACCAATTTCGCCACAAGCCCTTACTTGTTGGCCGCCGGTGTTTGTAACCAATGGCCTGGCAACTACTTAGTCTAAAAAAACGAGGGATGACGTCAAGGGGATGTCAAAACGGGCGTTTTTTTAGTTGGGTCTTCTACGAACGACTAAAACGGTCTGATCTCTGGCTACAGGACAGCCTGCTTTTTCGATATGTTCGCGGATTGCGGCAATTATTTTCTCGGAAGGAAGCTCTCGATGCTCTCGCACGATTTCACTCAACTGCTCGATGGCCGTTGATCCGGCTCCCTTTAATAAGCTTTTTTTGACGCCAGAGGAGAGTAATACCAGGGTGTCGCTCGGGGCCATAACTCGGTTGGCTAGATCTGCATCGATCTCGGGCGAAGTGCCTAAAAGCTCGGTCTTGCCCCAAAGCTGGGAGTCGCCGTTTCGTTTGACGAGTAGCCCTAGCATATTGCCGACATGGGCCGCATCGAGTGAACCAATACTCGGGTCGATCACCGCATAAGCCAGCGAAGCAAATCGATCTCCGGCCGATGTGGTCCATAGGGTGTGGTTGGCCCTGTGAATCAATTGTTCGGCATCGTGTGCGTAGCGTGAGTGTGATTTCACCGCACTAGCGATGGAAGTCGCTGTCATGGCCGCATCAAGTTGTCGGCCTTCGGCATCGCCTACGGTGACCGATAACAGGCCCCCTTCGAGGATCGACCAATCGTGGAAATCGCCACCGGCAGATTCGGCTTGTGAAGTCCAGGCAGCCAAGTCCCAGCCATCAACCAGCGGTTTGATATTCGGAAGTTGGTGGCTTTGCCGGGTAGCAACAATATCTAACTGTTGTTGTAGTTGTCGTGATTCGGTTTCTGACTGAAGTAAAATCTCGCGTTCAAGTTCTGCCGCTATGCGACCAGCGATGACTTCGAGCAAGTTGGTTTCTCGTTCATCAAAATCGCGTCGATGATCGGAGAAGACCCACATGGTGCCCAGTGGCATGGTCGAAGTGGAAACCGGAATACAGACCGCTGAAGGATACGACTCAGGGCATCGCCAATGCGGCAGCAAGCTTGTGTCTTCTAGTACTACGGCGTGTCCGGCGAGTGCTTCTAAATCGGCAAGAGAACTATCTAAGTTGCGGGGTGGTTCTAAAAATCGTTCGGGCGGAAGATTACAGGCCGAGCGTAAATTCAAAAACGAAGTCGAATCATCTAGCAGATACAAAGCGGCCGAATGTCCGCCGACGGCCTCCAAGCTAGAACTCAACACCGCTTCCAGACGTTCGGCAATATGCGCTTCCTCGTCCCGGACGATGAACGGGATATTGGTTGCCAGTTCGGCTTCTTTTTTCCACAAACAGGTACGCAAGCGTTGCATCTCGGTCATGGTGGCGGCCATGCCTTCTGCAAATTGACGAGCCAAAGCTTCGCTGTCTGCCGACATGGGCTTTTGCTGTTTGATTAGCAATCGGCCTGTCACGGCATTATGAATGTCGAGCACATTCCAACCATCTGAAGAAGCAAGCGGTTCTGCTTGCGTTACAGGCTGGTAAGCGACTTGCCAACCTGTCAGTTGCTCAATAGCAGACTGCATTGCAGCAAAACCGGGGAACGACTCCGCCACAGGTTGCTCTGCTTGGAGTTGTTCTTCACGGTGAATTTTTAAGTAGCTGGGGTTGGGTTGAGCCATAGCAGGGGGACGATCCACACATTTTGTACGCAGGAAATGGGAAGTCTCGTCCGTGATTTTACTGATGGGCCAACAATACAAGTCGCACCGATTGACTCTTTCCGACATCCATTGCCAGATACTAATAGGCATCGTCAGCCTAACGGTTACGGCTTAGCTGTATTTGCCAATTTCACAAAGGTGAGCTATGAACCGAGCGAACCATGCTCTAGAGATAGATCGATCCAAACAACCTGTACAACTAAACCACTGTTTACGTGGGGATGAGTCTGCATTGAGAAAATGCACGGCAAGAAACAGCACCGGCAGGCCAAGGCCCGCCGGTGTGTAGTACACCATCAACTGAGATGGTTGGGTGTTTTATCAATCGCTTTACGCTTAGTTATCAACATCAAGACTAGGGCGTTTTGGCTCATCCCGTTTTTCGCCTTCTTGTTTGCGTTCTCCATCACGCTTGGCTTCTGGGCGTGGTCGATCTCCATCACGTTCTCGCGGTGGACCAGGGCGGTCTCCTCCACGAGGCGGAGGTCCATCGAAACGTGGACGGTCGCTCTCACGCTGTGGACCATCTGGTTCGCGCGGCAAACGATCTCCATCTCTTGGCGGCCGTCCATCAAAGCCTGGTCGACCATCTTCGCGGCGTGGCGGTGGCCCTTGTCGCATGCGTTCCATGTGATGCCGCATTTCGTTCATTTGGCGACGCATTAAGTCCATTTCATGGCGTAACACAATGATGGCTTTGAACATCTGACGTTCAGTAGGGCTCATGTTTTTCAACGCTTCTTCCGAAGGCATCTCTGGCCGTGATGGTCGGTCGCCATCGCGTGGCGGTGGACGAAATCGGTCGCTTTCGCGTGGTGGGCCATCGGGTCGCGGACGATCTCGATCACCTTCGCGGCGAGCATCGGGTCTGTCACGATCACCTTCGCGACGGGCATCGGGTCGATCACGGTCTCCTTCGCGTTCTCGTTCAGCACGTGGGCGGTCTCTGTCGCCTTCACGTTCGCGTTCTTCATCGGCGACCGCTTGGCCATTGTTCCAGGGAACATAGCCGGTGGAAATCATCACCAAGGCCAGCGGCAATGCAACCAGTAGCAAACTAACCGGCCAAATACGATTGCCTTCGGCAGTGGCACGAACGCCAAGTCCGCGACGTACTCGATTTAATAGGGTCATTTTTCTATCTCCAAGGAAAGGGGGTTACAGAAGTCCAGGCGTCGGCATTGAAGTAGACGCAGCAGTCTTGGCGGCGTGCAACCACTTCGACTGATTGGGCTGTTTCAGTAGTTCCAAAAACAGACAATTTCTCGACGTGAACGCAAGCTGCTTTTGGTAGATAACTTAGTCATAACACATCGCTCAACCAATTTCGACTGCGTAGCCCAATGATTCAAAGCCAGCGTCGCGAACCACATATTCCCCTACAGCCCCAAAAATGCCCCGCACCATCAATCATCGATTACTAAAACCAAAGCTCGCTGTACACGAAAGCTTTTAAAAAAGGGGATTGAATAGGTATTTATTGTAGTTGAGTATAAATGGGATTTGTGGGTGGGGGTAGCAATTGGTATGTGAATCTAGTTGATCATCAATTGACATCCGACACACAATTCACTATTCTTTAACTGACCACACAGTCAGTTAAAGGACAAGAGCAAGAAACCCGATATTGAGAAAACAAGCATGAGACCACAAAAGGGAAAGCAAAAACTTTTTAATGCGGCGATGAAGTTGTTTGAATCGCAAGGCTACTTTGCCACGACTGTAGAACAAATCACGGCAGAAGCGGGCGTCTCTAAGGGACTGGTTTACAACTACTTCAATAGCAAAGAAGAATTACTAGCAGGGCTCATTGAAGAGACCACCACACGCATGGAGTCAGTCGCTCAGACATTAGACCCTGGCGAATCGGTGGAAGATTCTCTTTCTCAGTTTATTGATCACTATTTTCATTTTTTAAAAACGGAAAAGACATTTCTGAAATTGCAGCTGACGTTAATGCTGATGCCGGAGTTGAAAAAAGTTGTCAGTCAACCACAACAACAAAGGGCCAAGTCCTTATTGAAGATGTTGACCGGCTGGTTCAAGCAAGCCAATGCGTCTGGTGCCAAAAACAAAGCCCGCCTGTTTTTAGCGATGTTAGACGGGGTTGCTTTGCATTACCTGTCTATTTACGAAAACTATCCACTCATCTCAATGAAGCCCTTGCTGATGCAAGCAGCCAAAGAGCTTTGCAGTCCACCTGAAGGTAACTAACCCAATGACAATCGACATCGCAAAACTCGAATCGCTTGATGTGTTAGGTACGCTGAAGCAGCAGTATATTGATCAGGCCACGGCTCCGCTGGATGGCATGTGGCTCTGTGGGTTCGTTCCGCTGGCCGCGCATTTTGGATTCTATGTAAACGAGCAACTAGTCGGCTATTGCTGCGTTGACGAACAAGGCCATTTATTGCAGTTCTATTTATCGCCGATTCACCAGCACCAATCGGCTGCGTTGTTTGAAGCGATGTTGCGGCAACAGCATTCGGCAATGGGAAAAATCAGCGGGGCCTTTGTCAGTACGGCCGAGCCTCAGTTTTTGTCGCTTTGTCTCGATCACTTCCCAACATTCAAAGTGAACGCTTTGATGTATCAGCGAGACAATCTTTCGGAAAACTCTAACCGTCAGTCATCGGAAGAAACATTACCACTCACGCCCATCACTTCCGAGCAACTAAGCGAAGCCATTCAATTTGCCCACACCGCGATTGGTGCCCCGGAGTCTTGGCTGGCTAGCTATTACGGAAACTTGATTGCCCGTCAAGAATTATTGGGACTTTGGCGAGCAGGCCAGTTGATCGCCACCGGCGAGATCCGCGGCTACGACCAATACCAAACTAGTTATGCCGACTTGGGTGTAATCGTTGCTGAGCCAGAACGTGGCCAAGGACTCGCCACGCAAATTCTAAAACAACTGGCCACACAAACCGAAGCCCAAGGGCTGAAGCCGATTTGCTCTACCGAAGCAACAAACATCGCTGCCCAAAAAGCAATTGCCCATGCTGGGTTCTTTGCCGGGAATCGGATCATTCAGTTTGAATGTTAGGCAGAAGTGTGGCAGGACTAGGTTGAGGTCAAGCAGGCTCGATAATCAGTCAACTTAGTTCGCCATCGCTTTCTTTCGACGTTTTGAATAACCCAATCCCAAAATGCTCAACAAACTCCATACAGCAATTGATGCTGGCTCAGGTACAACGTCACTTTTAAATCCACCAAATCTTAAGGTGTCAAGTTCATAGATGCTTTCAAGACCACCACTATCGAAGCCATAAGCGTCATCAATTGCTAAATCATAGTTTGGAGTTCCTGCTTCTTTTTCGGTTGATTGATCATTCCAAAAGTAATTGCCCACTGACTGGGTTTGATGTGCTTCAAATAGAAGAAAGAGTCTTTCGCTTTCCAACTCTGCTCTCGTATACCCAAGCATGCTATAGTTCACTGCAAATTCAATTATTGAATTATCTACAATGATATTATTATCTATATAATGATTTTCTGGCGTTGTATCCTCAACTAAACGTGTATATAGAACCTCGTCGCCGTCCACCTTGAAGGGACCTTTATCATTTTTTTTTCCAACTCCATCAGCTGCTATTTCTAAATCATAACCATTTCCCGCTTTTTCCCCTGGATCAGACTGCTCAGTTTTAGTAATACCAGAGTTTGCTGCATCGGCAGCATCGGCATCTAGGTAAATGTCCGTACTGGCGTTCAATGCCCATGAACTGGGATTAGAGTCTTTATTTGCAGGCCCCACAGCTCGAATCAAGTGACCTCCATTGGGGTACGTATCTGGGTCTTCCCCTATTTCTCCAACCCCAATTCGAAAACCATAATTATATGCCAAACCTTCACGTTGTCGTTCTCCAGAATTATTCTCAGTGTACTCACCGAATAGATTGATCTGAACATAAAGATAAATATCGTCGATAGCTACACCAGCAGTAACGATATCTAGATTTTCGTAGAAATTGGTCTCCGCAGCAAATCGTTGATTGTCTCCTGAATCATTATGTATGTAGTAGTCCGAATCCGTCGGACGTTCATAAGTCTCATTGCCATAATCATCAGCGCGTTGCGTTCCACCTCCAGGCTGAAACTTATCAACATCCCAATAGACCATGTTACCAACCTCAAACCTTCCACCGTTATCCTTGGTATCATCATCGGTAGGATCTCGTATATTTGCATCGTCTCCAGTCACTGCATCATGAATAATGGTGAGGTATTCAATATTTGGATTCGGTGGAGGAATTGTACCCGCAGTAGCGGTCAGACAGCCAGCGAACACGATGCAAGTTGTAATTAAGAGAGTGCGTTGGATTTGTGATTGATTTTTCATGATAAACTCGGTTGCAATGAAAGTAATCTCAAGGTGATATTAAGAAATAAACTTAACCGAAGTCCCCCCCTGCGAAGAACCGTGCGACTCTGCCCAGAGTCACACTTCTCACTATCCTACCCATTTAGAATTGGGTTGACCACAGAAAATGTGGGAAATCTCAAAAATACTAGAATTATTAAGAATGACTGCAATTGACACCTGAATACTAGAAGTAAACACAAAAACCGAACGAAAACTCAATCGTTTATCAGCACTGCTCATTTTTGTAACAGAATTGATGCACCATAAGGATTGAGTTCCGCTTGCAGTCGCTCTAAACTCTTCTAATCATTCACTTTATATAAAACAGATGACAGGTGATTCTCGAAGTCAAACAGATAGTATATTGTCTAGTGAAAATCTGGGCAAATACACCAATGACTTGAATTGCAGAACTCTAGTAACAACCACCACCCCTTAAAACAAACGAACCCTCACGCATCATGGCCAAAAAGAAAACCACCGCTAAACCATCCACAGGCAAACGCACCAAACAATTCTGGTTGATGAAGACAGAGCCGAGTTGTTATTCGATTCATGATTTGGCGAATGAAACCACACAGACGACCCATTGGGATGGCGTGCGCAACTATCAGGCGCGTAATTTTATGCGAGACGATATGAAAATTGGTGACGAGGTGTTGTTCTATCATTCCAACGCCAAACCACCTTGCGTGGCAGGCACCGCGGTGATTGTTAAAGAGAGCTACCCTGACTTCACCTCGTGGGACAAGAACGACAAACATTACGACGCCAAAAGCTCGCCCGATAATCCGCGGTGGTTTATGGTCGATATTCAACTGCAAGACATCTTTGAAGAATCGCTGACCCGCGAAGATGTGGCCAGCCTAAAAGCTTGCGACAATATCGAGCTACTACGCAAAGGCTCGCGGCTCTCAGTGCAACCAGTCCGCAAGGCAGAATTTGATGCCATTGTGAAGCTGGCGAAGAAAAAAGGAAAGTAATTCTAGATTCAAGAATTCTCTTGTAAACGTATTGCAGCCCCTCCGCGTCTATAACAGTATAAGCCCTGAGGAGGAACTGTATGCCTGACGATGCCACCTATCAACGCTATATCGAACCGAACGAGGCGAAGCTGATCGCTGCGGCGTGGCGAGTACTCAGTAACGAAGCCGACGTGAACGATGCAATTCAAGACGCATTGACTCGCATCTGGAAGAATCGCCAGACCCTTGAGACACACGCGAATTCAACGGCATGGATGCTGAGGATTGTACTCAATGCGGCATACGACCAACTTCGCAAGCGTAAAGTGCAACGTACAAAGACTCTCCCGGAATGGCTCGTTGCTGACCATACTTCTGCTGATTCAAAAGCTCAAGCTGAAGAGTTAAAGCGGAGGCTTCTGGAAGAAATTTCTTTACTGAGCCCTAAACAGGCCCAGGCAATACTTCTACGTCTAGTTGAAGAAATGCCTTACGCTGAAATCTCGGAAGCAATGGGCTGCAGCGAAGCCACCGCTCGTGTCCATGTAAAGCGTGGACGCGAAAAGTTACAAGAACGTCTTGCCGATTTACAACCTTTCTCTCAAAGGAGTCACTGATGAACGATTCTTCCAATAACCGACCTACTACTTTGGTTGACGATGGTATGATTGCTTTGAGAGAGAATAGCCCTAGCGATGAAGTGCAAGAACGGCTTCGCCAAGGCATGCGAGCGCAATGGCAAGAACTCAGCGAGACACCTGTGCCGGTGAGTCTAAGAAGTCGCTGGCTACCAAGTTCGTCGATTCGATTAGCGGTTGCCTTGAGTTTATGTGTTGCAGTTTTAGTGGCAGGATTTGCCCTTGTTGCATCACTGGGGAATCAACAATCACTTTATGCTCAAGCTATAGCAGCAGTACGTAAAGCACAAACGGTGCATGCCACGGCTTCGATGTATGACGATAATGAAGTTCAAAACAATGCTGCAGAAGTCTGGTATGACAGCAAGAAAGGTGTGCGAGAAGTCGAACACTGGAATGGGCGACAAGAAGTGCGTCTAGATGATGGTCAATTTGAGTGGCATTATCGATCAGACACCAACACCGTGATCAAAGGCCCCAGCCGCGATCCAGTTGGTGGGATCGAAGAATTCCTAAGACCACTTGAAGCCCTTGATCGATTCAAAGCGAAAAGAGATCCAACTCTAGACCTTAAGATTGACGACATCAAATGCCGTGCCTTAGTTGCTAGTTTAGAAAGCCTATCACCCAAGATACGCTATATTTTTTGGCTCGATGAGCAAAATCGATTAATCCGGTTTGATGAGCAGGTCAACGTCGAGAATACCTGGAAGCTCGACGAACGCGTCGACATGCGTTACAACGTGCCCATCCCTGCGGATCGACTGACGGCCAACTTCCCCACGGATGCACGTCTCATTGATCGAACCGCGCCACTCAGTGCATTTGATCTAAAAGACGCTGACGTAACTGCCGAACGACTTGGCATTATTCTCGGTATTCACGAAGTACGTCGAGTTGATGAGGACTCGGTGTTTGTTCTTTCGACCAGTCGGGCATCGCAAGAGGTAATTAATCGCTTTGGAAAAATTGATTCAAATCACTTAGGACATCAGGTCTACGGATCATTCACCTGGATGAGCAACGGTCGACGAGCAGAAGACCATAGCTGGATTAATGGAATGCGACCTTTGACACTTGCTTATTGGCAGCGTGATGGAATCGACTATCAATGGATACTTCTTCGCAAAACCAAAGCTTGGGAAAAAGAACCTGGTAAGCTACCCGTTGGATTTTCGATCCACACCCGCGGCAAATGGGCAGAAGCCCGTAAGAAAGCTGGTGAACCGCAGTGGTTACTGAATCAAAAAGATGTCGTCACGCTTGATGTTCCAGAAACGCCTGAGAGCCTGGATACAATTTTGGCAGACATCTATCAGCAAACACAATCAATGGGAGATGCCACAAAACGCGGGGCACCCAATCTTCGACTCAAATCAGAGCCCTATTCCAAAGAGATGATCAAGAAAGCGGTTGCCGATGGAACACCACTCTCCGAAGCCGAACGAATGTTAGTCGGACGTAGTTCTCAACCCGAAGCTATTACGCTAGAGGCTTGGAGTAAAGAAGTGAACCTGATGCTAGATGAATAGTTGACTAGAAGATCGAGTCTAGCTCTACCCTTCTCTCCGCCGTTTACTAAAAAAACCAAGAACCGTTTTGCGGCCTTTTTGGATTTGTTCGCTCATTAGCTTCCGGGCCAATTCGCTATCGCGGTTGCCGAGTGCTTGGAGGAATTGTTGGCGGTCGGTGCAGGTCCGGCGGGCGACTTCTATTGTGAGGATATCGGGGCTCATGCGTTGGGCTTCGAAGATTCGATCGATGGCCCGGTATTCTCGAATCACTTTTGCTAGTAGCCGATTGCGTGAGGCTTCGACGATGATTTCGTGGTATTGTGATTCGTCATCAAGCCAACTGTCGAAGATGCTTTTGGTGGCCTTCTGCTTGGCGGTTGCTTCGACTTGATCGGCCAACTTAATCATGTGCTGTAAAATGGCTTCGAGTTCTTCCAGTTGAATATCGGTGATGTACTTGGCCGCTTCGCCGGCGGCGCAACTTTCATTGGCATCACGCAGTATGTACAGTTCTTCCAGATCTTGCCGGTTCGGTTCGCGGACAGTTGCTCCGGCACCTGGGGTGTGTTCGATCAAACCTTCGGTCGCCAAACGATGCAGGGCTTCGCGCACCGGAATGACGCTGACCCCAATTCTCTCGGCCAGGGTGCGGTTCACTAAGCGTTCGCCTGGTTCCAGTTCGCCACGGGCCAGCATGTCGTGAATGGCTCGATACGATTTTTCGGCTTGATTTTCTTTCAACAACGTCAGGCATCCTTAATACGAGAGTCTAGATTTATTGCGAAAATATTTGACACACTAGACCAGCATGTTATAACATAAAATAACGCTCTTGGGTATTTCGATTTTAATCTTCCCCAAGCTCAATCCAAGATCCTTCCCGCCTTGATCCTCATAATCACGGAATCGCCTTATGTTCGTTAAGAATCGTCTGCTTGGTATTTGCTTCGTTGTTGTTTCCTGTTGGGTGAATAGTTCAGTTTGCACTGCGGAAGATACCGCTCGATCTCCCAAGTTCACTATTCCTTATATTGATTTGAGTGATCAATTAGATCGCCAGGTAATTATTGATCGAGAGCAGGGGCAATACTTGGGTCATCCAACCACAGTGTTGCTTGAAGACAATAAAACCATGTTGTGTGTTTATCCCAAAGGACATGGCAAAGGGGGAATTGTCTACAAGCGAAGCAACGATGCTGGCCGGACTTGGAGCAAGCGACTGCCGACGCCTGCAAGTTGGCTCACTTCCCGAGAAGTGCCCACTTTGCATCGAGTGATTGACGCACAAGGTAAGAAGCGGATTATCATGTTCTCAGGTCTCTATCCCACTCGCATGTCTGTGACCGAAGATGATGGGCAGACTTGGAGTGAGTTAAAACCTGTTGGCAATTGGGGCGGCATTGTTACCATGGGCTGTGTTACCGATTTACACACAGGCCCCGGTCACTACATCGCCATGTTCCACGACGATGGGCGTTTCTTTCGCAAGGACTCGAAACAAGAAAGCCCTCGTGCATTTACGTTGTACCAAACCTTGTCAACCGATGGTGGGCTCACGTGGAACGACCCGACTGCCGTTCATAAATCGAGTGACTACCATATTTGCGAGCCGGGCATTATTCGTTCGCCGGATGGAAAACAGTTGGCCGTGTTGTTACGTGAAAACAGTCGCCGACATAACTCTCAGATTATTTTCTCGAACGATGAAGGCAAGACCTGGACCGAGCCGCGTGACTTGCCTGGATCGTTGAACGGAGATCGGCACACCGGCAAATACGCACCAGATGGACGTCTGTTGATTTCGTTTCGCAGTCGCTCACCGAGCGGCTTCAAAGCCCCCACCGAAGGCGATTGGGTGGCCTGGGTTGGAACCTATGAAGATTTGGTATCAGGCGACGAAGGCCAATATCACATTCGCTTGAAAGACAACACAAATGGCTGGGACTGCGCGTACCCTGGTGTCGAAGTGTTGCCTGATGGCACGTTTGTAACCACCACTTACGGACACTGGGACCTGGGCGAAAAGCCGTACATTCTTAGCGTGCGTTTGCACTTAGACGAACTCGATCAAATTATTGCCAAGAAAGAAACCGAGTAGGTCATTCTTTCCTGGCAACTGGGCGATGCTCTATTGAGCTCCGCCTCGGGCCACTTCGCCGCGGTATTTTGCTTCTTCCGCTTTTTGGATGTAGATCTCGTCGCGTGTGCCTTCAAAAGCTCGTTGATAGGTGACGCTGAGTGCGGTGAAGTTGAACGGATCGGTCGGTTCAAGTTCACACGCTTTTTCGGCATGTTCCACGGAAAGGGCATGCTGGGCTAACTTTCCGTAGCAGACCGACAAGGCTAGGTGGGTCAAAACATTGTTCTCATCGATTGCGAGTGCTTCTTTGAATTTGGCAACCGCTTCATCTAATTGACCGGCATCTTTGAGTTTATCTGCTTCGTTGTAGATTTGGGTAATTTCCGACATTGATCTATTTGGGGGTTAAGACAGCATGGGGGAGAGGGTATTTGAATCGTATTCTTGTTGAATTATAGAGAATTGCCCAAGAATTTACAGGCTGCACTCTACATGTTTCAACTAAATTGATTAGGCTAAAAGCAGTTGCGATGCAGTCGATTACAGGCTAAAGTTCAATTATCTCATCTTAATTCCCATTTATTTTTCTTATTTAGAACCAAGAAAATTGCCATGAGCCGCTTCTATATTCGAATTGGAGGAGAAAACAAAGGCCCTTACAAGCTCGATCAGCTCAAACAACAACCTGTGACAGAGTCGACGTATGTCTGGACTGATGGAATGGCCGATTGGCTGCAAGCGGGCGAAGTGCATGAACTGAGAACGCTTTTTCACACCGAGTCAGCGGCAGACGATCAATCGCCCTTTGCCTCGACTACCAGCAGCTCTACTAGCACTCCTGACTCACCTTACACGTCGCCGTCTCCCTATTCCGCCGATTCGCCTTACGCTTCGCCTAGTGCTAGTTCCACACGTAGAAGATCGAGTTCTTCCGGTAGCTCGGCTGGAAGCAACCTAGCGAAAGTTTCGCTAGCAATTGGCGTGCTATCACTATTAATCATGGGTGGGTTTTTTGTTTATACACTCATAATTGTCGCTCCAAATGGTGGGGAAGGAGATCTCTCTGAGGCAGAAGCGATAACTGTTGGACTTGGATTTTGTGGTGCATCTTTTCTCAGCATCATTGGTTTAATCCTGGGCATTATTGGTACTGTGATAGCAACCGAACAAAAAATGTATGGGATCATAGGAATCATTCTGAACGGACTGCCACTATTATTGTTTGGCTGCTTAATGCTGGTTGGAATCGCAGCTTCTTAACAACTACGATAGACAACTTTTTTGAAGATTGGGCTTCTGCTAGCTGGGCGAAGCATGTTAAAACGTGGCAGATTATGGCGTACAGGCTGAATCGATGGATTTCCCTCCCGATTCTTCCGATAATAATGATTAGCCATTAATCGACAAACTCTGGCCTGCTGAGTTCTTCCAAGGATGGTCGTCTCAAGCATTGTAAAGTTACCAGAGCTGTCCCCTAACTCCTGTCAGCAAAAGGATTTGCTGTGGTAGACATTCATCCAACCGCCGTCATAGACTCCGGCGCAGTAATCGGCGCTGATGTTCAAATTGGTCCTTTCTGTGTCATTGAAGCCAATACACATATCGGAGACCGTACCCGGTTGGAATCGCATGTCTGTATCAAATCAGGCACGTCGCTGGGTGAAGACAATCATGTGTTTGACCACGCCGTATTAGGCGGAGAGCCCCAGCATCTGAATGCCCCGGCTGAACAAGGCCTGCTAGAAATTGGGTCGGGAAATCAATTCCGAGAATATGTCACCGTACATCATGCCCTCGAAAAGGGTCACAAAACAATCATCGGCAATGACAATATGCTGATGGTGCAATCGCATATCGGTCACGACTCGGTGATCGGCAACAATACCATTATCACCAACAATGTTTTGATTGGTGGACATGTCTTGGTAGAAGATCGTGCGTATATCTCCGGTGCAGTGGTCGTGCATCAATTTTGTCGCGTTGGCCGCTTTGCCATGGTCGGTGGGCTTGCTCGTATCGTTCAAGACGTGGCCCCTTATGTAACCGTCGATGGTCGCACTTCGTTGGTTGTTGGCTTGAATCTGATTGGATTGCGTCGCAACGGGTTTGATCGACATCAAATTCGCAAATTAAAAGATGCCTATCGTTTGTTGTTTCGCTCTGATCTCCCAGGTGGCGAAGCCGTCGCCAAGGCAAGAACCGAGTTCCCCGATGGGCCTGCCGCACACTTCCACGATTTTCTCTCTCAAAGCGAACGAGGATTTGTACAAGCCCGACAAAAAGGGCGTGCCGCTACTATCGAAAAACCGGTCAAACTTCGCGTCCATGCGGAAGAAGAGACTGTGGAAGACAACACCGATCGCAAAGCGGGTTAATGCGGCATATTTCCGGTAACAGGAATCTTGCTCCATTCGTCTGTAGTTCATTACACTACCGCCTTCGTACTCCATCCTCGCTCATCTAGGCTCGTAGGGTGGCCGCATTTTTGGCCAGCCGCCTGTTTGTGGACGTTGTTTTGTGAAAAAGTTGTCACTGGGAAATCATCTTGCTTTCATTCCCAAAAACCTGGTTCATTAATTTCCAACGAATTGTTTGATGCCTGGTTTTAGATTATCTCTCGATAAAGAAATAGAATCGATAAACAGGCGGCTGGCCTAAAAAGGCAGCCACCCTACAAGGCTTTTGAAGTACAAAAAAGATGCCTCACGCGAAGCCGCGAAGAGTGTTGGGTGATCAATTTCATCGAATTGGATCACGATTTTTTATAGACCATCTATCCTGCAAGACTATTTCACGGATTAAAGGCAATAAAATAGGTCAGAACCGGGCATAGTTTTGCCTGGGTACTATTTTAAATTGAAACGTCATTAAGTACATTGTGTATAACAAGTTAATATCAAGTGGCAGCCACAACGCCTTCTAAATGCCACTTGAATTAATGGCTATTCCGACAGTTCGTACAACACCTTTTCATAGAAGATGCTAATCCCATGCAACAAGTGCTCATCAATGGTCAGTGGCAAGACGCTGAATCAGCCGGTTCGTTTCACGCAGATAACCCGGCCACCAAAGAGGCGTTGCCTGATCAGTTTCCGTTTAGCAGTTGGAATGACTGTGATGCCGCGTTAGATGCCGCAAGTTCTGCATTCGAGGCATTACAAAAACTGCCCAGCTCAAAGATCGCCGAGTTCCTGCGGCGGTATGCGGATCTGATTGAAGAAAACAAACAGGCCCTCTGTGAACTGGCGCATGCCGAGACCGCATTGCCTCTTTCGCCACGCTTGCTTGATGGAGAGCTTCCGCGCACCACCGGCCAATTGCGTCAAGCGGCCGATGCGGCAGAAGATGGCTCTTGGAAATCGATCGTGATTGATACCGCAACCGGCATTCGATCTTACTTCTCAGCCATTGGCCCGGTTTGTGTGTTTGGGCCGAACAACTTTCCGTTCGCCTTCGGCAGTGCTTCTGGCGGAGACTTTGCCGCTGCCATCGCCGCCGGAAATCCGGTGATCGCCAAGGCCAATAGTTCGCACCCAGGCACCACGCGCGAGTTCGCCAAATTGGCACAACAAGCGGTCAACGAAACAGGTCTGCCTGCCGCTACTGTGCAGTTGATCTATCGCACCAATCACTCCGATGGAGCTCGTTTGGTTTCTGATCCTCGCACTGGTGCCACAGGATACACAGGCAGTCGTAACGCTGGATTGGTTCTTAAAGAAGCGGCCGACAAAGTTGGCAAACCGATTTACTTGGAACTTTCGAGCGTGAATCCTGTGGTGATTCTACCCGGCGCACTCAAAGAACGTGGCGAAGAAATTGCAGCCGATTTCTCGGGCAGTTGCCTGATGGGCACAGGGCAGTTTTGCACCAACCCCGGCATGGTCATCTTGATCAACGATGAGTCAACCGAGGGATTTGTCAATTCGCTTACAACAAAATTCAAAGAAGCCCCGGTAGGGACTCTGCTTTCTAGAACGACTGAAAAAGGACTGGCCACCAGCATCCTAACCTTAATCGATGCCGGTGCCAAACAACTGACAGGCGGCAGCCCCGGAGATGGCACAGGCTACAGTCACGGCAACACACTGCTCAAAGTTTCAGGCACCCATTACCTGACCGATGCGGAAGTGTTTCAAACTGAAGCGTTTGGCAATAGCTCGCTGTTGGTAATCGCCGATGATCAACATCAGGCCTGGGCCATCCTTCATTCGCTTGAAGGCAACCTAACTGGCTGTATTTATTCCGACACCCAAGGCAGCGACGATGCGACCTACGATGCACTGGCACCCACTCTACGTCAAAAAGTGGGTCGTTTACTGAATGACAAGATGCCCACTGGCGTAGCCGTCAGCCCCGCTATGAACCACGGCGGCCCTTTCCCAGCCACCGGACACCCTGGCTACACCGCAGTCGGAATCCCCGCATCACTCCACCGCTTCTCGATGCTCCAATGCTACGACGATGTCCGCACCCATCGCCTGCCGGCGGAACTGCAAGATAAGTCTCCGAACGCGACCATGTGGCGAAATGTTGATGGAGTTTTGAAGCAGGGGGATGTTTGTTAAGGGTGGTTGAATCAGTTTATTGAGGTGGTATTTTAGGTGGAATGCAACCTTAGAATCTGAAATGGTAGCTTCTTTCAAAGCCGTTAGTATTTGATGCAAGAATTTTACAATTGGGTAATGCCATTTGAAGTTTGTTGAGCTCTTCTTTTGAAATAGTCATGTCACAAAAAGATAAATGTTTCAGAGTGGACAACTGATATAAAGGAGAAAAATCAGTTCCTTTGGACGATGTAAGGGCAAGTTTCTTTATGCCCTTAAGGTTCAATAACGGTTTTAAATCCGTTACTTTACTAGCTATCATTCGTAATTCTTCAAGTTGCTCTAACTTGGCTAAAGGTGAAATATCTGTGACGTTCGGTTCTGTTAAATCTAAATAGGTAAGCTCAGTAAAATTCGCCAACACTGATAGATCACTAATTTGATTTTCAATTAGGTAAAGAGATTTCAGTTCCGTCTGATTTATCAAAGGCTGAAGATCTTCAACTTTCGAGTAGGTAAGGATAAATTCGTTCAGGCTTGGTGTGTTAGGAAGTGGCGGAATTTTCGTGATCTCTTGAGACGACAGAATTTTCAGATCAGACAAATCCTTCATGTGTGCGAAAGACGGCAATTCATCTAGATGAGTCCAATTGATCTGAAGAGTTATGATTGATGAAACTTCTGCAAGTGGTGTAAGGTCATTTATGGACTTTTCATAAACTATCAAATTAAGTGGGCAGGTTAGTTTTTTTATGTTCAGAAGGTTTTCCCGTGTCTTCACGCTAACTGATATCGATTCTAAGCTCTCAAGATTTGTTAAAGAGACAGCACTAGGTATTTGAGATTCATTCAAATGAAGCCGTTTTAAAGATGAAAGTTGAGACAAGGGTGAAATATCCGTTACCGAAGTTGATTCTGCGAGATAAAGTTCCGCCAACTTTGGGTGTTTTATCAAAGGAGAAATATCAGTATGCACTTTGCCTGATAAGCGGATTGTTTCCACGTCCTGAAGTTGAGGCAATGTGCTTAGGTCTGTTTCTTCAATATTAGTTAGATAGAGAATCTTTAGTTGTTTTATATGAGCCAATGGAGAAAGACCATCTTTAACAGTCCCTTTCAACTTAACGAATTCAATTGAATCAAAAAAATCATTACCGAGAATGCTTCTTAGCCATTGTTTATCAGTTGGTTCTTTTGTTCTAGAGTAATTTCCATACTCATCACTTTTGTAGACATAAGTTAAAATGCCCCCATTCGCCAAAACCCACTCCACCGCCAACTTCTGCTGCCGGGCTTGATAAAGCTTCGCACTTAGCGGCACCAGTAGAACACAAAGTAGCGTCACTAAAACAAATAGGGTACGCATGCTGAACCGAATTTTGGGTAGCCACTTCACTTGATATTTTTCCGGTAGGATGGAGTTTCGATCTTTGACATTTTGAATATGTTTATTGAGGCAAGGACGATCAGTCAGATGCACGTACCATAACATTGCAATTGGGTAATGCGTTTTTAAACTTGTTGATCTCTGCTTTTGTAATTTGCATACCTGGGAGAGATAAGGATTTAAGTTTGGATAATTTAAACATCGGAGAAAGGTCTTTTGCCTTTAGGCTGCAAAGCGTTAAGTTTCGCAGATTGATTATCTTAGCCAGGGGAGTCAGGTCTGTGAGATTTTGAGCTTCAATTTGCAATCCTTCAAGGTTAGCAAGGTTTTCTAACGGAGAAAGGTCTTTTGCCTTAGGGGTGTTAAGCCATAAGATTCGAAGATTGATGAGCTTGGCCAAGGGCGTGAGATCCGTGACATTCGAACCAACCATGTGCAAATCTTCAAGGTTCACAAGGTTATCTAACAGAGGAAGCTCAGTTGCCTTAGGGGTGTTAAGACGTAATGTTTGCAAATTAATCAGCTTCGCCAAGGGCGTGAGATCTGTGATATCCGGACCCTCAAGGTGCAACTCTTCAAGGTTCACAAGGTTTTCTAACGGAGAAAGGTCTTTTGCCTTAGGCGTGTTAAGCCATAAGTCTTGCAGATTGACGAGCTTGCCCAAGGGCGTGAGATCTGTGACATTCGCACCAACAAGGTGCAAATCTTCAAGGTTCACAAGGTTTTCTAATGGAGTAAGGTCTTTTGCCTTCGAGGTATCAAGCACTAATTTTCGCAGATTGATTTGCTTGGCCAAGGGAGTGAGGTCTGTAAAATTGGGACCATCTGCAATGAACAAATCAAGATTGACAAGGTTGTCTAACAGAGGAAGGTCATTTGCCTTAGGAGCTTCGAGGTGTAATATTCGCAGATTGATGAGCTTGGCCAAGGGTGTGAGATCCGTGACGTTCGAACCAACTAGGTACAATACTTCAAGCTGCGTGAGAGCAGATAATGGAGAAAGGTCTTTTGATTTTGTGTCAAGCGATAACTTTCGCAAATTGATAAGCTTGGACAAGGGCGTGAGATCCGTGAAATTTGAACCATCAATTTTCAATTCTTCAAGTTGCGTGAGATCAGCTAACGGTGAAAGGTCAGTGACTTGGGTATAAGGAAGTTTGAGCGATTTAAGGCTGCTTAGATTTGATAGTGCCGAGATATCTTTCACTTGTGTGTCATGCAATTGGAGCTCACGAATGTTGTTCAATTGTTGAATGGGCGTTAAATCATCAATGAATTGGCCAATGATTTGGACTGTTAATGGGCAGTTGAGTTTCGATAACACTGCCATATGCTTTGCTGTATAACTCTTCTCCGAGAAAAAGGTGATCTTAAGAGAATCAAGAGATTGTAAGTGAGCCAATTGAGAAATATCAGTAACCGTTGGATTTTCAATGGAAACGTAAACAACCGAATCAAAGAAGTCATTCCCGAGTAGACTTCTTAAGAAAAAGTAGTCTGTCGGGTCACTTGAATCGACGTTTGGATCAACGGCCCATTGATAGTCATACACAACATGAGCATAATTCGCCCTAATCGACTGCACCGCCAACCGCTGCTGCCGGGCCTGATAAAGCCTCACACTCAGCGGCACCAGTAGCACACACAGCAGCGTCACTAAAATAAATAGTGTACGCATACTAAATCGAATTTTGGGTAGCCATTTCAATGTACATTTTTCCGGTAGACGGGTTTTGATCTTTGACAATTAATTCGGTGTATTCAATGGATAAAAGCGATTGCTGAATTGATATTCCTTAATCTGACATGCGGGGAACTTTTTTTGAAGTTTAAGAATCTCTTCTTGTGGCACTTTCATGTTAATAAGAGAGAGGTATTCAAGATTAGCAAGGTTATGTAAGGGTGAAAGATCCGTGACTTTTGGTGTTGTTAGAGACATCGATTCTAGCGTCTTTAGCTTCGCAATTATTTCTAAGTTTGTTAATGTATTTGAATGGAATTGTAAATGATCAAGTTGTTCTAGCTTGAGTAGCGGTGAAAAATCAGTCACGCTGGATGCATTTAACTCTAAACTGTTAAGATTGTTTTGGTTTGCCAAAAAAGAGATGTCACTTATATTATCTCCTTCGAGATAAAGAGATATGAGATGTGGAATTTCTTCAAGTGGCGATAAATCATCCATCATCTGCGTGTAAAGAGTAAGACAAACGGGGCAGTTGAACTTTGTCACATAAAGCAGATTTTCCTGAAAATGCAATTCAACCTCAACCGCTTCTATATTATCAAGATTAGGCAAAGTTGAAGCACTAGCTATTTGAGAGTCATCCCAATAAACGCGTCTCAGAGCTGGAATATTAGATAAGTGTGAGACATCGGTCACATTAGAACCTCGCAAATCAACTACCTTTAATTTCATTAGTTTTGCCAGAGGTGAAATATCGGTAATCGAACCGCCATAAATGGTAATCGCTTCAAGGTTCCGTAGCTGAGACAAAGGTTCAAGAGACTCAACATCGGTATCAAATAAATCGATGATCTTGAGTCCTGGCAACTGGATCAAATGTGAGAGATCATGGACGGCTTTTCCGTTCCACTTAACTTGTTCAACCGTGTCAAAGAAATCATTACCTAGCTTGCTTCTTAACCATAATTTGTCCGTTGGCTCATCTCGAGAAAAGATTGCATAGACTTCATGTTGACGCTGGTAGTCATAAGACACACGACCCCCAGTTCCTAAAACCCAGGTGACCGCTATCTTCTGCTGCTCTGCACGATGGCGAATCATACGAAACCATATTAAGGCAAGGCATACTAACGTCACTAAAATAAATAGCGTACGCATACTAAATCGAAATTTGGGTAGCCATTTCACTTGATATTTTTCCGGTATAATTGGGGTGACAGTTATTCGTAATCGTAGCTATTATATTAAGACAAAGCAAATGAAATGTTTTAATATGCTGTTTTAAAACTGCAAGGAACTATCCTGGGTGGCCGCGATGTTGGTTTTGGAGAACGTTGGCCACTCATGTACGCTCATTCCAAACGACGTCGGGGTCGACGCTAGTCGATTAGAGGTTAGTGAGGTTTCCATTTGATTTCAAGCTTGAGTTAGTTCAAGAAACCCATTTGAGTTCAGTGAAATCTTGGCCGCTGTAACCTCTGATGGCCTGCGGCCACACCGACGACATTCCTGTGAATGCGCGGTTCAAACAACACTTCAAATTGAATGGGCTGACCACGAATCAAAAGAGTAAATGAGCGAGAGTATTCGGCTCATTTGTATTAAGCTGCGCGAAGAATATTACGCCCCTGGTGGCTCTTTACCTTGTGCGGGAAACCATTGGACTTCTGGCGGAATGGCTCCGCGGTAGTCGCGGATTTTCACTTCTGGTTTCACGTAGTGTTGTGGTAGGCGTGAACCTAAGAGTTTGAAACTATCGCCCTTTTGTAAGATAGGGCGGTACTCGGGTGATTGACCGAAGGGGTACTTATTGGTCATTTCAACCGGCACCCAAATTTGTTTTTCTTGGGCGGTCATCACCAGAAATTCAGGATAACAATGGCCGGGCACCCAAACGGTGCGGGCCGGAATTTTATTGGCCCGGCACAAGGCGATAAACAGCGAGGTCATTTCTTCGCAGTCGCCGGTGCCATCTTCGAGTGCTGCGACTGCGCCTTTGAGGGGTCCGTTTTCATAGCGAATTTTTTCGTGGACAAAGTCGTAGAAAGATTTTGTGCGATCCCACACGGTTTCTTTATTGGCGGAAAGCTCTTTTGCCAATTTGGTGATTATTGGAGAACCGCTTTCAATCGAAGGACTAGGGTTCAGATATTTTTTTAAGTCACGATCTAACCGGCGTGTGCTGACGGGTTTGAGCGTCTGAGGATCTTTGGGAGGTCTGATTCCGACACGGCGGATTTCAAATACAAAAATGGCCTCGGCCGATTGTCCGTTGAAGAGTTGAAGGATGCTGACTTGTGCTTGCATGGCCCCTTTCACATCAACTACTTTAAATCCACTCACTTCTGGCGAAAATTTCTTTTTGATCAATTGCACGGTTTGTTCAGGCCAGATTTGCGGAATCGGAAAGCTGGCTACAGTGCCGGTGGCGGTTCCATTGGATGTAATTTTAAAGCCGACTTCTAGTTTGTGCTCATTGAAGTCTTCCCCGTTTCTGGATAACGCAGGAACCGCTGTTCCGAACTGTGCAAAAGTGACCGAACTCATGCAAACGAGCGTCACTAGTGTGAGAAGCTGAGATCGGATGGACAACATTTTTTTCTCACAATGAGGGAACAACCTGAGTGTTGGAAGCGTGATTGGACTAGTGTGGTGAACTAGTTGCCACCAGACTCTCGCACAAACTTGACGGTCGGTTTTCCGCTAATGCGTTTTCCGGTGAGGTATTCAGAAACAAAACGAACGCGGTTTTTCTTTTCAGCCACCTTGATGTTATCTCCTTTTTGCAAGATGGGTTCGTGAGTTGAAATGAATCCAAACTCACGAGGACCGGCAACTTTTGCAGGGTACCAACTGCCATCACCTTTTTCATCTTCTAAGTAGAATTCGGCATAGCTAGAATTGGGAATCCAGACAGTACGCGCCGGAATTTTTGAGGCGCGACACAATGCAATGAAGACACCTGTGACATCTTCAAAGTCACCTTGGCCATCGCGGATGGCGGTCACCGCATCGGTTTGCTTCTGACTGACAAACTTGACGTTGTCTCGCGTCCAATCATAGATGGCTTCGACTTTTTCCCAATCATTTTCGATGTCTTTGGTAATTTGAGCTGCCTGTTTGCGAAAACCACTGTGGCGAGAATTGATAAACGGGCTAGAGCCTAAATAAAGTAAAAAGGCACGGGGCACCTTTTTAGGAATGACCAACTTCGAGGTGTCTTGCGGTGCTTCGGTCGAGAACTTTTCGACTTCTACCGTGATCAGGGCATAAGCACGTTCGCCTTGCCTTAGTCTTGAAATAGAGATGTTCATCTGCTTCACACTGTTCTCTAACATGCGGTAGCTAACACGAACAGAAGACGAGATATCTTCATTGACTAGCCGAACCGATTGTTCAGGCCAGTCGGCTGGCACAGGAATGGTGCCCGTGAGCCCTACACAATCTCCGCCGGTTGCTTCGATTTTGAGTCCGATGGTGTACTTTGTGGTTTGAGATGTGCCGAGCACCACCTTGCTGTCTCCTTCATCAGGCTGCACTTTTTCGAACTGAGCCCTGGCCGGAGTGAAAGATGCAGTTAATAGCATCGCGAGTGATAGAAAACCAATTTTGTACACGAAATGTTCTCCAGAAACAGCTTCTGTTTTGTGTGAGTGATCTAAGGCTTCCGTGCTACCAGGCGTTAAAGATGTCGCCATTCACCTATTATAGCTCAAAACATGCAAGATTTGCAAAGAGATTGCATAGGAGCTTGAGACTAGCGTCCCAATAAATAAAGTGGCAAGGTGGCAATTCCGGTTGTACCAGTTGTACGGAAGTGACTTTCAGAATCGAACCCAAGGTTGGATTCGAGCCGATAATTCAACAGATGTCCCCCACTGCGAAGAAGTTACGCGCAGTGAGGGTCCGTTAATCAATGTAAGAGACAAGGCTGGTTTCAATCGAAACCAGTGATTTTGGCAGGGCTGTTGTTACTCAGGTGCTAGTTAGCAGGAGGAGGCAGGAGCGTTGTCGTTGGTCCAATCGGTGAAACTGAACCTTGATAAATCACATCCGATGAAACGACGCTTCCGCCTGATTCACAACATGTTCCATTTGACTGATTGGATCGACCAAAACCGAGGCCACCGCGACAGCCGGCTAACGCAGCGAGTACTATCGCACACGAGAGCAAGTGTATTACCCGTTTCATTGCAGGAATCCTCCGCAAGGGATTAGAGGCGAGAAAAAAAATATAAACAGTTCGACTAATGGGCTAAGAAAAAGTACCCCAGAATTAACGAAGTGCAAACGCAACATGTCTATTTTTTTCAACATGTGTTAATTTTTTTCAACGCACTACCCAAAACTACGTGCTATATTTTTTGCACACCAATTAGCTTACCCACACTCCCTAAGCCAAGCGACGAATTACATGAATGTGTATTGGATACAACCACAAACAATGATACGACCAGTACAATCGGCATGTTTCATGTTGCTGCTGTTATTCGTGCTCGTTTTCAGTCATTCCACATTTGCCGATGAGTCTACGAGTTCTGCTTGCTATCGTGGATGCGAAACTGGTTATCCTTGCCCGAACTACAGTTGTACACCACGTGCAGGTGATCAGGTTTATCTTATCAACACACGCTGTTTACCAGGCGGTTGCGGTAATACCCTGCCTGTGGATCAAATGACAGTCAGCCGATTTGAAGCAGGAACAGGCTGGGTTGATTCAAGTGTTGATCAATTACTGTCTACAGATAGCCCGAGTGGAGTGACTTCGTTTTATGTACACGGTAATCGTATGAACGAAGACTGGGCTCACCGTCGTGGTTGGGCCATGTACCACGAACTGACACGTGGACTGCCTGCTGAACGCAATGTTCGCTTTATTATTTGGTCTTGGCCTACGGCTCCAGGTGGTGGGGTTATTCAGGGTACACGAGATAATGCGACCAGAGCCGATGACGATGCGTACTACCTTGGCTCGTTAATCAACCAGATGCCGGGGAATGAGAAAATTAGCCTGTCTGGCTTCAGTTTTGGGGCGCGTGTGATCTCTGGGGCCCTGCATCTATTAGGGGGCGGATCTCTTCATGCTCGTTCGTTTGATCAAATTGCTGAAAAAGAGAACCAGTATCGCGTTGTCTTTTTTGCCGCCGCTACCTCAAGTCACTGGCTGTCACCAGACCAGTATCACTCGCAGGCTATGAGCCAAGTTGATCGTCTGCTTAATTTGTATAACAGTGCCGACCCTATGTTGAAACGCTACAAGGTGGTCAATCAAGATCCCAACGACCAAGCATTGGGTTACACCGGATTTGCTTACAAACTGGCCGAAGGTGAATGGGAGAAGGTCACACAAATTAATGCGTGTAGCACGATAGGCAAAGATCATGACTGGAATAAATTTGCTTGTGCTGGCTACTTTATGAATCAGGCCCGAGCACATTTGCTGTGGGATGCCATCGAGTAACGAGCATCCACTGATCAAATCCCATGATCTATTTGCATGATAAACCACTTTGAAGCTAGCGCACAAATCAAACCACGAAGGATTCTCTCTCCATCGTGGTTTGATCTATTTTATCGCAGTCGTGTGGGGTCACACGATCTACAGGCTTAAAAGGACTAGCCGTTTATAATCCATCTATTTCTGATTGCTCAGTGCGGAAAGCTTGCATTGCATCGGCTTCTCGCTGGAGTTTAAACTCAGGGCCTTCGGCGTAATACTGCACATCATCACTCATGTAGAAAGGACTGGGCAGAGTTTGACCTCCGATGTCTACCTGACAACCTGTCCCTGCAACTAGAGCCACGGCACTAAAGCCAGCCAAGATCGTGTTGCGTAACCAAACGTTTTTATTCATCCTAGGAACTCTCCGCATCTTGTGGCGGGATTCGAAAACCGATGACCTCATGTCATCGCACTTTTGTATCCAATTTCACAAACAAATCTCCGACCGAAAAGCCGGTATGATCGTTACTATCCGTATCGGCGAGAGAACACCAAAACTTTGAATGAATAACCGGAAATATCGCTACAATTTCCCAAGTGTCCAAAATCACCCGGAAATTGGCCGTATGATATCAGTGCTACTACGGCCTATTATTTAGGGAGCGGACAATTCCTGCCGACTTATCTGAGGTAGTTTGTGCAAATAATGGTTTATCCATGCTAGTATTAGCTATAATTGACTAAAACTGTTTCATCACTTGGACTTATGGAGTTCGACAATGTCGAATTGCTATTCTCGCGTTCCCCTTGGGGGACTGCTGCTCTCGTTGTTTGTCTATTTCGGAACAACACAGCAGGTATCTGCGCAATCAAAGGCAGTACCCACTGACGCTCATTATCTTGGAATCGAGTATTTCCATGAAGGCGAATATGGCAATGCGATGAATCAATTCGATCAAGCGGCAAGAGCTGGTGTGAAGACGCCTTTTGGTCGCTGGGTAGATTCAATTTGCTACTCAACCATGATTGGCGAATGCCATTTTAAAATCGGAAACAACGCGAAGGCGCTCAGTTATTACGACAATGCGGTGAATCTTTTTCTTCAGCATCAACAGTGGATGTTACGACTTCAGATATCTTCTGTGCCTCAGCTTGGACCGGTAAGCAATGATCGACGTGTCGGAATTACTTGGGGGAAAAGCCTGAGGAATACTTCGATTGGAAACTTTCCCTACAAAATACAAAGCTTGCAGGGAAATACTCCTGAAGAAAACCAGCGTGTCGTGGAACGAGGTGGAATCATTGCTCCACAAAGCTTAGTTCCCATCGGAGCCGCTGAAATTTCACGCTGCTTAGCTTTGGCCTTAAGTCGAAGACACGAGATCCTGGGGTCCGTTGCTAAATACGATGCCCTCAACGACAGTGCGATTACTGCATTAGAAAGAGGATTCGCTCCACCCAATCATTGGCTAAGCAGATGGGTCGATATTCAATTGGGAATCGCTTATGCGGCCAAAGGGAAATCAGCGCAAGCAATTCAACTATTGCAACGAGGCGTTGCCGTCAATAGTTATGATCATCAATTAACGGCCTTGGCATTGATGGAATTGGGGAAGCTTGCAGAAAAAGAAAAAGAGTTCGATGCGGCCCATGCCCATTACTTAGAAGCAACTTATGCAGCGGCTGCGTTCGGGCAATACGATATCATTGACGAAGCGGTTCAGAAAATGAACACGATTCAACTTATCTCGAAACCGGATGTCGTTTCTCCCGTATTAATCGGCATGTCCAACTGGGCTCCCTTACGAACAAGAAATAGAGCGTTAAAAGCAACCTTGAATACCTGCTTGGCGGAAAGCCATTCGTATACAGGAAATATCGCTGGAGCGAATTCTTCCTTAAAGCTGGCGTATCGGGCGATGTCTCGGACGGATATGGCCAAAGGACGCCATGGGGTTCGATACATCTACATCCAGGCCTTGGTCAACTTTCAGTCGGGCAATGTGAAAGCCGGATTTGCGTCTTTACAAGGCGTAATGCAGTATCAACGGAACTCTTCCTTGCGACTGTTTCAAATCAGCAAAGCGACTCAGTGGTTTGTCGCCAATAGCTTATCAGATCATTCGGCCCAATTACTCTTTAATGAACTATTACGAGAACCAACCTCTAGCGATTGGGCCTTTGAGCCGCTAGAAACCTTGTCGTTTTTGCTAAACCCGAACCCCGATGCCATGGAATTTTGGTTCAATACGGCAATTATCCGTAAAGAACATGAGTTGGCGATGGAAATCTCGGAACGAATCCGTCGGATGCGATTCTTTGCCACACTCGGCATGGGCGGAAGAGTTACCGCCCTACGCTGGGTACTTGAATCTCCAGAGAGTGGCTTGAGTACCAAAGCAAAACTACAACGGCAAGACTTGCTAACAAAGTTTCCAATCTACAAACAGCTTTCAGAACGATCCGCAGTACTGCGAAATGAGATCAAGCAAATCCCACTTCAGGCAGAGACCAAAGAGCAAGGCGTTTTGCAGAAGAAACTATTTGAAGAACTTGCACAAATCAGCAATGCTCAAGAGATGAAACTGCATGAGTTAGCACTTCGCCGAGATGCGAGTGAGTTCCTGTTTCCGCCCTTGTATAGCCTCAAGGAAATCCGGGATAAACTGAAGGATGATCAACTGGTACTCACCTTCTTTAACACCAGTCGAAGTGTGCATGTGTTTATGTTCACCAAAAAAGATTACGTCCAGTGGAATTTAGAAGATCCAAAAGAGGTGATCAAAAATATCAAAAGCATGTTACGCGAGATGGGTCACCTGAAGCGTGATATCACCATCAACAGTTCGGATTGGAAAGATTCAGAATGGAAAGAACATGCGACCACGCTATTAAAACAATTGATTCCGAGCCTGCAACCGGGTTTTTGGGATCGTTACACAGAAGTCACGATCGTTCCCGATGGGCCCCTGTGGTATCTTCCGTTTGAAGCCTTGCAAACCGATGATGGAACAGGCAACAACACGACGATCCCGTTGATCGAAAAATTGGCCATTCGCTACGCACCCACGATCTCGTTAGCAGTTCCCGAAGATCGAAACCGGGCTCGACCTCAAGCTAGTGCATTGATAACAGGGTTGCTCCATCGGAAAGATAAGGGCGACAAGACCGAAGAGCATTATCAACTGATTAAGGACTCCTTCCCAAATCAGGTCCGATTAAATACACGCATAATCCCTGCACCGACTAGCTTGTATGGCAAGGTCTGGGATGAATTGGTTCTACTCGATGATGTAGAAGATGCGGACGATAAGTATCCCTACGGTTGGTCTCCAGGACAAATTGATGCTTCTAAACCAGGAAGCAACTTGGCCAGTTGGATGCGATTGCCGTTGACTAGTCCTGAAATTGTCTATTTGCCCGGCTACCATACAGGGGCAGAAGATAGCATGAAACGCTCCGTGCTCGGCAACGAAGTCTTTTTGACCGTATTGGGCATGATGTCAAGCGGAACGCGAACCGTGGTGCTGAGTCGATGGCATAGTGGCGGCGAATCCAGCATGCAAGTGATAAAAGGCATTGCCGATAAAATCCACACCGAACCAGCTTCCCAAGCATGGAAACAGGCAGTTGCCGCACTGCGAGAACGAACGCTGGACCCAAATAAAGAACCGCGAGTTAAATTTGCGAATCCCAAAGTACCTGGTATCGCCGATCAACCATTCTTCTGGGCAGACATGATGTTGATAGACACAGGCGTAGTGCCAGTGAAAGCTGCGCCGTAAGAGTGCAGACTAGCCTACGATGTCAGTTCATCGAGCAACTGCCCTTTGGCACGTTCTACGATGCCGGCGGATTTGAAGATACTGACACTTATTTCAGCCAAGATCACACCCCGTGCCAAGGCCGAGGTCTCAGAGGCATAATCGGTGTCGATGATTCCGCTTCTTGCGGCTGAAAGATTCTCGAACTCGGCCTGCAATACATTTTGCGTGCTATCGACCGTGTATTTATCGAAGGCACCCAGTTCGGCCCTGGCAAACGCAATTTGCTTCTCCACCGCCGACACCACATCAAACGCATCAACTAACGTGCCGCTGCTAAGATCTAGCTTGCCACCTGTACGCAAGTCGGCCAGTGTGCCGGTTTCATTTCCCAAAGCCGAAGCACGAACAGTGGGCAAGGTAATGGCTGCCAAGTCACTTGGGTTAGTAGAGGTATTGATTTGCACATCTTGGCCATCAAGCAATTTGCGGCCTGCGAACTGGGTGTAACTACCAATCCGGTTAATTGCTTCGGTGGCAGCATCAATTTCAATTTGCAGAGCCGCTTGCTCGGCCTTGCTGGTGGTACTAGAGGCCGCGGTTAATAGATTGCCCCGAATCTCACGCGTCAAACGCGAAACCTGCGACAACCCACTATCGGCGGTTTGCACCATCCGGCGGGCACGTTCGTTGGTTCGCATGGCTGCATCCAGTGCGGTCAGTTCACTACGAAGTTGCTCGCCAGCGATTAACCCTGCCGGATCATCTCTCCCGGAATTCACACGTTTACCGGTCGCCAGCCGCTGCATTGAATGAAGCATTTCACCCAAGTTGCGGTCGACCACCACTTGGGCCATCAATTGCGTAGTACCAATACTGAGCATGTCCGAGCACTCCTGCCAAGTAAATCGAAAAGCTGTGACTTAGAAGAGACGATTGGCCCTGAGTTGAGAGGAGCGGATTGCAGAGCCATCTAAAACATAGCTTACAAAATCTCAGTGTGCGGTTATTTTTCTACAATTTCTTCGTCAGTGCATTATTAAGAAATTGATGGCGACGATTGAAAATTCGTAGAAAGCTGAAATGCACAACTAAAACCGTGCCCAAGGCGGTGGCTGAGGCGATTAGAAACATAATCACAATTTGATATTTGACCGCCTGCATCGGCTCCATGCCAGAGACAATTTGCCCAGTCATCATCCCTGGCAAACTAACAATGCCGACGATCATCATCGAATTAATAATCGGTATCATCCCGGTGCGGATGGCGTGTTGCCTAGAGTCTCGACTAGCTTCAAAGCGAGTAGCGCCGATTGCCAACAGCGACTCGATATGATCACGGCGAGTCACCAGCGTTTCGGTGAAAGTATTGAGCCCTACGGTGATTCCATTCAACGTGTTACCGAGTACCATGCCCAAAATGGGAATCAAGTATTGCGGCTGATGCCACGAATCGGCTCCCTGCATTACGGCAAGCATGGCGAAGCCGGTGACAAGCCAGGCACTGGCCCAGACCGAGAGAACCGTGTCGAGCGTGATACCAACATAGCTTCGTTGATTACGCCTGGCAGCAGTGATGCCAGCGATCAGCGTCATGATTGCGGCTAAGGGAAAAACAAGAAACCAAAGTTCAGGGTCAAACACCGAATCTAAAACTAAACCAACTAATAGCAATTGCACAACCGTTCGCACGCTGGCAATCAGCAGCGTCTTTTCCATTCGCAGTTGCAGCGCAATGGAGATTGCCCCGTTGATTAATATCAACAAGGCGGCCAAAGCAACTTGCCAATACTCGATCTCTACATAATCACCCATGTTGGTCTCCCGTGAGTTGACCATTATTCATAGATAAGAAAGTATTTGAAACCCGCTCAGTTTGCTCTTCGTTGTGAGAAACCCAAACGATTGACCGCTGGCTTGAGTTCTGTGAATACCAGTTGTCAATCAATGCTTCCACGTGCATGCTGGTCGCTTGATCCAAGGCCGCAGTCGGTTCATCAAGCAGCAACACAGCAGGGTCTAATTGAAGCACTCGCAGCAGTGCAATTAGTTGTGACTCGCCGCCAGAGAGTTCTCTCTGCTGCTTGGCCAGGAATGTTTCATCCCGGCCTAGTAGTTCCAGCATGGCAACAATGCGTGCTTGATCGAATGCTTTGTCTTGATGCACCTGCATTGTGAATGGAAGTTGCAAGTTCTCTTCAACAGTCGCTTCAACCAATGCCGGGCGTTGATGCAAATAGATGACCTGACTGCGATAGCGAGGATAATCGACTGGTTGAACCGTCTCTCCTTGCCACAAGACCTGGCCTGCTTGAATCGGATCAAGCATGGCCAAGCTCCGCAGCAACAAAGTTTTGCCACTGCCTGATGGCCCCGTCAGAGCGATGCGTTGGCCAGGGTAGATGCTTAAATCGATCTCGTTTAGCAGAACAGTATCACGATCATTGCGGCTGACTTGTTGCAATTGGATGAGCGGAAATGTATCCTCAGACTCAGCGATCTCAGACGATATTTCCTGTGGCGTGCTCACGGAGATTGATTCACAACAAAGGGCTCGGCGAATAGAAGAACGCCAATGATCATAGCGAATATTGAAGCCAACAGCACAGCCCCGGCAGCAATATCTAGGGCATTTCGCAGATGTTCGTTCTCGTTCGGGTCAACGGCTTTAGCCAGATGTTCGATGGCCGTGTTCAACAATTCGGCAGTCAGTACCATGCCGATGCAGAGTAGTAGGATACAGATGCGAACCCAATCCAACTGTATCCAAATAGCCGCTGCCAGTACGATTACGGCCGCCGGAAGTTGAATGGCAAAGCTGGCTTCGCCTCGGACTCCAACCACAATCCCGCGCAATGCTACGCGGAATTTATTGAGCCAGTGTCGAACGAAAGACTCTTCTTGCAACATGGATTTATCCTGCGAGGATAATTTGCGATGCACAATGCAATAGGGAACTAGTTGCTAAACTGGCCTAAGCAGAGTGTGATGTTTTGCCCACCAAAGCCGAAGCTGTTGTTCAATGCAATGTTGCATTCAGTTTCTCGCGCTTCGTTGGGAATATAATCGAGATCACAATTCGGATCAGGGTTTTCGTAGTTCATGGTTGGCGGCAACACGTTATCACGAATTGCCAGCAAGCAAACAATGGCTTCGGTCACGCCTGCCGCTGCAATCAAGTGACCCATCATGCTTTTGGTGCTAGAGACCGGAATTTTATAGGCCAAGTCTCCGAACACTTCACGGCAAGCGAGTGACTCGACTTTGTCGTTCACCGTGGTACTGGTTCCGTGTGCGTTGACATAGTTAATTTGATCGATGTTCACGCCGGCATCGGCAATCGCCATCTTCATGCAGCTAATACCACCACGACCTTCAGGGTGCGTGTCGGTAATACGAAATGCATCAGCGGTGGTTCCGTAGCCTAAGACTTCGCCATAAATTTGTGCGCCTCGTTTTTTGGCATGCTCAAGTTCTTCAAGCACAATCATCGAGGAACCTTCGCCTAATACAAAACCGTCTCGTAAACGGTCGAATGGTCGAGAAGCCCCGGTAGGGTCGTCATTGTTGGTAGACAAAGCGGTCAATAGATTAAACCCGGTGACACCAAACGGATGGATCATGCTGTGTGCCCCGCCTGAGATCATCACATCGGCAGAACCACGGCGGATCAGTTCGGTTGCTTCGCCAATCGCTTGGCTACTGGCCGCACATGCGGTTAAGCAGTTTATGTTGGGGCCTTGCGCGTTGAACAGTCCGGCCAAGTGACCACTCGGCATGCTCGGTTCTTGCTCTAGTTCACGCAAGGGATCAAGTGTGGCGATACCTTCTTTGACAAAGGCGGCCTTATCCCAGTCATCTTTCCCATTGAGCGCGGCGGTCACCATTTTTGTGAACGAGAGAAAATCTTGATCGCCTTCTCCGCAACCCAAGTAGACACCAAAGCGTGTTGGGTCAAGCGAAGAGTCCATGACGCCTGAATCTTCAACGGCTTGCTTGGCAGCACCAATGGCGAAGCGTGTATGACGCCCCGTATATTTCCAGCGTTCCAAATCTTCGCCCGCTTGGTCGATATCCCAATTTTTGACTTCAGCGGCAATTTTTGTGGGAAAGTTCGATGCGTCAAAGATGGTGATCTTTCCTACGCCAGACTCACCTGCTTTCAGACCAGACCACACGGTTTCCACATCATGGCCCATCGGATTGATCATGCCGATTCCGGTAACGACAACACGGCGATTCATGGCGAAACGAACTCCAAACCAAGGAAGCAAAGCAAAGGAAACGAATTTGAGGATTGTAGCAATCAGTGCAATCGCGTTTTCAGTACGCACAGATCCACTAAATCAAAGATCGACTAATACGACTAACAATCGTAGCTAATTGCTGGAACCTGAGACCTTGGCATCTAACTCAGCTTCCGCTTGTATCATATAGTCAGGTGGCACCATGGGCGAGCCATCTTTATTTTTTCCGACATCAAAAAGTTTGAGCAGACGCATCATGGCCAATAGTTGAGCCGGATAAAATAGCTCTCGATGCTCATCTTGTTTTTGATTGAGATGGGCAAAAATCAGTTCAACCTCGGCATGCAGCGTATCACCTAAGTGACTGGTTGCCGAAATAAAAGCTCCGTTTTCTGCGATATCGTTGAGTGTGACAGAATACGTTAAGGTGTCGCCAGGGCTGGCGGTAGTATGAAAAATGGCTTTGGAGACTTTTGCCAGTACCACCTGTTCCTGGAACTGGTTGTGCTCGGCGACCAAAATTCCACCGGTTTGTGCAATCCCTTCAATGACCAGGGAGTGGGGCATGAGAGGAATTGCGCGAAAATGATCGTGGAGATGCTCTTCGGCCAAGGTAATTGATTTTACCGACTTGGCCGATTTTCCACTTTCAAACTCGATAAATTTATCGATCCAAAACCAACGCATTCGTCATACCCTCTGCCATGTACTGGAGAGACTTCAAAACAATCTGTCACTCAAAATTGACTAGGCAAGTTTGGTGGCAACAAAATTGCACATATCGCTAACCGTTAGTAGATTTCCAAAGTCTGAAACAACCGGGTTTTTCTCGAACTTGGTTAAATCAGCAAATGCCATGCGCTTCTTTAGTTCGGCCAACCCATTTGCGTTGACTTTACCGTCTTCCACATATTCCGCGTTGGTCAAGATATCTTCCGGGAAGAGCTCAGCACGCGGGATTTCAATCTCGAATGCTTTCTCTAAACGGAAAACGATATCGAGAAAATCGATTGATTCTGCACCTAAATCGCCAACCATGGTTGCTTCTGGCGTTACTTCGTCGTCATCCACACCAAGTGCTTCAACTAGTGCTTCACGAACCTTTTCAAAGATTTCTTCTGCCGATGCCATCTGTGAGTTTTCTCCAAAAAATAAATAGAGAGCCAATGTTTTGTACAATCACTTGCGGAAACAAATTAAACGCTTCTTCAGTGATATATCAATTTACTGTGTATCCTGCCGTTTCAATCGGATCTCCTCGTGAGACCCGCACTTTTATATTCTTAAACAGTTCTATTCTTAAAACAATGTAGTCAGTGAACGATGAAACTCAAAATGCCGGTGGCTTGAGTAACTTCAATTGCTGACGTAGTTTATTGATTGCAAGCATGTCGGTCGAGTTCGGTAAAGCATCGCCCGAGACGTTGTATCTCTGTAGTGTGATGCGGGCACTGACTGCCACGTTACCGTCGACAACGCCTTGCACCTTGAATTTTGAAATTTTATCTTCGTGCTTCATCATGGTGGCGCTAACTTCTAGCACGCCCCCAGGTTCCACAAAATCTGCATATTTGACGTTTCTGGCTTCCTGCAAGATGACCACGCTGTGCGAAAAATCTTCGGTCACACGCACTAACCATGCACACGTTTGCGTCATGGCTTCTAGCATTAAAACGCCAGGCATCACAGGAAAACGTGGAAAGTGATCCTGGAGATATTCCTCGGCCAACGAAAGACATTTCGTGGCTTTAATACTCTCTCCAGGTTGAATCTCTGTGATTCGGTCGATCAGGATGAACTTCATCTGCTCGCTTTCCGGTTCGCTAACCCAACACGATGGGATGCTGATTCCAGTCATCTACGACTGCGAAAATCAAAGCTTAATAGTATAACTACGGTACTATCGGGTCACAAGTTGTCCGAGCTTCAATAAACATTAAAAACCCCTCCTAAGAACTACTTACATCGACTGTTCCTGAAGTTTAACTGCTCTGGGGAGTTGTTATTGAGAAAAAACAGGCAACCCTGCCTCGCTTTTAATCCGAGCCCACTATAATACGAAGCTACAGAATTGGGCATCTTATCGAACAATCAAGGGCGAGAATAACGGCAGTGACCACAATTAAAAAAGGAATCGCTGTCTCTCCGGGGGTTGCAGTAGGCACGGCTTATTGCATTCTGGAAATCTTTGTTAATCCAGAAAAAAAACGGCTCGAAGCGACGGAAGTCACCCAGGAACTGTCTCGATACGAGGCAGCCAGGAAATCTACCGATGCCGATCTAGCGACGCTTCAGGCAAAAGTGGCCAAGCAGGTTGGGCCAGTCGAGGCCGCTATTTTTGCCG
>NVWB01000025.1 GCA_002733575.1 Blastopirellula sp. | reverse complement strand
AACAACTGGTCTCGCATCTTTCGATCTGCAACGGTATTTGTTACCTCAAGCATGCGATCAGCCAAGGTACTTTTACCATGGTCTATGTGCGCGTGTCAGCGCAAATATCGATGTGACATAGGTTCGATAACTGCGGAAGCTCGACAGAACCTTGTTCGATTGATTGAAATCGCTGCAATTTTGAAGGTGTCGCTTCATTTGCCCCCCGGCCAACATTTGAATTATGAAGACTAAAAGCCCTTCACAAGCGTACCGGTATGGTAACTTGTTCAGGTCTTAAGGATTATTCGGATTTTCATCGCTTGGTTCCACACTCTAATTCCTGCGGAATTCAAACTGATTCACTGCTAGCAAGTGGTTTTTGGACTCATGATTGCACTTGAATCCATCGTGGGAATCTCTATCATGCCCATTCGTTTATAAACCTCTGAATTCAACTGTTCTGAGTGTATCGCTTTTGACATGGATAAATGCCAATGAATCAACAATTCTTTACATCAACTAGGGTTCAAATTGGGCTCGCAGTGCTTTTGGTTCTATCAGCGTGTATTGCGATCGTTGTCTTTGGTCAACAAGCAATTGAAAGCTCTAGCTGGGATCACGTTACCAGTGATGACAATACGGATGTAGAGTTTAGTTTAAGAAAGCATTTAATTGTCTCAAGCAATCCGCAAGCAGATTTAGTTCGTGCCCTAAACAGCAAGCAGCTATCACTCTCGATGGCAGCAAGACGCGTCTTGGATGATCAAATTAAGACTTGGGAATCTGTCGAAGCCGAATTGTTTCAAGCAGACGCTCTTGAGTTAATGCAAGAACTCTCAAGCAATATCGAATCTTTTGGTCCATCGACCCAAGCCTATGTGGTTGATCGGTCAACCACATTGATGAGCTGGAGATTCTCTTTTTCTCCACAGCAGCAAATGAAATATACGATGTATGGAGAAACTATCTTGAGAGCAGTTCCAACTCAAGAAACACCTGAGACTGAGCTGCAACGTTTAACGGCTGAATACATCGCTCAGCGAGACTTACAAGAATCGACCTTAGATTCCAGCATTCCATCCATCCTGACTCAAGACACTGTTCCGCCGCTGTATGGTGGTAATTTGGGTGTCAGCCCACCTGCGATTGTTCCGCGGATTCCCGAGCCCCCGAGTGTGACTTCTTTGCCAGCAGCTTTGCCTGATCCAACGATTGAGAGTTCGCCTTTGCCTTTGCCTGTGGATGATACGAATTCAGGTTTAAGGAAAATTACCACTACGCCTGTGATGTCTCCTACACCTCCTGGTCCACCGCAATTACTGACCGATGAACAGTTACCCCAGGTGCCTCAAGATATTTCTCGTTGGCCAACCATCAACGTGATGCACTTGCTGAATGATTCACGGGAAGCAGTCATACAACAAGCAGAGCAAGAATTATCTCAGCGAAATTTTGAACAACGCGAACTAGAACTGGCTTATAGGGCCGTTGATCCCGATCTGCAAACTCGACTTCAATTTGTGATTGATCTTCCAACGATAGCGGGCGCTAATCCGCGATTTTGGCTTAATTTGCTTCGAAAAGATCAAGACAAAGATGTTCGTTCCGCTGCCACATCTGTGTTGCTTAGCTCTACCGCGCCGTCAATGCAACGATAACCTACCGCAATGTATCCTTAGCTAATCTTGACTAACAAAGAGCTTGCTGATTGCTTGATACAAGGCCTGTTTGCGTACCGGTTTGGTAATGTAATCATCCATGCCTGAATCCAAACATCGTTCTCGATCTCCCTTCATGGCTCCGGCGGTCATTGCCACAATCGGGATATGTTTGCCCGATGTCTTTTCGTTTTCACGAATTTTACGTGTTGCTTCTAATCCATCTAAAACGGGCATTTGCACATCCATCAGGATTAGATCAAAGGCACCGTTTTTTAATGAGTCAATTGCCTTGGCACCATTTTCAGCCACTGTGACTTGATGTCCCCATTTTTTGAGAAGAGCAACCGCTAACATTTGATTTGCTTTACCATCCTCTGCAAGTAAGATGTTGAGGGACTTGATCTCGGTCATCTCTTCTTCTTGAGCCGCCTGAACAGCAAGATGATCTTTTGCTGGCTTGCCATCAGTCGCATGGAGAATTGCATTCCATAACTCCGATTGCTTGACTGGCTTCATTAAGCGTTCTTGAACTCCGAGTTCCTTACAGTGGGTAAGCTCTCCCTTTTGCCTGCCGGAAGTCAGCATGATGATTTTGATCTCTTTTAGTTCTGGCAAAGCTCGCAAGCGTTCTGCCAACATAAACCCGCTCATGCCAGGCATGTTGACGTCACTAATCACTAAGGGAAGCGGTTTGTTCTGATCAACGACAATTTTCAGATACTCAATCGCCTTCTCGCCGCTAGGAACCACATTGACTGAGATCTTCCAAAGCTCCATCATTTCGGTCAAAATGGTTCGGCTCGTTCGATTGTCATCTACCACGAGAATTGAAAAACCAGTCAAATCTTCCTTTTTCCCTTGTTGCTCGCAAGTTTCAAAATTGGCTGTAAACTGGAAGTTGCTCCCCACACCCGGTTCACTATCTACCCAAACTCGTCCGCCCATGGATTCCGCTAATTTGGATGTGATTGCAAGCCCTAAACCAGTTCCTCCATGCTTCCTGGTGGTCGACATGTCTGCCTGTTTAAAGGGCGAAAAAATGCTTTCTTGTTTATGATCAGGGATGCCGAGCCCGGTGTCCTTAACGCTAAATAGTAAGCAGAGTATTGGGTCAGAACGACTCTCGGTTTTTACATCAACCACCACTTCCCCGATGTCGGTGAATTTAATGGCATTTCCAACAAGGTTGACAATCATTTGCCTGAGCCTTGCCAAATCTCCTCGAATCCATTGAGGAATATCTGGATGAACATGCCAAGCAAGCTCTAATTTTTTATCCGAAGCACGCAGTCCAAATGCTTTCAAGGCTGTACCAATTTCTTCACGGAGATCAAAGTCAATAGGATCGAACTCTAGCTTGCCGGCCTCGATTTTTGAGAAATCCAGAATCTGGTTGATGATCACGAGTAGTGAGTGCGAAGACTCTGCAACTAAATTCAAATAGCTACGTTGAGTCGGTTCAAGTTCGGTATCAAGCACTAACTCGGTCATGCCGATAATGGCATTCATGGGCGTTCGGATCTCGTGGCTCATGATGGCCAAGAATTCGCTCTTCGCTTGATTGGCAATATCGGCCACTTCTTTCGCCGCTTCAGCGTTTTCCTTCGCCTTTTGGAGTTGTTGTTCGGCCAATTTACGGCTGGTGATATCATGCGTTATACCAAAGGTGCCAACAATTTTTCCCTCCTCGTCACGTAGTGGCAATTTGGTGGTTAATACCCAGTGATCAGCCCGACCATCGGCCCAGGTCTCTTTTTCTTCTTTGGCAACAATCGGTTCACCCGTTTCAATAATGTGTTGCTCATCTTCAAAAGCTGGTCTCGCATGTTCTTCCGTAAAAAAATCAAAGTCCGATTTCCCAATAGCCCCCTCGACATCGCCATCACAATTACGATCTGCCAGATATTTATTGACGCGAATAAAACAACTATTGCGGTCTTTAAAGAAAATACTGTCTGGGACATTGTCCATTAAGCTCTTCAACAGATATTTTTCTAATTCAAGCGCTTTATGAGTTTCTATCCGTTTCGTGATATCATGGAGAAACGCGTGGAACAATAATTCCCCACCCATGTTAACCGGCGTAATTGTCAATTCAACGGAAAAAATCGTTCCATCTTTTCTCAAACCAGTGAGTTCTAAAAATTGATTCAGTACCTTGCCCTCACCAGTGGCCAAATATCGTTCTAATCCTTGTTGGTGCGCTTCTCTATACTCTTCGGGAATTATGGTTTCCCGAACATTGCGTCCCAAAGCTTCCTTTCTCGACCATCCAAACATCACTTCAGCCTGAGGATTCCAGTCGATAATGGTTCCTTCCCGGTTGATCGCCACAAATGCTTCATAGGCGGTGTCGATAATCATGCGAGTTCGATCTGCAAGGTTACGGATTTTAGATTCCGACTCTTTCAGTTTGGTAATGTTAGCCATCAACTCGGCGTTCGCACTATCGGCCGATTGTTGAGTCGCTGAGATATCTTTCACGACAAACTGTGTGCCAATCGCGGCGATGACAAGTATCCCTAGAGTCACAAATCCAAGTGCCGCAAAAAGGGTGTATTCTGCATGTTGAAAAGTTGCTAACGCCGCTCTGCTAGATTGGCGAAGACGAACTGCCCCTGACAGTAACTCGATGGGAACAGTCGATTCAAGACCATCGTCATTCCCATTTAATAGCGAACGATGATGAAATCGAATTTCACCTTGATCATCGAGAACCGTGATTTCGATATCCTCAAGATGTCGGGTTGCAAATGTGGCGTTCTCCGAAAACGCTTGTTGAAAATCATATACTAGCGTTGCGACGGTGCCTGTAAATTGCTTTCCTTGTCGCCGGGCCCTACTGACTCTAATGCTGCCGTTCTCTGTAAACTTTACAGTCGATTTCTTTTCAATCGTTTCAGTGAACCAATCCAATTCGCTGGCATTTTTTTGAGCTAAAGTTCGTTTCCCATCCTCAATAGCCACAAACCTTTCACCCTCAGCATTGTATAGTTCGATACTTTTTATTTTTTCATCAGAACTGGCCAGACGTACCATGGCATGTTCAATTTCAAGCCGATTATTTTCCGCTTCATCTTGCAGCCCTGCGTTCAAAAACATCTGGTAGTTATACAGTGGCTCCTGGAACACAACGGACCGCAATGAATCATCCACTCGGTTCAATTCGCGCTGAATTAATTCGGATGTAAGGTCAGCGGCTGCTTCAATCTGCCGCTGTGAGTCTTTGTAGGCAATATCTTTCCCATAATAATGGTAAACCGTGGTCGCTAAGACCATGATCAGAAAGACAGGCAATAGCACGAAGAACATGATTCGTCGAAAACTGCTCATCTGCGATTGCCCTTAGTAAAGAATGTGATTGAATAGTGAAAGTTCGTACCAGGACAGCATTCACTGATCAAGGTGAAGAGTGTGATATCATCGCGTAATTAGTGATCTGATTGACATCTTCGTAGTGTTTATATAACGAACCCAATTTTTTGCCTTGCTGTAAAGTGACAGTCCCCTGCTCTTGAATCACGGTCTGCCCTTTAGGGCTCAGTAACCACTCAACGAATTTTGATGCGGACAAATTCTTCTGAGGCTTATATGCAATGTATAAGGGGCGATAATACGGATAGTCGCCCGATCCGATATTCGCAACTGTTGGTTTTTTTCCATCAATCGACAATACCTTTAATTCTCGTTTTTTTGCACTAGAGACTCCCGTGATAGCGATGGCATTCGGTTGTCGCTCCACAAGTTTTTCCACCGGACCACTTGAATTCAACCGTACAGCTGTTGGTCCATAGTCGGCATCATAATCTTCAAGTATTAGCAGTCGTGTACAGTACCCTACGCCGCTGACTTTGCCACGGCGTACCACGACCACAATTCGAGCATCAAGGCCGCCTAGTTCTTTCCAGTTCGTAATTTTTTGCTGCAACACCTGGCGAACTTGTTCGCGGGTGATATTACTGACTGGGTTACTAGGGTGTACAACAGCAACTAACGCATCCCAGGCGACAATCGCTAGTTTGACATCGAGTTCGTTTTCTTTACGGCTCTTCAAGCACGCACGGCAAGTGCCCCCGATATCCGCGCCTCCTTCGGCGGCTGCTTCAATGCCCAAGGTTGCACCGCCGCCAGAAAGTAAAACGGAAATATTCGTATCTTTCTGATAAGCCTCTGCACATGATTCCATAAAAGCGTTTTTAGAAATTCCACATCCGCGCCAGCGAAGTGATTGATTTTCTTGAGCAATAACCGCAGTAGACATCAATACAGTAGCCATTAGCACTGCAGCAGTGAAAGAGAATAGCATTCCCAGTAACAGAAACCTGTGCGTCCAATTGTTGACCTTCATAGGAACTCCCCTTGTGAGATAATCCTTGTGAGATGAGTAGAGCAGAAGATTGCCTTGGAACTCCCAAAAAAGGCCATCGATTGATCTTTCCGTATCATACGCCCTGCAAGGCGAAAAAGCGAATAGAATCTAATCAAAACGGGCGAATCTTTGGCCCTATTCATAGAGTGTGAATGAAAGCATAGAATAACAGTTTCTTGTCATGCTAGAATGTTCCACTCCGAATCAATTCCTACGGACTTTTAATGAACGCAACCGCCATGAATCGATTTATTCTGCCATTATGTTTATTGTTGATATCAATAACGGTCAACAATCCGGCTCTGTCTGATGATCGCCCGAATATCATCTTCTTATTAACCGACGATCAACGTGCCGATTCACTAGCGTGCATGGGCAACTCCATTGTCGAAACGCCCAATATCGACCAACTTGCAAAAGATGGCGTTCTTTTTGAAAACGCATTTGTCACTAGTGCAATTTGTACGCCTAGCAGAGCCTGTTATTTTCTAGGCCAATACGAACGTCGCCACGGTATTAATTTTAATTCTGGCACCACGATGGCAAAAAAAGCGTGGCAGAAAAGTTACCCCGTGTTATTAAAAAAAGCAGGCTACTTTACAGGGTATGTTGGCAAAAACCATGTCCCCATTGGCACGCAAGGTTACAAAACGGGCTTGATCGATAATAGTTTCGATTTCTTCTACGCAGGCCACGGCCACTTATACTTTTACCCGAAGATAAAACATAAAATCTTTGATGCCGCAAAATCAGATACCCAGATCGAAATCATCGCCGAAGGCGCAGCCAGCTTCCTTAATCCGAACAGCAAGTTCATCGATGGTGCGATTACCTTCCTGAAATCACGCCCTAAAGATCAGCCATTTTGCCTGAGCTATTGTTTTAATCTTCCGCATAATGCTGGCACAAGCACGATGAAAATGCGACCGACTGATCCGATTCTTTATCGAACAAAATACAGAGACAAGTTGGCTGAAATTCCTCTGCCTTCAACTTATGTCGCCAAGGATGATATTAAAACTCCCAAGCTGCCTGCTGATGTTCTTTACACACAATATCGTCAACCCAGTTATGCCTATGTCGATACGCCTGAACTATTGCGTGAACGCTATGTACGCGAGTACCAAACCATCACCGGGATTGATCGGCTGGTAGGTGAACTTCGTCAACAACTGGCCGAACATGGAGTTGCCGATAACACTATCATTATTTATGCCTCAGACCATGGAATCATGCACGGCGAGTTTGGATTGGGCGGCAAGTCCTTGAACTACGACACCTGTCTCAAAATCCCCATGATCATCATGGACCCTAGACAAAACAGAACCGAGCGTGGTACTCGACTTACCGACCTTGTACTGTCTGTCGACATCGCCCCAACGATCTTGGATTTCGCTGGCGTCAAACGGCCCAACACTATGCAAGGCAGTAGCCTTACCGATGTGCTATCAGGAAACAACACCGGTTGGCGAGAATATGCGTTTGCTGAAAACCTGTGGTCTACGATTTTTGGTGTTCCTCGTTGCGAAAGTGCGAGAAGTAAAGACTGGAAATACATTCGCTATTTTGCAACCGATCGAAAAGCGTTTGAGAATGTCGAAGGGGACGCTCGATATAAAGTATCTCCCAAACATGCCGCGATGTATCGCAACTGGCTAAACTCTTCTCTGGAAGGTGAAAAGCCCGACTATGAAGAACTGTTTTATATCACCGACGATCCCGAGGAATCGAACAACTTAGCATCCGATCCAAACCATCAAGAGAAACTAAAAGAAATGCGAACAGAATTACAGCGTCTACTCACAGAAGCCAAAGGCGATGTGCATGCCGACCCTTTAACCACCCCGCTAGTAATTCTGAAGAAACCGCTGTAAAGAACGCTTTGATCTCGTGTAGCACCGCCGACGATTCCGGAGTTGGCTGTGCTTTTGAGACAAACGTATTCGGAACGTCGTCGGTGTGGCCGCAGGCCATCAGAGGCTACAGAGGTCTGGATATATCGTCTGTAGTTCGTTCACTATGATCATATCCTCAAGTGGCTACAACGCCATTCATAATTTTTACAAAAACAGAATGAAGATCATCCAAGCACTATTGAAATTCATTTCCATCGGCAAGTCTGTGCCGGAAGAAATGGCGATTCTAGAGTTTAAGAAAACTTACTCGAAAAAACACAATAGTTCGATGTGTCAGGCCATCTCCAAGCATGATTATATCGTTACAATCTGCCATGGATGCTCAAAACCACAAAGAAGAACCTGGTGGAAAGTATCTCTACAGCACAGTTGTGTCGAAGAATTGAAACTAGATGAAGCGAGAAAGTTGATAAAAATTCCAATCTGGATGTGAAGCAATGTGATAAAAACCCTTGCTTTCCAATTCGGGAATTTAGAAAACTTCACGGATCGGCACACCATCAGCGGCGAGGAAAATCGGGCGGCCATCAGGCATATAGATAGGTTTTTCTAAGTCCAGTCCCAATTTTTTGTAAACCGTGGCTGCGTAGTCATTGGGAGTGTACGCTCTGTCGGTGACAAAGCCACCGTAGCGATCTGATGCTCCGATGACTTGACCGCCGGGTGTGCCGGCCCCTGCCATGGCAATGCTGTAGGCTCCGGTCCAATGATCACGCCCTTGTGCTTTGTTGAGTTTAGGTGTGCGACCGAACTCGGTGACGAAGCAGACGAGCGTATCTTCTAACAGCCCTCGATCATCCATATCTCGAATCAAGGCAGCAAACGCTTGGTCAACACTACCCATCATCCACCATGTTCCAATTCCATAACGTCCACGTCCGCCGCCACCTGCTCCGGGCAAGTTACACGTTCCACTTGCGTAGATGAAATCATGGTGATCCCAGTTCAAGTTGGTGCCGCCTGGTGTTTTTGCAGTAAGGGGTTCGCGTACATCAATCGTCACAAACCGCACGCCCTGCTCGATCAATCGCCTGCCTAGTAAGTAGCAGGAACCACGATGGCCGCGTCCATATTCATCACGCAGTTTGTCCGTTTCTAGATCAAGATCAAAAGCCGTTTTGGTATTAGGGTGCAGTAGGCTCACTTCGGCTTGGTCGATAGCTTGCACCCAACCATCGGCCGTTTCGCTGCTGTTTTTGGGTAGACCAATATCCAGGTCGCCCAGTAAATTTAATCGTTGTAGAAATCTTGATTTGCCGATCGACTCGTTCAGCCCAAGCCCTGGAACTTTCCAGCCTGGTTGTGAGAGATCTTTTCCGCCGGTTTTAAACACTTGATTTTCTGGCGGAAGAAAACCGAGCCGTGATTCTTTGGCCTGTTCTGAATTACCTGGCGCCATAATGTAGGGAGCCAAGTAATTACATTTCGATCCGATACGATGTGCCACAACCGAACCGATATCAGGCATTTCAACAGGGCCGCCGGGAACATGCCCAGAAAGTGAATACTGTGTTCCCTTTGGATGTCCATTGGCGATGCCAGTGGTGTGATGCATCGAGCGAATCACGCTCAATTTGTCAGCAACTTTCGATGTTTTTTCCAGCAGTTCAGTAAACTGCATCCCAGGCACATTCGTAGAAATCGGGCGATAGGGACTCGCTTGATCAGACAAAGTATCTGGCTTCGGATCCCACGTATCGGTATGTGACATTCCCCCTTGTTCTAGAATGACTAGTACATTCTTTGCACGTCCAGGCCGATCACTGGTGCCACTTTCGGTCTTGCCTGCAAGTACTGAAGCTGGAATCGCAGAAATTGATAGTCCGCCAGCGACACCTATTCCTAGAAAATTACGACGACCAAGACGATAAGGGCGGGGCATGAACAATCCTCTTCAAGCAACAGGTAGGACACACATCAACGAGGTTGGATTATTATCGACCAAACAATCCTCCTAAACAAGGGCAAAAGCCAGTGGATGGAAGATATTACGCCACAAAGCCACTGTTTAGAAGCTCTAAAGTGAAACCACTCTGGTTTGTACTCAAACATAATACGGACAAAAAAAGCCCAGCATGATTCAAATGCCGGGCTTTTTGAGAGCTGATTCATAGGGAAAATTCGCTTGTGCGATTTATTCACCCAGTAGTTTTTTGACCGAAGGCTCAATCGACTTGGCCCAAATGGTGTAACCACCTTCGCTTAAATGCAGCAAGTCTGGCATGATTTCTCGGGTTAGAACGCCATCGTCATTTAAGAATTCTCCCCCAATATCAAGGTACTGTACTTTTTTGTCACTTGCCAATTTCGCAATCAAGGCGTTGGCACCTGCGTTGACTTTACGTTTTGCATCTTCGTTATTTTGTCCGCGAGGGAAAACACCGAGAACTAAAACGTTCATTTCCGGCAAGGCTTTGCGTAACTGCTTCACGATTGCCGCATTTCCATCAAAAATTTCTTTCGAGGTATTGCTACCTGAATTATTGGTGCCGATCATAATGACCGCCAACTTCGGTGAGATGTTTTTGATGTTGCCGTTGTCTAATCGCCAAATGACATGTTGGGTGCGATCCCCACCGATTCCTAGATTTACTGCGTTGCGTTCGCCATAAAACTTTTGCCAAACATTCTTGCCACGGCCTTCCCAACCTTGGGTGATTGAGTCTCCGATGAAGATCAAATCGACATTCCCTTTGGCAACACGCTCGTTAAAGCTGTTGTGTCGGTTCATCCATCCGCCTGTGCGTGGAACAGGTTGGACTGCCGAGTGTAGGGCAGTCTCTTCCGCATTTGCTGTGACACATAAGGCAAGTAACATTACGGCCAAGGTGCTAAATCGTAGAAGTTTCATTGATTTCTCTCTTTAGGAGTGAGTGAGGTGATTAGGCGTGAGTAAACATTCTACCTGAGGAACAAGCTGATTGCGAATCTTGGTGATCTATTTTTCAGATATCGGTGTTTCAGGTAGGGTTAGCAACAATGCAAGCGTTGCCCAACTACTGGCGGCAGTTGAAATATATTGGTCTTCATCATGCGGAAAACCTGTCTCGAAGTATTCCTGAAAGCCTTCTGCACGTGTTACCACATGCCATGATCCATCGTCTTGTTGCGTGTCAAGCAAGTATTGAATGCCTCGTTTTACGGCTTCATTGTCGACCGATGTCCCCGTTTCAAGTAGTGCGGTCAAAACGGTTCCCGTAGCATAGGCATCGCTTTCCATTTCTGATTTCTGAGCCCAGCCCCCATCTTTTCGCTGCTGGTCGATTAGGTCAGTTGCCGCTTTCTGTTGGGTCTTTTTATCTGGGTTGGTATATTGAAATGCCTGTAACTGAAACACTCGGTCTTCGGTATCTTTAGGTTCAGCGCTGTTCAGCCATTTGGAAACGTTGTCTTTACGTTGGTTGATTCTCTCTTGTTGCTCTTCTGTGCCAAAGTAATCAAGACCACGCAATGCAACATACGTGGTCATAAAAGGGCTGCCAGAAGAAGGAGGCCGTTTGCTTGAACGAAACCAGTGATCTTTGTCTTTTTGATTCTCTAACAGATAGTGCGCAACTGCTGCGGTTGTTTCATCTGGTTGCTGATTTCCTGCGTCGAGAGTCCACAAGGCATAGCCAGCGGAAGTCACTTGGCCCCCCTGCCCTTTCCCTTTTTTGTAGTTTTCGATACCACGTTTCAGATGGTCGGCCGTATGTTGAAGTTGTCGCTCTAAGTTCTCTTCATCAATAGAAAACCCACGCCGTTGTGCTTCAGCGAATGCCAATACAGGCACTGCTTGGCTGTGGCAAGTGAAGCATTTACGTTGTTCGGCTGAACCTGCAGACGCTTTTTCAATCAGTGGAATCGCTTGATTTATGGCAGATCGGATTTGATCTAATGTCGATGTCTTTTCCTCTGCCAACAAGCCAGTTGTCGTTAAACAAAGTGTCTGTAGAGAAAACAGAACGATAAAATGGCCCCGCATTGAAATGCTCCTTGTTTCATGGCAATACAACTTTCACCCAATGATGATACCAGAACCAGTCGCAATAATCGAATATCGCGTCTGAATCACCTAAACCTACCGGTTTGGGTTGCGTATCACGCGAAAATGGCACTATCGCCTATTTTCGCTTTATGGGGTAAAATAACCCGCTTATATTTGCACTTCTCTGGGGAAACTAGGGGTGTGAATACAAGAGCTCGTTGTGCAATAACTTTCCACGATATTTAGGAACTCGATGTCTACCCAAGAATCTAAAGGTCAATACGCATTTGTAAGTCTCGGCTGTCCCAAAAACTTGGTCGATAGCGAGCGAATGCTCGGCCTGTTACAACTCGATGGTTATGAGCTAGTTCAAGAGCCAGAAGGTTCTGACTTTGTGGTCGTCAATACCTGCGGCTTCATTGAACGAGCACGTGATGAATCGTATGCTTCGATTCATGAAATGCTAAAGCTCAAAAAAGAAGGTAAAATACGTGGCGTGATCGTTTCTGGCTGTTTGGCCGAACGCCAAAAGGAACAATTGCTGGAAGATTGTCCTGAGATCGATCAAATCGTCGGCGTATTTGGACGTGAAGAAATCACCAAAGTTGCAGATCGATTTATTGGCAACCTAGAAGAACAACGGAGCGTCTTTCGACCGGCTCCAATCCAAGCATTATCGGATCGTAACCGCTTGCGGATTACGCCTAAGCATTTTGCCTATCTCAAAATCTCCGAAGGTTGTGATCGGCTTTGTACGTTCTGCGCGATTCCTAAGATGCGTGGCAAACATGCTTCGAAGCCGATTGAAGAAATCATTCTAGAAGCAAAAGAATTGGCAGCCGATGGCGTGCGTGAGTTGATCATTGTTGCACAAGACACCACGTACTATGGGTTAGATCTTTACGGCGAGACTCGCTTAGCCGAACTGTTAGAAAAGCTGGATCAAGTCGAAGGGCTCGATTGGATTCGTCTGATGTACTTCTACCCGATGTACATTGATGACAAGTTGCTTGATATAATTGGTGCGAGCAAAAAGATTTTGCCTTATATCGATATGCCCCTTCAACATCATGACGACACCATGTTGAAACGAATGGCACGCCGCGTGACGGGCGACCAAACCGAAGCAATGATCGACAACATGCGAAAGCGAATTCCTAATTTAGCAATCCGCACCACGTTCATTACAGGGTTTCCTGGTGAAACCGACGAACAATTTGAAACCTTGGCACAGTTTGTTGAAGAACAAAAGTTTGAACGCGTGGGTGTTTTCACGTATTCTAAAGAAGAAGGAACGCCAGCGGTTCAACTCGAAGGTGACTTGCCTGAAGAAGTGAAAGAAAAACGTCGCGAGCGTCTGATGGAGATTCAGCAAAACATCGTGTTCCAGCGAAACGAATCGATGCTAGGGCAACAATTTGATGTGATCCTTGATCAACAGGTTCCAGGTGAAACTACCGCGTGGATGGGACGAACTATCTACGATGCACCAGATGTAGACGGGTTGGTATTTGTCACCGGCGAAGGGCTGGCAACCGGAGACATTGTGCCGACCGAGATTGTTGGCTCGCAGGGATATGATTTAATCGGCGTAGCTGTAGGTGAGCCGCGCTAGATAATTTGTGTTTTATATGAAGTCCATAGGATATAACAATTTATTAACGGGTAGCACCGCCGACGATTCCGGAGTTGGTTGTGTTTCAGGAACAAATGTATTCGGAACGTCGTCGGTGTGGCCGCAAGGCCATCAGAGGTTACAGCGGTCTGAATTTATTGAATTCACATTGGGTCTTTGAGCGATATCAAACATGAAATCAATGGAAACCGGTCTCCTAGGCCCGAATCGACGACAGTCGACCCCGGCATCGTTTTGAAAAAACGTAACGATATGGCATGCGTTCTCCAAAATCGATGACGCGGCTACCCAGAACATTTTAGCACAATTTCAAAACAAGATATAACGATAAACTACTAACGACTGGTGACTTTGATTTAACAACGGATGAGATTAGAGGAATTCCATGGCAGATAACAACGATCCAACCGACAAAACACCTAGCATGCCGCCTGAAACTTTGGTCATTTACAATGTGCCCAATGCGATCACGATGGCACGGTTTATTCTGTCCATTCTAATCTTTGTTTTGCTTCCCTTAGGAATGTACTGGGAGTCAATGGTCTTATTCATAATCGCAGCTTCTACCGATTGGATGGACGGTTATTGGGCCAGAAAATACAATCAGGTCACTCAAGTGGGTCGGATATTCGATCCGTTTGTTGATAAGATTATCATCTGCGGAACCTTCATCTATTTAGCCGCCGAAGATGCGTCTGGCATTCTTCCTTGGATGGCAGTCGTGATTGTGGGCCGTGAAATGCTTGTGACTGTGTTACGAAGCTTTATCGAACAGCATGGCGGAGATTTCTCTGCCAACATGCCGGGCAAGCTCAAGATGGTGTTTCAGTGTGTGGCGGTTGCTGCCAGCATGTTTGCGTTGGAATGGCCAGGCGATGGGACTCCAGTCTCCATTTGGTATGGAGTGACCGGGATTACTGCTTGGTTACAGTGGACGTTGATCATTTCGGTTTGGTTGGCCGTCACTTCGACCGTGTACTCTGGTACAATCTATATCTTTGCTGCTGCCGATATGATTCAATCTCAGATGAAGACAGACGAATAACCTAATCTTAGAAACAACAATTCACGTTAATTGAAATAGCGAAGTGAGAAGCCTGATCGTATGCAAGACTTAGTTCTACCAATACTGTTTGCAGTTGGTTTCTTGCTGTTTTATGTTTGCGTTTCTGGTTGGTTGTTTTCATTTAACAGGTTAAACAATGGGCAAAGAATTCTTCCGCTGGAATCTGGGCCTACTGTCAGCTGGGGTTTTTTTGATCTATTTCTGACCGTGGCCTTATTAGTGGTGTTTTCAGGTACGTTCTTATTCATTGCAATGAAAATTGCAGGGATTGATGAGTTCACAGAAGAACTTCAAAACAGTTCAGAAGGTTTTTTAATTAATCTCTGGATCAACGTACTCGCTAGTCTTTCGGTATTTACCATTATGGCCTTCAGCATTTACTTTCGCGCTGGCAAAGGGGCCATCTTTGGCAAAGGGACCGAGACAATTTTTTGTGACATTCGACTCGGGTTTATCGCATTCGCCATGTCGATATTTCCCGTTATTAGCATTCAATTTTTAGTGACTCGAATATGGCCCTATCATCATCCCGTGATCGATACCTTTACAGAAAATGTTAGCCTTACCCTGGCGATTCCTACTCTTCTGTCGGCAGTAATATGCGCTCCATTGTTCGAGGAGTTTACAATCCGTTTATTGGTTCAAGGGTGGCTTTGTGATTGGATATCAGGTCGGCTCGATGGCGCGGAAGTCCTTTGGGGGAAATGGAAACGCCCTAAGGAAGCTTTTTTTGACTCTTCGGATGATAATCAATTTTCGCAAGTTAATGAATCACAAGATGTAAGCACTACGCAAGCCAATTTTTTAGATCAAGATGCTGAAATAAGCAACGAAGATGTTCATCTTAGTAATTCAGCGAACCCTTACTTTGCTCCTCAGACGCCAACTGAACCAAGTCAATTCATGGAGGCCGCTGATCCTTCACCTGTACTTTCCCCCTGGTGGCCCCTACCCATCTTTATTAGCTCTGCACTATTTGCCGCGATGCACATCGGGCATGGGCCTGCTCCTATTCCACTCTTCTTTTTGGCACTTGTTTTAGGCTATTTATATCAAAGAACCCGTAGATTGACCGCTTGCTTGGTTGTTCATTTTTTGGTGAATGCTCAAGCGATGTGTTTACTTTTTCTCCAAATTGTATTTCCTGAGCTATTCACTCCCCACTAGATTGCCCACTCTCCCTTCAGCACTTTTCGTCACAAAGAATCTCCGATACAATGAGATGCTTTGCCAGATTTATCTCAATTCACAATAATTATTGATACAAGGAATCGCGTCCCATGGCTTATGGTTTTGGAATTATCGGTTGCGGAATGATTGCCAACTTTCATGCAAAGGCAATTGCCGATATCCGTGGAGCGAAATTGGTCGCTTGTTTTGACATGGCCCCAGGTCGGGCCGATGCATTTGCCGCAGAGCAAGGCTGCATAGGCTATAACGATCTCGACGAGATGCTGGCCGATCCGGATATCGATATCGTGACAGTCTGCACACCCAGCGGGGTTCACATGGAGCCAGGCGTTAAAGCTGCCAACGCCGGCAAACACGTGATTATCGAGAAACCGCTTGAAATTACGCTCAAAAAATGTGACAAACTGATCGAAGCGGCTCGTAAAAATAATGTGAAACTTTCGACGATCTTCCCTGCTCGATTCCATGCACCATCGATTGAACTGAAAAAGGCAATCGACAAGGGCCGGTTCGGGCAATTGACCATGGGCGATGCCTATGTCAAATGGTTCCGCACGCAAGAGTATTATGACAGCGGTGCCTGGCGTGGAACTTGGGCACTCGATGGAGGCGGAGCATTAATGAACCAAGCGGTCCATAGTGTCGACTTACTCTGCTGGTTTATGGGCGATGTTGTCGAGATTTCGGCTCAAACGACCTTAGTGGCTCATGAAAGAATTGAAGTTGAAGATGTTGCTGTAGCGACTCTAAGATTTGCCAACGGGGCCTTGGGTGTGATCGAAGCTAGCACCGCCGTTTACCCTGGCTATTTAAAACGCATTGAAATCCACGGCACACAAGGCTCGGCCATTATGGAAGAAGAAGACCTGAAAGCGTGGGATTTCGCCAAAATGACGAAGCGTGACAAAGTGATTCAAGAACAACTCGCGGGCAATACAGAAACTGGCGGAGGTGCCTCCGACCCCACCGCAATTGGTCACCATGGACATACGGCCCAGTTCAAAGATGTGATCGATGCGATCAAAAAAGACCGTGAACCTGCTGTAAATGGGCCTGAAGGCCGAAAAGCAATCGAAGTGATTCTCGGCATTTACAAAGCGGCAGAGACCGGCAAAACGATTCAATTACCGCTAAAATCAGACCCTGTGCTCAAAGCGAGACAAAAAGGGAAGAAATAGGCGATCAGCCGGCATCGGCTGGGTTTCAGAATTGATCTTTTCTGAAACAGACAGATCGATAAGAATAGTAGTGTGAAATTCAGCTATCTCACACACTACTTTTTTCTTGAACAACCTACGCAAGGATGCGTTTTGAATTTTCGTTTAGTCTTTGATTATCTGGTCTATCTGGCTCTTCGCTTGATGATTTGCGGAATGCAGGCACTTTCGATCACGGTCTGTGCTCGAATCTCTGAGTCATTGGCGTATCTGATGAACGATGTACTGAAGATTCGTGGCAAACTAGTCGACGAGAATTTGCGGCACGCATTTCCTGATTGGTCAGCCGAGCAGCGGAAAGATACGGCACGAAAAATGTGGTATCACCTGTTGCTGATGGTCTGCGAGATTGCTCATGCTCCACGAAAAATGCACGATTCCAATTGGCGAGATCACGTTGATTGTCATCGCGTAAACGAGCAAGTGAAGCATCTGATTGGTGACCGGCCTGTCGTGATCTTGTTGGGCCACTTTGGCAACTTCGAGATGATGGGCTACGTGGCAGGAATTCTCGGATTTCCGACACATACCGTCGCCAGACCGCTCGATAATAAATTCTTGCATAATTACATCTTAAAATTTCGCAGTGCAACAGGCCAATACATTTTACCCAAAGACGGTTCGGCCCCTGTGATCGAGCAGATTTTAGACGATGGCGGGACGATGGCTCTGCTGTGTGATCAAAGCGCAGGGCACAAAGGGTGTTGGGTCAAGTTTTTTAATCGACCTGCCTCTTGCCACAAAGCAATTTCGCTATTTAGCTTAACCAGTAACGCCCCACTGGTCGTTTGCTACTTTCGCAGAAAAGATGCTCCTATGCAGTTCGAAATGGGCGTTGCTGGCATCTTTGACCCTGCCGAACACGAAGAAAGATCTAGCGTCAAAGAGCTTTCGCTCTGGTACAATCAATTGCTAGAGGAAATGGTTCGCCGCGATCCTGATCAATACTGGTGGGTTCATAATCGCTGGAAAGATGATCGCCAGAAGATCAAAGAGCTGAAAAAGAAACGAAAACAAGAGAAAATGGCCGCTAGAAAAATGGCCGCTTAACATTATTTCTCATTGGATTACATTGGTACTGTTGTCGCATGTCTAACTGGATTTCTCTCGGATCGATTGAGCAATTTGCCGCTGAAAGTGCGACTGAGGTCGTTGTTGGCACAAGTATTGTTGCTGTTATTCAGGTAGAAGAGCAGTTTTTTGCCATTGATGGAATTTGTGCCCATCAGGGAGGGCCGGTCGGCAAAGGGCAAATGTGTGGCCATGTTGTTACTTGTCCCTGGCATGGTTGGCAGTACGATGTTCGATCAGGCAAGCATGAACTGAGTGAAATTCATCAACAGAGTTTTGAGGTGGAAATCCGTGACTCTGAACTTTGGATCAACATGCCAGAAGACTAGTACCAATGATAATTTTCTGTGCCATGACACGACTTTTCAGGCAGGGGGCTCTTTCTCTTTTAGCAAAGATTGATTAGTCTGAATCATTCGCAGTTCACGCTTAGTTCTTTCATCCAGACAAGGCTGCAATCGACTTGATAGACGTTCGCACCTTTCTCAACACTGATCCTCCTAAGATCGCCGAAATCTGGAGTAGCCAATCTCCCAATCGGGGGCTTGCGCAGCCGGTCACAACAAGCATGCTTGAACAGCATGTCTTCGCAAAACCTTATTTCAACCCTCATTCTTTCTTTGTTGCTGAGGAAGATCATGAAGTCGTTGGTTTTGTCCATGCGGCCCTTCCGCCCAATTGGCCAGACGATACGACAACACCGGAGAGTAACACGGAGCAAGCAAGCCATGGAACGACAGGGATCGTATCAATCTTAATGGCGGCCAATCATGGTTCGGGATCAGAGATTCTGCCACTATTATTGCAAAAAGCAGAAACCTATTTACGTACACAGGGAGCGACCCAAGTTTGCTTCGGCGGCACTTGGCCAGCGGGCCCTTTTTACTTTGGGCTCTTTGGTGGATGTCGCAACATTGGTGTACGTGCATCCGATGTGCAACTGATAGATTTCCTGACATCCCAGGGTTATCAACAGGGTGAGCAATATGCGATTTATCAGAGATCACTGGCCGGGTTCCGGCCTGGGGTGAGTCGGGAGTTGATGCTGGTACGTCGTAAATACACGGTGGCCCCGATGTTTGACCCACCTGAGAGCAACTGGTCTGAATCTTGCTTGTTTGTACAGCAGCAACGAACCCGTTTTGACTTGCAAGAAAAATCGACTTCGGCTGTGATCGCTTCCTCCACGTTTGTTGAACTCGATTTCTTTAGTTCGTCTTGGGGTGTTCAGGCTTGCGGACTATGGGATTTATGCCTGCCTGAGACCGAGAATGCGGAAACTTTGGGTTTCTACCTTTTAGGTGAAGCGATGCGGCAACTGCACGAATCTGGAGCCGCATGGATGGAATTCTGTTTACACCCTTCCGATGTGATTGGTCTACAACTAGCGAATCGCCTTGAATTTGACCAAGCCGACGCGGCAATTACTCTCTCAAAGACCCTCGTGTAATCTCACGATAGCAATCTCAAGATTTTGAAGTATTTACAATCGCATGTCGTGTATTCTTACTGCCAGCATCGAATTCTAGAAGACAAACTGTTTTTTTGTTGATTTCAGTGGAAATGGTGCAAATCGCTAGAGACACACATTCTGGATTTCAGTATTTATCTTCCTATCACTGAGAGCAACTCTCTCAATGCATACGAAGTATGTCTCAAAACATTTGTGATGTTCTGACGTAGGTATTTGGTTTGCGGGAATTAAATACCCCCCCCCTCCTGGGTCGAAGCTTTGCCTTTGAAGGAATCACAGTCACTGGGTCGACTGTCCTTGAAAGTGCTTCACGTTAGAACATTAATTGGACTCCTGAAGTTGACAGCTACTGTCCTTCAGGAGTCTCGAACAAAAACCAGGCGAATCAAAACATCTTTGATTCGCCTGGTTTATTTCTTGCGAAACCGTTTTGCGTTTGCAACGAGAAAAAATTAAGGCTGCAGCAAATTATGATCCGCTGCAATCGTTGGCAATATTTGATCTAAAGAGTCGGTAATCCCTTGTCGTGAATGGTTCTTGCTTAGTACAACCGGAATGTTGGTGAACAGCCCTGTGTAGGCCAACTCCACAATGCTCTCGATATAGAGAACGGTAGATTCATCACTGGTCATGATTTCTAACGCTTCCTCACTCAATTTTCCAACCAAGTATTCTTCTGCTTCAATCGCAGTGCGAAGTTCTTTCTTCTCGAATAACCAATGATGAAACTCCTCGAATGCTTCAGGATGGTATCGCCAAACGGCAATCGAGAGACCTGCGAGATAGCAAGAATCTTCATGCCCTGGCTCAGCATCATCTTTAGCATCATTGCAATCGGGATGGAGCGGAAATGGCAGAACGAGGACTGCAATTTTTTCAGGATACTTCTGCCGAAGTTCATCAATTACATGACTCATATCGCGGCAATACTCACAGCGATAATCAAACAACTCCACAATCACTTCTTCGGCATCAGGATCGCCTAAAATGGGCCAAGCATGCGTGTCGATCTCTATCACGCCGCTTGCTACGGTAATCAATCGCGTTGGCACGGCATCTTCTGCCGCCAGGGGGTCCAACATCTGATAAGCTTGCAACATCGGATCTTTTCTCACAAACTCCATACCCACCGGCTCTTCTGGGACATAGGCTACTTGCCCGATTACTAGAAAGACAGTGACGAATACGGACGCTACAACGGCTCTTAAAGCTGGCCGAATATCTGGTCGCTCAGTTCGCCATACCAGCAAGCAACTGGCCAATGCGCAAGTGTGTGCGGCAATACAGTACCAACAAAACTGTTGTAGGATAAATATTTGGATGCCAATAAACCACACAGCAGCAAATGCGGCAATTGTGACTAATATTGTCACCAGTTGCGTGGCTACATCTTTAGTTTCATCTGGAATGTTAAGCAGTTGTGCTGCTAGTAACACCAACGCAGAAAGGTAAACCCAAAAGGCAAGCATCGCCACAGGCAAGCCAAACCAGCGAGACCAAGGGCTGTTCAATACTTCATGGCAGCCCGACTCAATTCCACATCCGGCCAGTGAAATATCGTTCGTACTTGAAAACGTCAAGTAGCCGCTCAGAACAAGCCCTGCGCTGAGCAGCAGTGTCAATGCAATTTTTGGGACTGAAACCCTAGGTTTTTGTGTGTCGACCATAGAAGTTTTAGATATAAGTTGCTTTGAGTAATCCCAACCACTTTACAACAGTTTAGCTTGGATGCTAGTTTGGGAATGAACTCGCATGATTGTGTACGTTAATCATATCATAGTCAAAAAAAGCGAGCCTACTGCTCCCTAGATAAGAATCTCCTGCAATACGCTTAGAAAATCTAATTGCTATTGAGACGCTTGGTTTCGGTAGACTTCCGGTACATCCGATAGGAATGAATGAATGAAACTTGCACTGATCGGCGCAAACTCGGCTAGTTTAGAGCTGCTTGCTAGTGCAACCTCTTGCCAACTCGTCTCTTATGTTGAAGCAGGCGAGTATCGAGAAGATATTCTTAAACTCTTTCCTCAAGCCAAGTCTGAGACCTCTTGGGAAGGACTACTGGCATCGCCTGATATCGATGCTGTAATTATTGCGGAAAAAACGACCACCGATGTGAGCGAAGATCGGCTACGCAAATTCGTTCAGGAAGCGGTCCCAGTGGTATTGATTCATCCAGCGTGTGAATTTATCTTTGGGCTCGAAATGGAGATGATCCGCCGAGATACCGATTGTAAAATGATCACGCATGTGCCGTATCGTCATCATTCACTTCTACAGAGAGTCAGAGGTTGGGTTACCGCGAACGAAGAATCTCCAATTGGAACAATAGAGCAGATATTGTTTCGCCGCAAAATGTCGGAACGTGATCAGGAAAGTGTGCTCGAAGTATTCTCTCATGATGCTGAGTTATTACGATATCTTTTAGATGGCGTAACAAAAATCACTGCAACTGGCCCTGAATTTGACGCCGATAACTATCATCAACTGGTAGTCCAATTAAGTGGTAAAAATCAATTGAATGCCAGTTGGAGTTATGTTTCAGATCAAAACTTTTCAGCCACGGTCGAATTCATCGGCACGCAAGGCACCGCCGAACTGCTGCTTGAACCCAACGGCACGATTACTCTCAGTAGATCAAATAGTGAGCAATCAGAAACCATCACAGAGAACGAAGCGGAATATACACTCAAATTATTAGAAGATGCGATTCAGCAGCGAGATGATGTCACTGTTGAACCTGCCTGGGATTCAATTGCCCACACCTTAGAAATTGTTGACACCGTTCAATATAGTTTGAAGCGGACTAGAACGATTGAACTACGACAAGAGGAATTGTCGGAGCAGTCTACATTCAAAGGCATGATGGCCGCAGGCGGATGCTTTCTGATGCTCTGGTCAATTTTTATTCTATTCCTGGCAGCGTTCGCTAGCATGTTTGATGATTTTCCTCTTGCCATGAGAATTAATAACTACTGGCCGCTAGCGTTGGTGACGCCGTTGATCATCTTTTTAGCTCTGCAAAGCCTTCAACTTGTGTTTCCTCGTGTAGAGTCATCCGATGGAACACCTGATAACCAAGTAAAGTAGCGCAAAGTTTAACGATTCCAGCGAAGTTAATGATTAGGTCGTGCCGATAATAAACGTACACAAAGACTAATTCATAACTTGTTTGTGATCGCAATTTGATGCGTTTGACTCTAAAAATCTTGCTCCTAACTTTAACAACGCTGCCAGCGGTCGGTTGTTTTGGCATACGCTATCGTGATCCAAGTTTAAGTAGCTACGAAGAATTTACAGACACCACCGTTACCTTGTCGATTTCTGGAGACTCTTGCAGTAGTACTTCAAACAGTGCTTTAGTTTCCAATGAATATACGCAATCAGGTGAAGACTCTTCAAGGCAACAAAGCACAGTCAGGGCCCCGTTGCCAAGATTTCTACCTGCTCCTACGCAACCAGTATTCAACACGAGAGCGGAGTATGAACCTCCACAAGCGATGTTAAAAGTGATACCAGTCAAAGTATCACAGGAAAATAATCTCTTCGGATCAGGTTTTATCAAGCATAAAACAAAGCTTCAGTCTATCTTGGAGTCTGATGTAAATATCAATCCTATAGAGAATCAACCTGGTCGACTATCATTACCGCAAAATACGCTGAAGCCACTCAAGGAACCAGAAGAAAACAAACCCAACACATCTGAACCCGACGAGACGATTCTTAAAGTGCGAATAGTACAAGGCACTTGGCAACCAAAGAGCAAATAACAAAACTGCTTTTCTACAATATTCGCATGATTCTCCGCGACTCAATTAAAGCTTGCCATTGCTAGCACAGCAAATCGTTGCCTTCTTCGATTAAGAGTGATAGCAGCACCCTTTCAGATGGAACTCTAGGTCGACTCTGCGGGCCAGCCGCGCTGGCAATCAAGAGTGGGGAAATAGAGTTCCGATGAAACTAATCATATCGTGTCTGTAATGTTCGGCTTTATGTATGAACATCCAGATAACGGTCTAATGTTTTATCATCTCCAATCGACCTGCTATCAGACGAGACATCTATGCGATTACCTGCCTCGCGCAATCTCGTTCCATTGTTTGGAATACTTGCAATTATTATGTCGGTTCAGACATTTAGCTCTGCAATCATAGGCAGAGCTACAGGCTCAGAACTTCGAAAAACACCCATAGTAAAAGCAGTTCAGAATGCCAAAGAATCGATTGTCAATATCCATGGACACAAAACGATAGCATCATCCAGTAGTGTGGGAAATACGCAACGTCAAGTCAACGGAATGGGTACCGGCGTTGTCGTTGATCCCCGTGGTTATATTGTCACGAATTATCATGTCGTCGAAGGAGTTCGTCGAATTCAAGTGACACTCTCCGACGGAAAGACTTTTATTGGGCAATTGATTTCACATGATCGAAAAACCGATCTCGCGATTATCAAGATCAATACCGAGAAAAAATTACCAGTAATTAATATCGGAACCTCTGATGATTTAATGCCCGGCGAAACTGTGATTGCAGTAGGCAACGCTTATGGTTACGAAAATTCGGTAACTCAAGGAATTATCAGCGCGTTGCACCGAACAGTTCAAGTCACCGATACGCAAAAATACTACGACTTAATTCAAACCGATGCCTCGATCAATCCGGGTAATTCCGGTGGCCCACTGTTAAACATTGATGGCCAAATGATTGGCATCAATGTTGCGGTACGCGTTGGAGCTCAGGGCATTGGATTTGCAATTCCAGCTGATACGGTAATGAAAATCTCGGCTAATCTGCTTTCAGTTGAAACCTTAGATAATCACTGGCATGGACTCGCTGGCAATACGAAACTTGTCGATGGCAAGGCTGTCTATATTGTTGATGCAGTCGAAAAAGGTAGCCCTGCCGCTGTTAGTGGAATCAAATCGGGCGATCAAATCCAATCAATCGAAGACATAACAATTGGCTATCAACTAGACATTGAACGGGCCTTGTTGAACCGAAAAACTGGAGAAGAAGTCACACTCATAATCGTGCGTGACGAAGATCAACCAAAACAGCTAAGCCTCGTTGTGAAGAGCTTGACGAGTTCAAACTCGGTTGTTGACTTAGCATGGAAGAGCCTTGGAGTTCGACTCAGAGAAATTCCAGAAGGCCAGTTCGATGCGACTAATACTTCGTATCATGGGGGCCTGGCCATCACGGCAATACGTGCCAATAGCCCTGCAACTAAGCAGGGAATTCACATTGGAGATGTACTTCTAGGCATGCACGAGTGGGAAACGGTTTCGCTCAAAGATCTCGAATATATTCTTAGCAGTGACGTGTTTGCTCAAAAGAAACCGATGAAGTTCTACATTTTACGTGAAAACGAAACCCTGTATGGGCATATCGCGGTTTCGTCTGTCCAGTATCGATAACCGGTTGAAAACATTTAGCAGCACTGACGGTTTATCTTCGTCGGTTGTTGCTCATTTTAGTTCTGTGCCGTATCATCGAATCACTCACTCGTGATTAGATTGAAGGCATTATGGAACGACAACTGATAGATTATCTAACAAAGCATCTACCTAGTTCTGACGACTTGCTCGTTGGAATTGGTGACGATGCGGCCATTCTCGATTGGCGAACAAGAGATGACTTGGTCGTAACGTCGGACATGATCACCGATCAGATCGACTTCATTCTAGCCGATGCTGATCCTAAGCTGATTGGTCGTAAAGCACTGGCGGTCAACCTCAGCGACTTGGCAGCCATGGCCGCTCAGCCTGTTGGAGTAATTGTCAGTCTCCTGTTGCCTTCTACACATTCAAAATTCAGCTCAATCGATCCTTACGAGTTGGCACTTCAACTCTATCAGGGCATCCTTCCTTTGGCACAACAATACGATGTGGTTATCGCTGGCGGAGACACCAATTGTTGGAATGGCCCTTTGGCTATCAACATCACTGCATTTGGTGCCATGCAAGGCAACATCCCGTGGTTACGGTGCAATGCTCAAGCGGGAGATCACCTTCTGGTAACAGGCACCCTTGGCGGCAGCATTCTAAAGAAACACTTTGAGTTTACACCGCGAGTCAACGAGGCGTTGTCACTTCGCCAGCAATTCAATATCTCAACTGCCATGGATATTAGCGATGGACTGTCACTTGATTTGTCTCGTATATGCCGAGCAAGTAAAGTTGGAGTGGAATTACTGGTTGACCAGATTCCGATATCAGTCGATGCTCAACAGTTGTCTTTGCAAGATAAAGATCAACTTTCGCCGTTAGAACATGCCTTGCAAGATGGCGAAGATTTTGAACTATTACTAGCGGCCTCTCCCACTGAAGCAACAAGAATTATAGAATCAAACAACTTGAGTTGCCCGATCACACACATCGGGTATTTTACAAAAGAATTGGGTCTCTACTCGATTGATACAGAAAGCCAAAGATCCAAATTAGTTCCCCAAGGATTTGTTCACCAATAAAATGACACCCATCACGTACATTGCAAATAACGAATCTGACACAGAGCAATTGGGGCAAGCACTCGCCGATGTGCTTCCTGACTCTACCGTGATCTCACTCTGCGGAACACTCGGAGCAGGTAAAACGCGCCTTGTGAAAGCGGTTGCTCAAGCCTGCGGAATTGACCCTCAACAAGTAAGCAGCCCCACGTTTGTCTTGATCCAAGAATACTATGGCGAGCGAACCATCTATCACATGGACGCCTATCGCATCAAAGATGATGATGAGTTTTTAGAACTGGGGCCTGAAGAATACTTTGATTCAAGCGGCCTGACCTTTGTAGAATGGGCAGACCGTGTTTCTGATTGTTTGCCCTACGAGTATTTAAAAATCGAAATCAAAGTAACCGGAGAAACCGAACGGGAATTTGAGATCAGTGGACATCAACTTGCGAAAGAACTGATGGACAAACTGTCGCAGAGAATAAGCAAAGCATCCTAGATACAGTTGATCTCTCAATGATTTCTATTCCAAAGAAACTCCAGTCCGAAACCAAAGCTTGGTCCGAGCACTCGAACAAAACCCTGAAAATCCTTCATTATAACGAGGTTTTCACGGGGTTCTTTGGGCCGTAGCGTGAGTAATCTATTCTTTCATTGCGTACTTGGCGGTTAGTCGTTTCCGCTGAAGTAGCGATCAGTTCCGTGGGCACTGATGGCTTCGTTGATGCGGGTTAGGGCTAGTACATAGGCGGCCGTTCGCATGTCGCATTCGTATTTTTGCATTAAGTCGTAGATGTTTCCAAACTCTCGCGTCATGATGGCCCGCAGTTTGGAATGAACTTCGTCGAGTGGCCAATAGTAGCCAGCTTTATTTTGTACCCATTCAAAGTAACTAACAGTGACACCACCTGCGTTTGCTAGGATATCGGGGATGATGATCTTACCGTTTTTGTTTAAGATCTCATCGGCTTGACTGGTAATAGGTCCATTGGCAACTTCAACAATGACATGGGCTTTAATCTGTTCTGCATTCTCAATGGTAATTTGATTTTCCATGGCAGCAGGTATCAGAATATCTACATCAAGTTTCAACAATTCTTCGTTGGTCAATCGATCAGCATTAATGGTCTCGCAAAGCGCCCCGTTGCAGTAGACGGCTTCAAGCCGCCGACTTTCATTTTTCATATAGGCCAAGCTTGGAATATCAAACCCATCTTCGTTATGAATTCCCCCTTGTGAGTCACTCACGGCCACGATTTTATAACCATCGGCATATAATAGCTGGGCCACACTTTGCCCCGCATTACCGAATCCTTGTACGGCAACTCGCATTTCGCCGGGTACCCAACCTTTGCGGCTTTCAAATTCTTTGATGCAATAATAGGCCCCGCGGCCTGTGGCATCGTCACGGCCTAAGCTTCCGCCTAAGGGAATAGGCTTGCCCGTAATTACTGCTGGTACTCGTTGCCCTGAGAGTTTGGAATACTCATCCATCATCCAGCCCATGATCATGGCGTTGGTATAGACATCAGGGGCCGGGATATCTCTATCAGGTCCAATGAAGTCGGCGATCTGACGAATAAATCCCCGGCTCAGCCGTTCGAGTTCCAGTCGTGATAATTCTTTAGGGTTGACCGTGACGCCTCCTTTGGCGCCACCAAAAGGGATGCCCATAACTGCACATTTACAGGTCATCCAAAAAGCGAGCGCTTTGACTTCGCCTAATGAGACCGAAGGATGAAATCGAATACCGCCTTTTCCCGGCCCGCGGCTATCGTCATAGCGAACTCGATAGCCTTCAAACACTCTGAGTGACCCGTCATCCATACGAACCGGAATGGCAACTTGCATGGTGGCCTTCGGGTATTTCAACCGCAGAATTACTTCGGGATCGACATCTGCAAACTGAAATGCCTTGTCTAGCCTGCGGAGTGCGTCAGAAAAAATAGTGTCGTCAGATGCAACAATCATAAGCTTCGTGCTTTAATTTAGATGGAAGAAAATTGAACAACAGTCTGTCCATAAGATACCCATATAGTAGAGGAGGTTTCTGAATTGTCCTAACAAATCGGACAAATTGTTCGGAATCTATGAGGAAATCGCTAAATTGCGTGTTTAGCCCTCTCTTTTCGGTAGGTTCTACGTGCGGTAAAATGAAAGATTAAATTTCAATCGATTACCTCTGGTGGTAAGGTTTAAACCTTGTCGAGTTCTCATATAAGCTTGCGTGGCGTTGAAGTTCACAACCTAAAAAAGGTGGACCTTGATCTTCCACATCAACAACTGATCGTATTTTGCGGCGTTAGCGGAAGTGGCAAAACGAGCATGGCGCTCGATACCCTTTACGCGGAAGGCCAACGCCGATATATCGAGAGTTTTTCTGCCTATACGCGACAGTTCTTAGAACGCTTAGAAAAACCGGCTGCCGAAAGTATCGACGGTATTCCGCCTGCCTTAGCGGTCACCAGGGCCAGCGATAATCGTTCGAGTCGTTCCACTGTAGGAACTACTACTGAAACAACCGACTATTTGCGATTGCTGTTCTCGAAAATAGGTGAAATCACTTGCACTGGGTGCGGGAAGTCAATTCAACGTGATACGCCACAATCTGTTGCCTTGCGATTAATTGATCTCGGATTGAGTGGTCGGATGATGCTGACATTCAGTGCATTGGCTGCTGATGAGACTGAATTACTAGCGATCACCAATGATTTTAAGGAAGATGGCTTTGTCAGGGTCATCGCGGGTGATCGAACTTTCAATCTTTCATCGGAAGTGATTCCATCGTCGCTTGCGGACAAACCCAATACCCTTTACGCCGTGGCAGATCGGTTGACGGGCGAGAACCTGAATGTTGAGCGACTGCGTGAAGCATTAGAAATCGCGTTCCTGCATGGCGAAGGGGCCTGCCAACTGTTTGTTGAAGCGAATGACCCAGCGGTTGCAGCAGTTAATGGCAAAGCAACTTCCCACAGCATTGATGGCAAACAATGGAAACGTCTTTCGTTTAGTAGTGAACTGCGATGCCATGATTGCGAGATCGATTATTTAGAACTTGAGCCTCGGCTGTTTAATTTCAACAGCCCCTTGGGTGCCTGTGCTGCCTGCGAAGGATTTGGCAATGTGATTGATATCGATATGGAACTGATTGTTCCAGATACGCGTAAATCACTAGCCGAAGGTGCCATTGCCCCTTGGAATACTCCAGCCTATAAACACGAGTTAGAAGAACTTTTGGCTCTGGCCGATGATTATGATCTCCCTACGCAAGTTCCGTTTCGTGACTTGGAAGAACGTCATCTAAAACTAATTCGCGAAGGAGTGCCTGAACGCGAATTTGGCGGTCTCCAAGGGTTTTTCAGCTGGCTTGAACGGCGTAAATACAAAATGCACCTTCGGGTATTTTTAAGTCGTTGGCGAAGTTTTAAGCTTTGCCAGACTTGTCAAGGGACTCGCCTGCGTGACGAGACTTTGGCCGTACGCATCAACGGAAAAAACATTGCAGAAATTTCCGATATAAAAATATGCGATGCGTTGGAGTTCATCGAGAATCTCGACTTGGATGAGCATCGGCGAAGCATCAGTCGCCAAGTCCTTTCTCAAGTTCATTCCCGGCTTAAATATCTGAATATCGTTGGGTTAGGCTACCTGTCATTGGATCGAACTTTACGAACCATCAGTGGCGGAGAGGCTCAGCGGGTGGTTTTAACTTCGACGCTTGGTTCAAGTTTAGTCAATATGCTTTATGTGCTGGATGAACCTTCGGTTGGCTTGCATCCTAGTGATATTGGTCGATTGACTTCAGCTTTAGTTGATCTAAAAGAACGCGGGAATACCGTGGTACTGGTAGAGCATGAAGAGACGATGATCCGTTTGGCAGATCAAGTGGTTGAATTTGGACCTGGCGCTGGTGAACGTGGTGGCGAAATTGTTTTCCAAGGCACTCCAGAGGAACTGGAAGCCGATGAAAATAGTTTGACCGGCGATTACTTATCTGGCCGCCGTGAGGTGGTCCGTTTTGATCGCCGCCGGAGTATCACTCACGGTAAAGTAAGGGTCAAAGGGGCACGTGGTAATAACCTGAAAAATATCGATGTCGATTTTCCGCTGGGTGTTCTTTGCGTGGTAACCGGTGTAAGCGGAGCCGGAAAAAGCACACTGGTTGATAGCACGCTGTACCCTGCCTTATGTCGACGCAAACGCAAGGAAGCCCCGAAGTCGCTCGACTGTGACGATGTTTTCGGCGATGGGCAGATCGACGATATTGTATTGGTTGATCAAAGCCCGATTGGCCGGTCGCCTCGATCCAATCCGGTAACTTACATCAAAGCGTTCGATGAAATTCGCTCGGTATTTGCCTCCACGGTTCAGGCACGTACACATAACTTTACCGCCAGCCATTTTAGTTTCAATGTCAAAGGTGGCCGCTGTGATAGCTGTGATGGCGATGGGCACATTGCCATCGACATGCAGTTTTTAGCCGATGTTTACATGCGATGCCCTGAGTGTAAAAGTCGTCGCTATAAAAAAGAAGTGCTCGAAGTCGTTTATCGTGGCAAGTCAATTGCCGATGTGCTCGACATGACGATTCGAGAAGCGTTTGTCTTCTTCCGAGGACAACCCAAAGTTCAATCTAAATTACAGAAGCTGATAGATGTCGGTCTCGATTATCTACGGCTAGGTCAGCCTGCGAATACACTTTCGGCGGGTGAAGCTCAGCGATTGAAACTGGCGGGTTACTTGGCCAGCAGCAAACGAGGAAGAACACTGTTCTTACTGGATGAACCGACCACGGGCCTCCATTTTGCAGACATTGTACAGTTGTTAGATTGCTTTGAATCACTCATTCAAGTGGGACATTCGCTGATTGTCGTGGAACATAACATCCATGTGATGATGGCCGCCGATTGGATTATTGATCTAGGCCCTGGTGCGGCAGAAGAGGGTGGAACCGTGGTTGCCGAAGGCACCCCAGAAGATTTGGCTGAGAACCCTGCTTCCAAAACCGGACAGTATTTGGCCGTTGCATTAAAGGCCCGTGAATTAGCACGAGCTGAAGAAGATTAACTTAAAGGAAGATTGCACTTAGTATGAATACTCAAGAAGAGTTGTCGGTTCAAATTTTGCAAGGAGCAACTTCCGAAGCGGAGACGCATGTTTTCATTAAAGTTGATTCGAGCATTCGCGCTGAGGATGTTTCGGTGGAAGGCCCATTCAGCCAACGTGCGGAGACCTTGAGTTCCAAGTTTCAATTCGTTGATGTGCCACAGAATTCAGGATCAAATCTAAAGCTGCTTAAAACAGAAATCATTGATCCTCTGTTTTGGACCACCAGAAACCCGGCCCTGTATCGATGTTCCATTCAGGCGGAATCCCTAAAACCGCCGTTCATTTGTGAGTTCGGCATCCGTGATCTACATACCAAAGGGCGTGATCTTATCGCGGAAGATCGTCGCTGGGTGCTGCGTGCAGGCGTCGCTGATGCGAGTACAGCGGTTGAATCAATTGAACCGTGGCGTAACGAATCGATGGCCATGCTCGTTTCCAATCCATCGGATGAACTTTGCCTGCAAGCAACTTTGCAAGGGCTGTTTCTGATTGTTGAGATGACCAGTTATGAGGGTGATTTTCAAAACGAGTTGGAACGCTTGGTAAAGTATTCAGCGGTTGCCGCAGTGTTACTATTACCTTCGGTGGAATTTAAAGAATCTCCTGGCCAGTTCGCACCGCATTTACTGCTAGGCTGTTTGCTACGTCCTGGGGAATCGGCTGAACCAGCAGATATTCCGAAGTGGGCCAAATTTGTTGTGCATGAGCTATTCGGCGATGAACTAGATATCCAACCTTCGCTTGATGTGCCTGAAATGATCTGGCAGAACTACGATGAGCCTGCCTTTTCTGATCCTAGGTTAGCACGTGCCGCGTGTGATGAGCTGCAACGAGAAATTAAGGGAACCGGTGAGTTTGCCGGCATTTGGGTCGGGCATGAGTAACGAACCCTTGCCACAAAAAGATCTAAGTCGGTATGCACGACAGATTTCCTACGCCCCACTGGGTGAAGCAGGCCAGAAAAAGCTCTCTCAATCTCGGGCACTGGTTGTCGGTGTCGGGGCTTTAGGATCGGTCATCGCCAATACCTTGGCGCGGGCTGGCGTGGGGAATTTACGGATCGTTGACCGTGACTTCTTAGAGCTCAACAATCTACAGCGTCAGGTCATGTATACCGAGCAAGATGTGGCGTCTGGAATTCCCAAAGCGATTGCCGCCAAGAATCATTTAGAACAGATCAATTCTGAAATCAATATCGAAGCGATTGTTTCGCATGTCAATCATCAGAACTTGCCTCAACTGCTTGATGGTGTCGATGTGATTGTCGATGGCACCGATAATTTTGAAGTTCGTTTCTTGCTGAATGACGCAGCTTTGAAATATCAAATTCCCTGGATCTACGGCGGCTGTATTGGTGCCGAAGGTCAGACCATGACCGTGGTGCCAGGCGTGACCCCATGCCTGCGATGCCTGATGCACGACACACCACCACCTGGCACCACGCCCACTTGCGATACTGCCGGGATTGTTTCGCCGATTATCAACGTCATTGCTTCGCTGGAGAGTATGGAGGCCATCAAAATTCTTTCAGGCAATGTCGCTCAAATTGACCGTAAGTTGCGTGTGATTGATCTGTGGAGCAACCGCATGCGCGAGTTGGGTCTCGATAGTTTGCAAGCAAATACCGACTGCCCGGCGTGTGGTAAGCAACAATACGATTGGCTTGAAGGAGACCGTTGTAGCCAAACGGCCGTTTTATGCGGTCGCAATGCGGTACAACTGAGCTTCCCAGAACAGGAATCAGTCGACTTCTCTCGATTAGCCGAAAAACTCCACGAAATTGGCAAAGTTGAATCCAATCGCTTTTTATTACGACTGTTTGTGGAAAACTATATTCTTTCGATTTTTTCTGACGGCAGGGCCATTATTTCAGGCACCAATGATGAAACCGAAGCTCGATCCGTTTATGCTCGTTACATCGGAAATTGATTCAAATCGCACACAAATTGTAGCTATCTAACTTGCAGTTCCAGCCATCAAATCAAGCCGATACTGTCTGGTAGCACTGCTTATGAAGAGGTAGAATACCATGTAGGCAATTAACCCAAAAATCAAATCTGACATTACTATATCTGACAAAGGGAATTCAGAGTGAAACAACCTAATGACCAACCCACGGATTTTAAATCGGTACTAGACTCGATGTTTGTCCCGAAAAACCAGGAGCTTTGGGAGAAACTTTGGGAACAAGTCCAAGATGAAGAGCGGCTTGAACACTTAGAAAAAGCGACCGGTATTCATGACCAAGAGCTACTGAAGCACTTGCTTGAATTAGGGATAACGGAAGAAAACTTGGCAGCAATGGCCTTATATCCGCTGCTGTTAGTCGCATGGTCCGATGGGATTTTGACGGTCGAAGAACGCAATGTGATCATGCAAGCTGCTACCGAATGGCATATCGAAGAAGGCCATGCAAGCTATCAGTTACTGCATAATTGGCTCGAAGAAGGCCCAAAGCAGTCCAGCATTGATGTCTGGAAAACCTATGTCAAGGCAATCCTTGCCGAAATGAATGAAGAGCAACAGGCCAAAATGAAGAAAGGGATCATCGATCGTGCTCGAAATGTCGTGAATGCCTTTGGAGGTATCCTCGGTCGCTGGGGAAATACGATCTCTCACTCAGAAGAAGCCTGCCTGAAAGATTTGGAAGAAACCTTTGACTAAGGATATCCGGTCATCTTGATAACATTTTCATACGATAGAGCAGAGCCCGAACTCTGCTCTATTTTTATACCCACCCCCTGCTCGGCCAGGGAATCCAAGTCACAATTTTTTTGCAATAATGGGTAATTCGTGACAAGATAGTAGGTAGGTCAGGCTGTGCCTGACATGAATTTCAATGCCAACACAACTTCAACGTCAGGCACAGCCTGACCTACGATTTATTGCCCGAGGTTTTTGATCGATGTTTGCTTATCGCCATAGAACGACTCTTAAGCATCTCCCTTTGAGCCTTGCTAATCTTCTGTTGGCAGCACTGTTCGGCATTTCCTGTTGTGTCAATTATCCTGCTCTTGGAGAAATGAATCCCAAACAACTGGGCCTGATTAAACATGGAGAGTACCTCATTTTCACTGAGGAACTTCAATTTCAGAAAAATATTGCTCAACTTCCAGATGTGGAGAAGCAAATTGTCTCGATCCGACAGCAACTTGAATTGGCCATTTCAACCAATGCGGCTCAATGGAAGCAACAACAGCAGGTAGTTGCCGCCATTGATCGTATGGCCGGATATCTGAAAAATAAGCGTGTAGGAACTGATGAAGAGAAAAAACTGGCACTAGAGATACGCCAACTAAAGAAAACTGCCCTGGGCCAGTCAGCGGCAGTTGTGCCTGAAGAACTCTCAGGAAAACCGCATGTACGTGAATTACTGATCGAATTAACCCATCAACTTCAACAATTGGGCCTTGCCATAACTTCGTTAAACCAGAGTCTACAAGAACTCGATCAGCGGTATCAGGCCACTATGTCCTCGCTAAATCAGGCTGAAAAATACAAGATTGGCCCTACGGTATCGTTCGAGCGTAGGCAGAAATTGCTTGATCGCTATGAAAAGATCGCTTTTGCGCAACAAGTACCCGTTTATCTTCAAAACGGAAAAATACGTTTGGGAGTCATAATAAATAAAATTTCTCCCGTGATGATGAGTTGGAGTTCCAAAGACGATATTCTACTGATTCCAAGCAGTATGGCGCAGTCTTGTGGCATTAATCTGCGTGGGCTTCAAGTCCAGAAAATTACACTGCCCGATGGCAAAAAGGTATCAGCCAAGCTGGCCAAATTGGAACAGATTCGAGTGGGAGCGGTGGTTGCCAAAAACGTTGCAGTGGCAATACTGCCACCCGAATCTGAACACTTGGGCGCAATCATCACCTTAAAGACGTTTAAACATTATACCCCGGAATTTCAGCATGAGAAATTGCAACTGATCTGGAACGCAAAAAAACAGCAGTCACGATCCAATTGACCAGTAATTAAATTGCCAGACCAAGTGAACTTTCTTGGTCCGATGTCCTTAAATGTCTCGTAACATCACGAGGGATTTTTAACGAGAATTCCTGCTCGGGAATCAAGAAACTTTGAAAACTATGATTGACGAAGCTTGCTAATGTGAGAATATCCAATAACATACAAAAAGAGTCGTTTATGAAGTCAAACTGAATTGGCTTGCTGAAACATGACTGCTGAAGTTCTATTAAATCTGATTGGTAGAATTACATCAGTCAAAGTACTTGCGGTTTTTAGAGAAAGAATCAGCTTAGCTTAACTTCGGCAACCCCAATACCGAAGTTGATAGAGTGAGATTTATTGTTGATTTAAGTTGTCCCTGATCATTTTCCCGTATAATCATATAAGGGCATTCAGGAATGGAAGGAGTTGAGGCTTTGGAGGCTAAGCCTAAAATTCTCTGTCTAAGTTCACAAGTCGGGGGACTACCCGACTGGGACGATCTTCGCAAAACCTGCGACATGGTCGGGGTACAGACTGCCGTAGACGCTTTGGCCAATCTCAAAGAGAACGACTTCGACGGTGTTTTGATCAGCACCAAGTACTTTGAAGACCCGACCCGCATTGGTAGCCTTTTGCAGAACGAACAAGTTCTGGAAGGAATGCCTGATGGTGTGGTGATGATGGACGATGCCAACACAATTCTCTGGGCGAACAATTGTATGACCAAATGGGCCGGGCGAGATAATATCGTCGGCCTTAATTTTTACACTTCGCTCAGTAGCCCTGAGATCTTGGGCCCAGATTTCTGCCCATTTCATACCGCGTTGACTTCTCGCAAAGCCAGTGGCTCGACCTTGCGGACCGAAGACAACTGCTACTATCAAGTCCATGCCGCTCCGGTGATCTGTGGAAACCTGCCTCCCAACCATTTAATTGTCACCATCCGAGACGTCACTGAAGAAGTATTACAGCGTCAAAAGCTGGAAGCCATTCATAAGGCAGGCATCGAACTTGCCGACCTGACGACCGAAGAAGTGTTTAATATGGAGGTCGAGGAACGAATCGAACTCCTCAAGTCCAACATTTTGCACTACACCAAAGATCTATTGAAGTTCGATGTGATCGAAATTCGATTGCTTGATCAAGGGACCGGAGAACTGGTTCCGCTACTTTCGTTAGGAATTGACAAGCAAGCAGCCGAACGAGAATTGTTTGCCCAAGCAAAGAACAATGGAGTCACGGGGTTTGTGGCTTCGACTGGCAAAAGCTATTTGTGCGAAGACACATCAATTGACCCTCTCTACTTAGAAGGGTTTATTGGAGCCAAAAGTTCATTAACCGTTCCACTGATGTTGCACGACCAAGTGATTGGCTCGTTTAATGTAGAAAGCCCTGAGCCGCAAGCGTTTACCGAAAGTGACTTGCAGTTCTTAGAGATTTTTTGTCGAGACCTGGCTTTGGCTTTAAACACCTTGGAACTATTGGTTGCCCAACACGCGAATACTGCCCAAGCAAGCGTGGAAGCAATACATAGTGCGGTCGCTTTGCCAATCGATGAAGTATTGAATGATGCTGTCAAAGTAATGGAACGCTACATCGGGCACGATCAAGAAGTGGTAGACCGTTTGCGGCAGATCATTCGCAACGGACGCGATATCAAACGCGTGATTCAAAAAGTGGGCGAGCGAATGGCGCCGGCTCAAGCAGTTCCGCAATCGGCTCAAGTCGAGCATCGCCCTAAATTGCGAGATGTTCGCGTGTTAGTGGTTGATCAAGACGAATCAGTTCGTAGTGCGGCCCATGCCCTGCTTGAGCGTTATGGCTGTATAATCGAAACGGTTTCCAATGCTGCAGAAGCCCTTTCAATGACACGCCCTGACTTGCATGGCGATTCGTATGATGTAATCTTGAGTGATGTTCATTTGCCCGACATGTCTGGTCATCAGTTGTACCTTAGATTGAAGGAAGTCATTAGCCCTGTGCCGATGATATTGATGACCGGCTTTGGTTATGACCCAGGGCATTCGATTGTAAAAGCACGGCAAGCCGGATTATTGCCGAATGCCATTCTGTACAAACCATTTCGCTTAGATCAATTACTTGAAACGGTTGAAATGATTTTGACCGCCTACTCCGATGACGACTCGCCTTCTTAGTCCTCAGTTTCTGAATACTCTCACCAATTCAAAACGGCCTTAATACGACATGACGTTGTTGATTCTACTGTTGGTCGGTATCGCAGTTGTTGGACATTTTGCCATTTGGACACGTGCCCATTGCATCTTACATTCGATGGCATGGAAGCAAGAGACGATCGACATCGTAGAACAGTTTATCTATGCGATTACGCTGATTCTTCCAGCGTATACGGCTTGGTGGTATTTTAATTCCCCAAGTGAACTTGATTTCAGTTTGCCCATGGTTTGGGTAATGACTCCTTTGTTCTACCTGCCTGTCTGCTGGGTGGCATTCATCGTGGCCATCTTGTTTTGGTGGTCTCATCGTAGCGAATTCTACAGCAATCAAGCGAACTACAATGAAACAACCCTCTGCTCAATAGACTTGAAAGAACGAGCTAAAGCCCCGCTGATTAATCATTGGAAAACTTCCCTTCTTGCCAAGTTTCCCGGTAATCAGATTTTAAGCCTTACGGTCAATCGTAAGGAATTATATTTAAAACAATTGCCGAGTGACCTGGAAGGATTCACAATTACCCATCTGTCGGACTTGCATCTAACAGGCCACTTGACTTCAGCCTTTTATCAACAGGTAATCGAGCAGGCGAATCAATTACAGTCCGACATGATTGTCATTGCTGGCGATATTTTTGACATAGATTCTTGCGTTGATTGGTCGGCAGAGATTTTCGGCAAACTGCAAGCAAAGCATGGCGTCTATTTCATTTTAGGTAATCATGACAAACGCTTAAAAGATGTGCCTGCCGCAAGAACTGCATTAACGAATCTAGGACTTATTGATTTAGGTAGCAATTGTAGTCAAATTCAGTTGTCAGAAACCAGTATCTTTCTGGCAGGCAATGAGCGACCATGGTTCAATTCTCCATTGGCGGATGAGGAGTTCAAGCCCGATCCTTGTCTCAAGAATCAATTCCGGTTGTTAATTAGCCACACGCCAGACCGTATCGATTGGTCGGTAGAACACCAGTTTGATTTAATGCTGGCCGGTCATAATCATGGTGGCCAAATTCGCCTGCCTGTGATCGGGCCGCTGGTCAGCCCCAGCCATCATGGTGTCCGATTCGCAAGTGGCGTTTTCTACTCTGACCCTACGCTCATGCACGTCAGCCGAGGCATTGCTGGTTCGCATCAAATCCGGCTGAACTGTTCGCCTGAACTCACGCAGATTGTGCTAAAGAATAAAGAGTGATTGCCGGCGGATTGTTCATGACGGTTTACCATCGGGTAGCACCGCCGACGATTCCGGAGTTGGCTGTGCTTCAGGAACAAATGTATTCGGAACGTCGTCGGTGTGGCCACAGGCCATCAGAGATTACAGGGGCAAAAATTCACCGAACTCAATTGAAATGTTCAAACTAGTTTAAGCCAGGATTTGTAGGGGGATAATGAAAAGCTCTCTAACCTCTAATCGACTAGCGTCGACCCCGACGTCGTTTTGAACGAGCGTGATTGAGTGGTATGCGTTCTCCAAAACCGACATCGCGGCCACCCGAGATTAATATCGCGCAACTTCAAAACCAACGCTTCGGGTTGTAATTGGAATGGCCAGAAACTATTTGATCACAGATAAACGCGGCGGTTGTAGATATACCACTCTACGATTAGCACAATGATGGCAAACACGATTAGTAGTTTCCAGAGTTCTTTACGAACAGGACTCCACTGCGATTTGCCTTCGATGACTTCCCATTCGGTTTGAATTTCGTTGGATGGGATAATGTTACTTTCTTGCGAGTTAAAGATGTTGACCGAAAAATGTTGCCTGGCATCATTGGCGGCACCTTCTCGAACATCGTAGGTGCCAATCATTTCTGTCTCGCTAAAGCTGAACATGTTTTGTCCATGTCGGCCAATCGTTCGCTCTTTTCCGCTGGGTGGTTTGATGTGAATTTCTGGCATCGGGGCTTCCGTGCGATAATTGAACTGAGCCCCAGGGCGAATCGAAGTGCCAGTATTCCCGCGTTCGATATTGCCCAGGTATTCTACGATGTTTTTCACAAACACCGGAAAGCTTAAGCGTTTCGTCCACTCGGTATTGTAAAAGCTCTTGCCATCTTCGATAGCCAGAAAAGCGAACCCTAAGACTGCATCTTCGTACCCTTCACGCGGTGCGATTGTGAAGAGCGAGCCAATATCAGAATCTATCAGTGTAGTGGCTCCCTGTGGTGCATTTACCGCGTTTGCTTCGTAGATCGAGACATTGCCCAAGTCGATGAAGCTCATGATAGGGTGCGATCTGGTGGTGTCGATAATCTGTGGGATATTGGCCGTTTCACCGAACGACCAGCCTTCAGACGGTGGGTTCATGCCGATGAACAACGTGTTGGCATTTGGCATTGTTTCTGGGGCACATTGTTCGTAGATTACCAGATCATAGGCACCAATGGCCGACTCTGCTTTGTATTGATCGCCTTCCAAAAAAGTAGGGTCAACGATGGCTACGTCCGAGATCTTTTCGATTTCATCCGTTGCCAGTGCGAATTGCAGATATTCGTTGCCAGAAGTAACCACTAGCACTTTGGCTTTGCGTGGTGGGTTAATGGCTGCGTAGGCTACGTTGTCTAACGCAAAATCGTCTTTGACGTCGAGCTCTAATTTAATCTTCCCAGCTTCCAGCGTGCCTAAATCGAATTGAACTCCAGCGGCGCCATCTTCAGGAATACTGACTCTCGAAACGTCGAGGAGATCACCGTTGTAATAGAGTGAGGCTTCCACTTCCGTTGGAGCGGTGTCTCCGTAGCGTTCGATACGGGCATAAGCTTGTAGTTGATTTTCACGCTCAGGATTACGCTGTGTACTAAAGGCTACAATGGCTAAGTTGCTACTGATGGGATTGCCGATCGGGAAATAGATAGGATTTAAGTTGCCGAGCGAAAAGTCTTGCACGGAAGGAAACTGCCCGTCACTGAAAATATACATGGTGGCAGGTTTAGATTCGGCGACCATTTCGTCCCCTTCTTCAAAGGAACTCTGCCCAGGGTTGGCTAGTCCCGAAGCAACGCGTAGTGCTTCTGAGATATCTGACGTGCGGTTGGTTGGTTCAATTGCTTTTAGTTTGGCCAATAACTTACGACGATCATTGGTATATTGATGGACAATTTTAGCGCGGTTTGAGAAACTAAGAATCATGGCAACATCACCACGCTTCATTTGATCGATTAAATCGGCCACATGGTTTTTGGCTGCACTCAAACGATCCGCGGCGTCTTCCACATCGGTAGCATTCATACTGGCAGAGTTATCGATCAGAAAAATAAATCGATCCCCATCGAGCGAACTGCCTGAAAAACCAGGGCGGAGACAGGCAATAATAATCAGAAAAATGAAGAGCAACTGCAAGAACAACAAAATACTTTGACGTAGCTTTTGCCATAAGCTGTTGACGTGCAAGTCTTCAATCGTGCGTCTCCAGAGATACGTGCTGGGTACTTCCAGAGGTTGCCGGCGTAGTTTCAAAAAATAGAGGGCCAGAATCGCAGGCGGAATAATCAGCAGCAACGCCCAACTCAGCGGCCCTAGCGTATTTAAAAACATCATCGAACGAGCCCTCGTTGGCGAAGGTACGTCGAGACGAGTTGATCAACAGGCGTTTCAGTATTCGCCAGCGTATAGACCATGCCCCGCTTGGCACAATAAGTTCGAGCGCCGTCAATGAAACTAGCTAATGTTTTTTTGTATCGATCTAACAGTGGTCGGCTGACCGTGATTTCAGCAAAATCAGAATCTTCGCAGTCGACCAGTTTAAGATCACCTTTGATCTGTTCTTCCGGTTTGAGTTCCACCGGTGACAGGGTGTGAATTACATAGACATCCATCTGCTGGGCCATTAGAAAACGCAATGCGGCTTCGTAGCCAGTTTTGTCCATCAAGTCGGTGATGAGGATTAGCACCCCTTTGCCTGAGTTGCGGATGCAGAAGTTTTTAACGCCTTCTAATAAAGAAATGTTTTCGCCTGGTTCGATGCCTTCTAAGTATTCGACCATGCGATATAAGTTGTGGCGACCACGGAGTACAGGGCCAGGATCTCTGACAGTGGTTCCCAGGGTTTCGATTCGGACTCGATCAGCACGACAAAGTCCGATGTAGCCCAGCGAGGCGGCCAGTTGCTTGGCGTATTGCAATTTGGTCGGCTCACCAAAATCCATCGACATGCTGGCGTCTATCAAGGTGTAAAAATGCAGGTCTTCTTCTTCAAGAAAGAGCTTCAAAAACAACTTATCTAAACGCGCGTAGGTATTCCAATCAATGAACCGGAGGTCGTCTCCGTGGACATAAGGTCGGAAATCAGCAAACTCAACGCTATTGCCTTTCCGCTTACTCTTGCGTTCGCCTTTCATGCGTCCCCGAAAGATCTTTCGACTGACCAATTCAAGACGCTCTAACTGCGCAAGCAGTTCAGGAGACAGCAACTCCGTTTTGTTAGTAGAAGCCGGCATAAAGTTCCATCATCAATCAAAGGGTGTTAATCAAAACTTGGAGGCACGCTCAAGGAATAACTAGCTGACTACTGAAGCGGTAACGGGCATGTCGTCCGACTTCTCTGGGAGTTTTTCTAAAATCTCTAGCAATACGTGATCGGTATCGAGACCTTCGGCTTGGGCTTCAAAGTTGAGAATCACGCGATGACGCATGGCGGGCAAATAGACACGCCGAATATCTTCGAAGCTCACATTGTAGCGGCCATCTAACAAGGCACGTACTTTGGCAGCCAGGGCCAAGGTTTGGGCTCCACGAGGACTCGCACCCCAGCGAAGATATTGATTGGTGACCGGCAATGCCATAGGGCCATCGGGATGCGTGGCCAATGTGAGACGTACGATATAGTCTTGCACATGTTTGGCTAAAATGACCTCGCGAATCAATTTTTGCCATTTGATGATCTCGGCCCCATCCATCACTTTTTCTGGCTCCACGTTGATACCTTTGGTAGTACGATCAATGATGGTGCCTAGATCTTCGGCGGAAGAATACCCGGCCACTAACTTGAAAAAGAAACGATCCAGTTGCGCTTCCGGCAGTGGATAGGTTCCTTCTTGTTCAATCGGATTTTGGGTGGCCAACACAAAGAACGGCTTTTTTAATTCATGCCGTATACCAGCAACCGTTACGGTCCCTTCTTGCATCGTTTCAAGCATGGCCGATTGTGTTTTCGGCGTGGCCCGATTGATTTCGTCTGCTAGACAGATCTGGGTGAAGATCGGTCCTTTTTGAAATTCAAATACACGCTTGCCATCGGGGGTTTCCATTACCATGTTGGTGCCTAAGATATCGGCAGGCATCAAGTCTGGCGTGTATTGGATTCGATTGAAGTCCAAGTCCATGGTTTGCGAGAGCGTGCGAATCAGCAAGGTCTTACCCAAACCTGGCACGCCTTCTAGCAGGCAGTGCCCGCCGACAAACATGCAGGTGAGCACCCCGTGAATGATGTCGTCATGTCCTACGATCACCCTTTGTATTTGATCTTTCACAGCGTTGTAGCGATTACGGAATTCTTCGGCCTGTTGTTGCATCGATTCGCCAACACTCATAAGCTGTTACCTCTTTAGTTGTTCTGTTCTGATTGAATGATGATTGAATAAGTTAAAACGGTCGTTAGTTGAGATCGCCACCAGAGGGTTGATCTCCCGATGATTGTTTTCTCGCTTTTTGTTTTGCTCTAAGCAGCCGTGAGGTATAGTCTTCTTCTTCGGGCTGAGAGTCTAGTCCCTTTTTTTCTGGACGAATGATACTCGGAGCTAGTCTATCTGTGGCCAGTTCTTCATCAAGGGCACTGGCTGAGATATTCTCATCAGGGTCCATTTCAAATCGGGCGGACGCTTTTCGTTCGTCAATGTTGGCAGTAACTCGTTCTTTACTCATACGTAAACGATCCATACGTTCGTCTGCTTTTTCTTCTTCTTGGGCACCAAAGATCATGGCGGTTGCTCCAGCATAAACAGGCTCCAACCATTCAAAGCCAATGGTCACGCGGCGAATAAAGACATCGGGCAAAAACACAACGGCACAAATCACCAAGAGGATTGGCCAAATATGTTCGCTACTGATCGCCTTGGCTAAGTCGTGGCGAAACGTGTCGGTCTCTAGCAGATCATCGACTCGACCAATCGCCAAGTTGCCGGTGATGATTTTCCCTGGCTTGCCTCCTTCGGGCTTCATTTCAGCTAGTTTTTCCAACAAGTTGTTGTTGGTAAACTGCTGACGGAACTCGGCCGAATAGGGAACATTGACCCCCGTACGAATCGGTGCCTGGCCAGGGCCGGGCACGAGTGACATGAAATAACTGCCTGATTGATCGACTTCAAACTCTCCGACATACCGCCCTGATGCGACTTGTTCGAGGCGAAAATCTTTGGGCTGCATGTCAGGGCCAACAACATTGCCTGTGACATTAAGAAAGTTCAGGTACTTGTCTTCTTTGTCCATGGCAGTCACCACCACACGAACTTTACCATCAATGACTTCGGAAGAGACCGTGTACTGCCCTTGGTCTCCGGCAGGTCGCATCGACCAGCGAACCATCTGGGTGAAGAATTTGTCGTAACCATCCCAGCTTGTCCACTCGTTGGTCCAGCGTCTACCGGCATCGCTGGTGAACGCGACAGATCGGCCTAGTCCATACGTCCAAGTGGCCAATAAAGTGGCATTTTCAGGGTTGCCTGCAGGAACCGGTGCGGCCAAAACGGGATCGACCAGTGGATTATCTTTTAACGTGGTCATTACATAACCATCGAATGCAGGGTAACTGTCGAACCCGCGAACAATCTCATGTGGGTAGACCGTTTTAGGAAACATGCCAAGGTGTTCTTTAATTAGCGGCTGTGAAATCCGGCGTGCTTCTCGCTGGTAGATTCGGGGCAAGGCTTTAGGGTTGGTGACTACATAGTACTTTCCGCCTGTGGCTTTTGCTATCTGGCGAAGCGGCGTGCTTCCAGCGGGGCCGTGTGTTCCAATCGCCACCGTGGTCACTTTTACGCCTGCCGCTACCAGGCCATTGAGCGTTGCAGGATTTGGTTTAGGTGGATCTCCATCGCTGATGATAATCATATGTTTGATGGCCACGTTACCTTTCGGTAAGCGGTTAAAGGCTGCCAGCGCCATTTTCATCGAGGGGTCAAACGCGGGCATGTCACCTGGTGCCATACGTCCTAAGCGGGCTAACATTTGAGTACGATTCGGCCCTACCGGCACCAAACCAGTAGGAGCACCCCAGAGCCATTGATCAGTTCCGTTCCAATGCAGCAGACCACAGTAGTCGTTGTAGCCTAGTGACTTGATCGACTCTCGGCCGACCACTTTTTGCCAGTAATTTCCTTGTGCCAGTTCCGAGGCATGCATGATTAAAACTAACGCCCCGACAGGAACGACTTTGGCATCTTTAATCGTGAAGTCGACCGGCATGGCCTTTTCGAGTTCGGTGTTGGCCCAGCCACCGGCTCCAAACGATTGCGGCCCACCTAACATCACTAATCCACAACCCATTTGCTGTGTGTTACGGACGAGAATGTTGATTTGTTGATCACTAAAACTAGAGACATCTCTTGCTTCCGACCCGCTAGAACGTGGGACATTTCCTAACAGTACACTATCGTAGCGTTGTAGTTCGGCCAAACTTGAGAAGAGGTTATTGCTGGGCATGACATCGACTTCGATGTTATTGGCCCTGAGCCGATCAACTAAATAAGCGAACTCACCAGGGTTCTCCCAGTCTTCGATCAACAGCACACTGCCTTGGCCGCGAACATGCGTAAAAGCAGTGGCGGTGTTGTTTTGAGACATCGAGTCATCCGATTCATCCTCGGGGATAAATCTCGCTTCGTAAGTGTAGAAGTCGGCTCGATCAATGGTATGTTGGAAGGTCAAGACTTTTTTGCCCGGCGGAAGATCAATCTCTTGTTCAGAAATGATATCTTCTCGCTTTCCATACTTGCGGACAATCACCAGCTTGCCTTGTACATGGCCAGGATCGTCGGGGGTTGACTTGGTCATGTTGTTGAGTACGACACTGGCTTGAATGGGCTGGCCTTTGCGTACATCTTCAGGCAGTGCAATTTTTTCAACCGCAACTTCAGATCGGGTCGAAAGTTCAACTGGTACAATATCGATTCCAATTCCATTTGCGACAAGATTTCTTGCGATTGCCTCTGCATCACCTGCGGTTTCGTTTCCATCGGTAACTACCACAATGCGTTTTGCAGCATCTTCGGGAAACGAGGCTTGTGCCAGTTTCAATGCCGCTTCCAAATTCGTGGCATCTGCGCGTACGTTGATGAGGCTTTCGAGTCTGCCCTGTTGAATGGGCAAAATGTCATCATAAGGAGGGACTTCGATGGTCGCCTCTCTGCCGAAGACAACCACTCCGGCCATATCACCTCGACTGCCGTTACGATGCTCGCTGACCTCTTTGACCACGTATTGAACCATGGCGGCTCGCTTCTCAGCCGGGACACTCATCGATTGATCGAGCACATAAATCACGGCCAGTTTTTGACTAGTCCGCAAGAACTGCATTTCCGCCAGGGCACAGATCAAAAGAATTAAGACCACCGAACGCAAGCCGAGTGCGGTTAATCTTCTGAAAGTTCCTAAGCCAGACAGGCTACGGAAGCTAAAGATCCAAAGTAATGGAACGGTTGCTAGGAGCAACAATAAGTAAGGCTTATTAAAAGCAATGTCGAGTTCCATCATCCGTAACCTGAGCCTTGCTCCTGAAATCCTCAGAGCAAAAAGAGGTAAAAAGTACCAATCATTGCGATAACCCAATCGTTATCAAATGTTTAGTATCTCTGTTTAGTTTGTGAGCCGTGTTTGAGCAGATAATTTGAAAAGGAGTTAATTACTACGCTAGGTTCTCATTACACTGTGTTTTAACTACGCTGCATGATACCCGGTTTGGTGTACATTTTACAGTGAAATGGATGGTTTGCACGTAAAAAGTAAAGTTGTAATGCAGTTACGCATTCATTTCGCGTAAAACATGTCGATATTGGTTCGTTTTGAGTAAATCCTGCGGAAATTATTCATCCGAATGAATCAGCACCGTTCTTATAAAACAATCCTTTGTACGCGATGATTATTTGAGTCTAGGACATGAACCCTTCCCTTACGATCTAGTACCAGTGCCCAAGGGTTGTTCAATTTCCCTTCACTCCGGCCATAGATGCCCCAGGCACCCAGGCTTTCTCCATCGAGCGTAAATTTTTGCACACGATGATTTCCGTACTCCACAATATAAACATGTCCTTTTCCATCAAGTACGAGATCATACGGATAACTTAGTTTGCCAGTTTCGGAACCTAATTCGCCCCAGATTTTTACTAACTTAGCTTCACTTCCGGTGGCATCAAACACTTGAATTCGATGATTACAGGCATCGGCAACCCAAATCATGTCATTCTCATCGATCGTCAGATTCTGCGGTCGGACGAACTCACCTGGCTCTGTCCCGTGGCTTCCCCATTCAAACAGGTAGTTGCCATCGGAGTCAAATTTTTGTATCCGATCATATTCTCCATATTCGGCGATATAGTAGTTTCCCTTGGAATCTTGCACCGCATCGGTCACAAAACCAAATTGTCCAGGTCCATTGCCTTCCTCGCCGCCAATCGTTTGTTTGTCTAGCCGTCTTCCATCAGGCGTGTAGATCAACATTCGGTTGTAATGGGTATCGGCTACCAGTAAGTTGCCATCATTATTGATTGATAGCCCAGAAGGCCGACCTCGATAAAACTCGGGGATTTGCCAAGATCGTACAAAGCTGCCAGCACGATCAAAAACTTGAATACGTGCGGTCATATCGACTATATACAGGTTATCTTTCTGATCGATAGCCACTGCCCTCGGCTTTTCAAATCGACCATCTGAGACCCCTCGTTTGCCCCAAATCGCCTCAAGATTGCCTTCATGCGTTTCAGCCGTAGGTACACAGCCTGACACAATGGCTAAAGTTGCCAGTGCAGCAAAGGAGAACCAGATTTTTAGGCAATCGAAGCGAAGCGGCATAAGGTTTTCAGTAAGAGTGAGTAGGGATAAATACTAGAAAAGAGCGTCAAGTAAATTTTGAAGCGTCATAAACATTATCTACGAAACTGCGGAATCAGGCAAACCTACAGCCGATAATTAGTCAATTTGCCGCAAAAGAACTTGACGCTCTTAGAAAAGCAGGTGATTCGCAGCCTATCCATTTCATGGGCATTGATGAATCAACCAGCCATCTGAGTAATTGTTCGATGGTTGACCGGCAATCTTCTGAATAATCTTTTTCAGAATCCATTTGCTATTCACTACTTGAATTTTCATTATCTGTTCGCATATAGTAAAGCATTGTGGTATAAAGACTTCCGCAATATAAATAGCGTTTATCGAGAGAAGACACTATTGATAACGACTGTTGGTTAAAGACATTTTGGATTATCGGAGTATCCAGTAGTAAGTATGCCTACTCAGGTCATAGACGTCAGATCGGCGGATGATCGTCGCGATGTAATCCATCGTGCCGTACAAGCCTTGGCCGAGGGACAAATTGTTGCTTTTCCGACTGAAACCGTCTATGGACTAGCGGTTTCAGCCTTAAACGCAGACGCAGTTCAAAAGTTATTAATAGCCAAAGGAAGACCCGAGAATCAACCACTTGCATTAGCAATTCAGCATTCCGATCAATTATGGGACTATGTACCGCAGGCATCGAAGCTTAGTGCTCGATTGGCCCGGCGTTGTTGGCCAGGGCCTGTGACCCTGGTTTTGCCTTGTGCGGGGCAAAATAGTGTTGTTGAGAACTTTGCACCCTCAGTAATACAAGCGGTAGCCCCTACGGGAATGGTTGGATTACGAATTCCGGCCCACGACTTAATCACTGAAGTGATGCGTTTTTTGCCTGGTCCGCTGGCATTAACCAGTGCCAATTTGTCAGGTGAGCCAGATGTGGTAGAAGGCAGCCAAGTTGCCGAGAGCCTAGGAGATGCGGTGCAGTTAGTGTTAGACGATGGTAAATGTCGTTATGCTCAAAGCTCTACGGTCGTAAAAGTTCAGGAAAACCAGTTGACCATCCTGCGGGAAGGCGTTGTTAGTAAAAAGGTTTTAAGTCGATTGAGTAGTTTTAATATCTTATTTGTTTGTACCGGAAATACCTGCCGTAGCCCTATGGCCGAACTGTTAATGCAAAAACAGATCGCCAATCATCTTGGGTGTGAAATCGATCATTTGATTGACCGGGGGGTAGTTGTTTCCTCCGCTGGAATCGCTGCCTATCCTGGCGGGCGTCCATCGGTAGAAGCAGTTAGTGTCTTGTCTGAGCGAGGATTAGATCTCTCTCAACATGCCAGCCAGCCGATTGGGGATCGATTGATCGAACATGCGGACCTTATTTTGACGATGACCCGTGGCCATATTGAGGCAATTGTCTCGCATTGGCCGCAAGCTAGTGACCGAATTACCAACCTTTGTCTCGATGGATTTGACGTTGCTGACCCCTTTGGAGGGGCAAAAGAGGTCTACGAGCAGTGTGCAGATCAGATTGAATCTGAGATTGCCGCGAGGATTAAACAGTTAGATTTTGACTCTTTGCTTCCGAAACTGTAAATTATAAGTAACACACCACTCTTTTCTCTTCTTATAGGTTGTGATTGAGAATGCGAATTGCCATTGGATGCGATCACCGAGGCTTTCATGTGAAAGCAAAGTTAATTGACTTATTGAAACGACTTGGCCATGAGTCGGAGGATAAAGGCAGCTTTGACAACGAAAGTATTGACTATCCTGATGTAGCAGCCGATGTGGGTGAGAATGTCTCCAACGGCACTGTAGACCGCGGAATCTTGATCTGTGGCTCTGGAATAGGCATGGCGATTGCGGCCAATAAAGTGCCCGGGGTGAGAGCCGCCACTTGTCACGATGATTTAACCGCTGAAATGAGCCGACGACATAACAACGTGAATGTACTCTGTCTCTCGGCCGATATGTTGGGCGAACGATTGATTGACCGCATGGTCGAGATTTGGCTAACCACCGATTTCGAGGGTGGCCGACATGCTCGCCGAGTTGAAAAGATTACTGAGGTCGAAAGAAGACACTCACAGAAAGAAAATGCTGATTCATAATTGCCGCTCAGGCAATTATTGAGTGGCGACCATGCTTTGACAGGGTTTAATTCACACAACCCTTGCAGGTTGACTTGAGAGAATTACGGTTTATTCTCGGTAAAAGTCATGCAAATTCTACGGTATGGATCGATTATACCGATTCTAACAGTCAATCTTTTATGATTGTAGCAATCACGCTTATCTTCAGCAAAATGGTCTTCAAATTCTCCGCGTTTCTACTTGCTCAAAAGCTTGAAGCATTTTCGATTGCTGTTAGAGTCAAAGGAAATGAAATCTCTTCTAGTAGGAAGAGAACCATCCGCCGATACGTCGAGAACGCTGCACCATGTCAAACTATCACCGTCCACATCCTGATGAAGTTGAACAATTGTTGCTGAACGCAACACTGAGGGATGATCTAGAACCATTTTTTGATGAATCTCTTCAGTGCTTAGACACTGGACGCGTGCCAATCAAAGTTGAGAACGATTTTCTCACCGCGATCCTCGCTTGGGAAAAGGCCCCGGTTTGGCCAATCTCTCGCTGGTTCGATCCTGAACTTCTCTTGCCAGATGCCGATCAACTGACCGACAACCAAGTGCATGACCTTCTGTGGGAAGCCATTCAACAGTTGGCATCGAAGCGAGTCTTTCTCGATTTCACCGATCACTTGAATGATCG
>NVWB01000139.1 GCA_002733575.1 Blastopirellula sp. | reverse complement strand
ATGGGATGCTCCAGATGTAGTGGTAGAGTATCTTAATACTGGTGATGAGAGTATTAGAGAAGCTGCTCGCTCTGCTGCTTACTCTGCTTCCTACTCTGCCTACTCTGCTAACTCTGCCTACTCTGCCTACTCTGCTGCTGACTCTGCTGCTTACTACGCTGCTTACTATGCTGCTGACTATGCTGCTTACTATGCTGCTCGCTCTGCTGCTCGCTCTGCTGCTCGCTCTGCTTATTACTATGCTGCTCGCTCTGCTGCTAGGAAGAAGCAGAAGGCTAGGCTGATACGTATGGTTAATGAAGCATTCAGAAAGGAAGGTTAAGTATGATCTTTGTATTTGGTTCTAACTTATCGGGAATACACGGGGCTGGTGCCGCTAAGTATGCCCTTGAAAAGCATGGTGCGGAGTGGGGTGTTGGTGAAGGTTTGACTGGCCAGTCCTATGCCTTACCTACTAAGGGCTTAAACATAGTAGACATGACCTTTGATGAGGTTGATGAAAGTATTGTTACCTTTGTTAACTTTGCCAAGGACAATCCTACTTTAACATTTCACTTGACACCTGTAGGCTGTGGATTGGCGGGGCATAGAAAGAGTGATGTGTGGAATACCCTAAAGAGGGAAGGGTTATCTAGTAACGTGCTGCTGACTTCAACATGGGTAACTGATTAACATTAACTTAAGGAGATAACACTATGGGATTTAACCGTAATACATGGACCAGAGACTACACTGGTAGTGCTGGGCTTAAAACATTAGCTAGACAGGATCATGTTCATTGGCTTGCAAGGCAGCAACGTGCCTCAATTGACAGGCGTGTTAAAGCAAGAAAGAAGAAGGGTAAGAAGTAATTCATTGCCGGACCATCCGTCATTACTATTTCAATTACAATTCAGAAAGGATAAACTATGAGACACAACGCATATCACTTCACTAAAGGGGATAGGCTAAGAGATGGCACTAAGCTACCACCTATAGGCACTACCCTTAAACACACTGGACCTACTCGTATGTGCAGTTCTGGGCTACATGCCAGCCGTAATGTCTGGGATGCTTTAAAGTATGCTCCGGGGAGTATGCTCCATAGAGTATACTGCTYAGTAGACCTGACAGAAGRTRATACTAAGCTRGTATGYAGGGAAAGGACTATCATTCAGACTATAGATGCAGAGGTATTGCTGARAAAGTTTGCTAGGATGTGTGCCTTAGATGTTTTACATTTATGGGATGCTCCAGATGTAGTGGTAGAATATCTTAAGACTGGTGATGAGAGTATTAGAAAAGCTGCTTACTCTGCTGCTTACTCTGCTGCTTGCTCTGCTGCTAACTATGCTGCTAACTATGCTGCTAACTATGCTGCCTACTCTGCTGCTGACTCTGCTGCCTACTTTGCTGCTGACTATGCTGCTAACTCTGCTCGCTCTGCTGCTAACTCTGCTCGCTCTGCTGCTGACTATGCTGCTAACTCTGCTACTTACTCTGCTGCTAGGAAGAAGCAGAAAGCTAGATTGATACGTATGGTTAATGAGGGGTACTTGAAACAATTGGAGAAATAAGATGTGGGTAAAAGATGGTGAGGATAAATCAGATGGATAACATTTTATATATAGTACGTGGACTGCCGGGGTCAGGTAAGTCTACCTACGCTAAGTCTATTGGGTGTCTACACCTAGAGGCTGACATGTATTTCAATAGAAGTGGGGAGTATACCTTCAAACCTGAGTTGATTAAGAAGGCACACTCATGGTGTCAGGAGGCTACCGACAAGGCTCTTAATCATGGTATGGATGTCGTTGTGAGTAACACGTTCACTAAACTGTGGGAGATGGAACCATACCTGAAGATGCACAACAACGTGCTGGTATACAAATGCACTGGTGACTATGGTTCACTACACGATGTACCCTTCAGTGTGATACATGATATGTCTAACAGATGGGAAGACTTTGAAGGGGAGATAGTGGTATGATAATTCATGAACCAATACTGAACGTAGATAAAGCTGCTAGACTGTATAGTGAGAAGGATGGGGTAGAAGTTAAGTATGTGTGTACCTCTGCGTTAGGAGGAGAGGCCAGTGCCGGTGACATCTTCTATCGTTCTACTCCTCACCCTGCCTTTGGTAACAGGTATTTTACCCTAAGACTAGTGAGGCCTGAAGGTATAACTATAGGTAACGCTGATAAGGTAGAGGAGTTAGATTTCGGTATGATTGAGGATGAGGAAGGTAACCTACACTACTCTGCTCATCGCCATGACTACAAGTCAATCAATGGTAGTGTTATTGATGGTGGTAGGGCTTATACTCGGGGATGGAACTGGGTAGACTACCGTATCAAAGATGGTGAGTTTGTAAAGGGGATATGAGCCTGACCTTATCCTTGATGATCGTAACCAAGTGGTAAACATATGGAGAGACAGGGGATATACCTGTGTCCAAGTAGCAGAAGGAGATTTCTAATGTGGATTTTATTTGGATACTTTGAATACCACCCTGATGGGTATAATATAATAGGTATCTTCTGGACTAAGGAGGAAGCTTGGGTTGCTCAAGAGTTAATAGAGAATGAGTATGATGAACTCAAGAAAGGATTTGAAGTTGAAGGATAGAATATTTAGGAAGGGTAAGAGTTACCTATGTGTGGAGTCAACGTCTAATGCCTACACTAAGGGTGAAGAGTATACCTGCTACATAGGTGAGTTAGGTAAACCAGCAATGAGGGGTAACGATGGTTATGAAGACTTAGCTTCTATGTTACTGTCTTGCTTTAAAGAAGTTAATGTAGAGAGGATAAAGAAATGAATACATTATCATGGTTCTTATACGCATCGGAAGTTATACCTAGCACGGCTCAGCTTGTGAACAATATATCTTTGTTTACATTTGCAGGCTTAGTACTTTTTTATTCAGTTTTTATTATGTACATTTATTCAGAGTTAAGAGAGGATAAAAGGGGGGAAGCTCTAAAAGCCTTGTATCCTTTTAAAAAGTATATAGTCCTGTCTCTTTTTATTCTAGTAGCTGTACAACTAACTCCCTCAAAAGAAACCATCTACCTGATAGCAGGCAGTGAGGCAGGGGAGTATGTGGTAGAGACTGAGGCTGGTAAGGCTATACTGTCTGATATACAGGAGATTATAAAGCTACAACTAGAAGGAATGAAGCAATGAGGGGTTCAATATTACTGGCCTTAACTTTAACCATGTGTAGCTTACAGCCAGCACCAGCAGAGGAGGATAAATTATGAGACACAACGCATATCATTTCACTAAAGGGGATAGGCTAAGAGATGGCACTAAGCTACCACCTACAGGCACTACCCTTAAACACACTGGACCTATTAAGATGTGTAGCTCTGGACTCCATGCCAGCCGTAATGTATGGGATGCTTTACGGTATTCTCCGGGGAGTATGCTTCATAGAGTATACTGCTCAGTAGACCTGACAGAAGATAACACTAAGCTGGTATGCAGGGAAAGGACTATCATTCAGACTATAGATGCAGAGGATGTACTAAGAAAGTTTGCTAGGATGTGTGCCTTAGATGTTTTACATTTATGGGATGCTCCAGATGTAGTGGTAGAATATCTTAAGACTGGTGATGAGAGTATTAGAGAAGCTGCTAACTCTGCTGCTCGCTCTGCTGCTTACTATACTGCTAACTCTGCTGCTTACTCTGCCCACTATGCTGCTTACTCTGCTGCTTATTATGCTGCTTACTATGCTGCTTACTATGCTGCTGACTATGCTGCTAACTCTGCTGCTAAGAAGAAGCAGAAAGCTAGGCTGATACGTATGGTTAATAGGTACCTGAAACAATTGGAGAAACAAGGTGAATAACACAAGTATTATGACGGACGGTCCGTCAATAGTTAACTATCAGTGTGTTACTGACTTAAAGGAAATGCTGATAGATTATGTGGATGACTACGTGATAGGTGGACAAGAGGATTTAAACAGGGAGTATTTGTTTTATTTAGTAGAGCGGATGTCTTCCCTTCTAGAACAGGGGAATTATAATGCTGTACAAGTATAATAGTGAGATTAGGTTAGTCTATACTGAGGATGACTCTTACCTACTAATGCCTAACAATTATGGTTATAATTTAGTAGGGTACTGGGAGCCTCGGGCCAGTGTGACTAAGGTAACAGATGAGGAATGCCTTGATTACTTTGTAAAGAATACAGTTCTAAAACAATTCAAGGGTATGTCTGCTAATAAGCTAACTCCAAGAATTTTAGAGAACTCTTTTTTGAGTGCACTGGATAAACTTGTATTTAATATCTACAGAGGTCACAGGACTACTTATTACTTTCTGGTACTATCTCTTATGGCTCCGAGTATGTCCTCTAAGTTTACGGGTAAGGTCTCTGTCTACCAGTCAAAGGCTGCAAGGGATAAGGGACAAAGGGTTGCCTTACGTATGGGTAAATTCCTTGGGATGTTACTGCCTGATGTACCTGAAGGGGATAGGGATAGTATCGCAGATGAGTTACAAACAGAGTTAAACCCTAGGAAGTTTACTCTACACGTTAGCCAAGAGGCTGATGCTTTTGAGCAGGCTTACGTTGGTAATAGGGTGTCGATGAGAAATCCCAGAACAACCAGTAGTCGTAAGTCTTTGGCTGACTCTTGCCTAAGGTATTCCTTTGATCATTTACCTGAACACCCTGCCAGAGTATATGACACAGGTGACTTCAGTATAATATACCTTACTGATGATGATGGGGACATAGCTGCCCGTTGTGTCGTCAGAGTGGACACTGATCCTTGGGTATCCGCTCCGATCTACGGTGTGTGTGATAACTCTATAGATATGATTGAAGAGTATTTGTCAGAACATAACGCTGTGGGTAGTTACGATGGTGGTTGGTATGGGGCCAGACTCAGAGTTGAGGAGTATGAAGGGTCGTATATAGGTCCGTACCTAGATGGGTACGAAGAACTTAAGGAGATAGATGGGTACCTAGTTGTTGATAGTAATGGTAGCATTGACTGTAGTTGTTATGAAGGTGTACTACTTGATGAAGATGCCGAAAAGTGTATTCACTGTGATAATACAGACTACGATATGCTGTCGGTACACGGCAACCATGTTTGTAATTACTGCTATGATGAGGATTACATAGAGGAGACTCTATCAGGAGATATGTACTATAATATAGACATGGGCATAGCTTGGTACACAGGGGATGACGGGTGTGAGCAAGAGGGAAACTTTAGGTACGATAAGATAGTTACTCTTAAGAATGGTAAGATATGGTACGTAGAGCAATGCAGTCTTGTGTGTGGGGAGTACTACACAGATATCTACTTAAAGAAATATCAAAACAATTGTGAAAAGGATAAATGACTAGGATAGTTGACACTAGACTTTAGTTACCTAGCAATTAATGGAGAACAAGATGTATAATTTAACTGAGATGCTGACCTATTGCAGGCCAGAAGGAAGTCAAACTCAACGTGAGTTCTGTAAGAGGTTTATAGAACCAGCTATGGGGTGTCCTGACAAATGGGGTAACTACCTGCTGGAGTTAGGGGATAAACCTAGTGTATGCTTTGCTGCACACCATGATACAGTACACTTCAAGGATGGTATACAGAGGGTGGATGTCACTGGAGATGTGGTAAGCCTGCCCTTTAACTCAACGTCCTCTTGCCTTGGTGCTGACTGCACAACAGGGGTGTGGCTAATCCTAAACATGATCGAAGAAGGTGTGCCGGGTTTTTATATTATCCATGCTGCTGAAGAACTAGGTTGTGACGGTAGCTCTGCCTTGGTTGCAAGTGAACCTGATTGGTTAACCCAAGTGGATAGCGTTATCTCTTTGGATAGGATGGGTACTGAGTCCATTATCACACACCAAATGGGTACCCGTACTGCCTCAGATGAGTTTGCTGTGTCGTTATCAGGTGTATTAGACCTACCTGCCTTACGTCCTGATGACAGTGGTTCGTACACAGATAGTAATGAATATCGTGGGGTAGTATCAGAGTGTACTAACCTTAGTGTTGGATACTTTGGGCAGCATACTAAGAGGGAGACACAAGACTTATGGTTTGCTGATGTTATACTTGAGCGTATGATAGATGCTGACTGGTCTCAGTTGGACATAGTAAGAGAGCCAGTACTTGAAGACCCTTACGCCATATGGGAGTCTTATTACAAGGACTACGGTACTGGCAGTGGGTGGAAGGTAGGTTCCCCTGTCAATGAGAAGAATGACTATCAAAAGATGTATGAGTTTATCAAGAGATACCCTGATGAGGTGTCTGAGATGCTAGTGGATTGGGGTCTGGACACTAGCACTATGGCAGAGGATTTAAACATACAAGACCCAGAATACATCAACAATTATCTCAATGGTGGGGTGATTGGGGGTTGACAATTATAATTTAACCTGTATAATCGACTAAAGGAGTTCCAGATGGTATACGTATTGTTTAGTATAGATGATGTAGCTGATACTCACACCTTGGCTAAGTTTTTAAGGCACATGGATGGGTTATCTGCCAGAGGTATGCTTGATACGCCTCTACAACTACTGCATGGTATGTGGAAAGGTAGGCTTGAGCAGTCATTCATTTTAACTAAGAGAGATTTCTATTATCGTGTCGCCCCTAACTGGGTAGTAGGTCAAGAAGCTGTGTTTCAGGTCAGTGGTGAGTGGCATATGTCAGTTACTCAAGTGGATAGTGATGGTAAGAAGGAGGTAGGTAGGATGTATCAGACCACAGCTAAGGAAGCTCTTAACTCTGATGGGTTTACCTACTGTCCTATCCGTGACATCTATTGGGTGCTGAAGTAACTCATTGACGGATGGTCCGGCATTACTATTTCAATTACAATTCAGAAAGGATAAACTATGAGACACAACGCATATCATTTTACTGAAGGGGATAGGCTAAGAGATGGCACTAAGCTACCACCTATAGGCACTACCCTT
>NVWB01000024.1 GCA_002733575.1 Blastopirellula sp. | reverse complement strand
GGACCGTAGACACTGAAAGGACGCAAGCAGACGACCGGCACATCATGCAGTTGCTGATAGGTAAGGCCCATCAACTCGGCGGCTCGCTTTGTGCTTCCATAAGGGCTGGCCGGAATTCCATGCGAGGCATCTTCAGCAAAAGGAATCTCGGCCCCTTTGCCATAGACCGTGGAAGATGAGGCCAACAAGAACCGATCAACCGGGTGATACCTGGCGGCTTCTAACAAGCTGAGCGTTCCGCCTACATTGGTTTGCTGGTATATCTTGGGGTTTTGTACACTCACACGGACGCCAGCATAAGCGCCCAAGTGAATCACGGAGTTCACATCGTGCTCGTCAAACAGCTTTTGCATTGCATCAAAGTCACAAAAATCACCTTCGATCATAGTGACCTGAGGATTGTTTTCAAACGATTTTACATTCGCTCTTTTTAATTCAGGGTCATAATAGTTGTTATAGTTGTCTAAGCAAATAAGTTGATCGCTTGCATCCGCAAGCATCATTTCGATCAAGTGGCTTCCAATAAAGCCTGCCCCGCCAGTGATTAATACAGACATTGCCGCGTAGTCTCCTCGTCCCTAATAAACAGATACTCTTCGTGAAGTATCTTGAATTTATCGATATTATAGTCCAAAGACCATAAATTTTGATAGAATGTTGGCACTTGTACAGAAAGTAAATTATGATAGGAATTTACTTTACGCATCCACAACTACCTTAACGCCCTCTGCTGACAATTTGCTTCATGTCAAATCGAATGGAAAACAGTCCGTTACCGACACTACCAGATCCAATAAAATCTCTGATCTTTTGGGGAGTGGTTTTGTTTTGGTTATTGGCTTTTACAGCCACGCATGTTCCATCGTATTCTCATAGTTCAACTGGCGGCTCTCGTCTTCCCATTGATAAAATTGTCCACTTCACTATGTACGCTTGTCTTGCGACGGGTCTGTTATTAATTCTTTGGACACGAACCACGGTATCACTTAAAACTTGCCTGGCGGTCTTTCTTTGTTTGGCCTGTTATGGCGCGGTCGATGAACTAACTCAAAGCTTTATCCCAGGAAGATATGCGGACCTCTACGACTGGTATGCCGACTGCATCGGCACAATCGTCGGAATATCCTTTTCCCTAGGTGCTTTTAAAATTCTCTCTGTAATTAATCGCAAAACTCCAAAGGTCGAACTCAATCGTAGTTAGGCGTAGGTGCCCTGTAGTTGGATAGCTCGATGGAATTGAACCAATCAATCGTGCGTCTCAATCCTTCTTGCAATTCAACGGTTGGTTCCCACCCAAGTTTCTCTTTCGCCAAGCTAATATCTGGCTGACGCTGTGTCGGGTCATCTTCAGGCAGTGGCTTCTCGATTAATTTCGACTTAGAACCGGTCATCTCGATCACATGCTTGGCGAGTTCTAAAATTGTGAACTCCGTAGGGTTTCCGATATTGACTGGTCCGGTAAAACCTTTCTCCGTTTGCATCATCCTGATCATCGCCTCGATCAGGTCATCGCGGTAACAGAAAGAGCGAGTTTGTGATCCATCTCCGTAGATGGTTATATTATCACCAGCGATCGCTTGGCGAATGAAGTTCGAAACTACGCGGCCATCATAAGGGTGCATCCTCGGTCCGTAAGTATTAAAGATACGAACTATTTTAATATCGACATTGTTGGACCGGTGATAATCCATAAACAAAGTTTCAGCTACACGCTTTCCTTCATCGTAGCATGCCCTGGGGCCAAGCGTATTGACACTTCCTTTGTAAGACTCTGGTTGTGGATGAACTTCGGGGTCGCCATAAACTTCACTTGTCGAGGCTTGTAACACTTTGGCCCGACAGCGTTTTGCCATGCCCAACACATTGATCGATCCCATTACCGAAGTTTTAACCGTTTTAATTGGGTTGTATTGATAATGGCCTGGTGCCGCAGGACAAGCCAAGTTGTAGATCTCATCCACCTCTAACCAAATTGGCATCGTAATATCATGACGAATCAACTCAAAGTTACGATAATCGAGCAGATGTGTGACGTTAGACTTCTGACTCGTAAAGAAGTTGTCTAAGCAGATGACATCATGCCCTGCTTCAACAAACCGTTCGCAGAGATGGGAGCCAAGAAACCCTGCTCCGCCTGTTACCAAAATTCTTTTTATTTGTGCCACGAACGAATCCTTCAAGTTGTAATGAATATCAGTGTGAAGAATAGAGGAAACCAAGACAACATGGCAAGAGACCCTTTTATGTTTCGCTCTCATCTCAATGGAATGCTAGCAGTCTCGTAAAATCGCACTAGACGCTATCGCCAGTATTCGATTATCCTTTTCACTAACTTCGTATTATCTATAGTACTTGGCTAAACCGTTTACCTTGATTGCTTTTGATTATCTCTACCCCAAGACTGTTTTTCTCATGTCACGAACATTATTGCTTCTCACTTTTGTATTATCCCTTATTGGTTTCACTTCACGAAATCATGTAGAAGCGGTTGAATTTCATGTGACAACCGACATCTTTGTTGGGGCCGATGCTAAGCCTGTGGAAACTCACCTAACGACCTTTCATGCCAATGTGGTCTATGATTCGGTCACCAGTGGCCCAGGACAAATAACCATTATCGACTTCAATCAACAGCTAATTTATCTATTAGACACTACGGACAAAACGCAATTCATTTTAAAGCAACAAGATGTTTTAGGGATTTCTACTAGTCTCTCAATTAAGTTAAGGGCACAACTCGCTCGACCAGATAATAAGATAACGGAGTATATCAAAGCTCATTTTACCCCAGATTTTGATGTTAAAGATCAAAAGAAGAATAGCACGGTAATTTTTGCAGGAACTCCTTTGTCTTATGAAGTATCCTTTGAAAAAAGCTTGCAAAACAATGCTGTACAGGATTATTACCGGTTTTGCGATTGGTCTGCAAATTTAAACTACGCCACGGTATTAGGAGGCACTCCGCCTCAAGCCAGGTTTGAAGTGAACCAAAAATTAAAAGAGGCCCAGGTTTTCCCGAAGGAAATTCAAAGAACCATCAAAAATGCAAACCCAGGGCGTATTGAAGTAGTGAAAAGCAAGCATGAGTTCCGCTGGGAATCTACACCACAGGACGAACAGCGACTAACTAAGTTCATCCAGTATCAGACCAATTTTAGACGAATAGACCGCAATGAGTTCTTCGCTAAACAACGTGCAAATAACAAATAAGGCAATTCTCTGATCTTATTGCTCTTCTCTGAAATTGCCTGTAGACAACTGGATTCTCGGCTCTGAACCGATTAGGATGATCTACCTAGTGCTATCGTATTGGGATTCTCTGCAGATTGACATCCGTTGCATCTGACTTCCTGGCGAGCCTGTACTAGTACGACAGCTCTGGTCGTATTTCTTGTCCCTCCCCTCGATCCACAGGAATTTTGACATCATGAGTCTCCGCCTCCCTCTGCTCTCCACGGTAGTTGCCCTTGCCCTGTTTTCAATGGCCAATGCGGCCGAATTTGAAGTGACACAACAAAAAGATGGGCTCACGGTATTGCACGATGGCAAGCTGCTGACGCGATACTTAATTAAATCAGGCTCTAAGCCTATTCTATGGCCCGTCATGGGACCTAATGGGAATCCCATTACACGCGGCTATCCCATGCAAGATGCTAGCGAAGGGGAAAAAGCTGACCATCCACATCATCGTTCATTTTGGTTTACCCATGGAGAAGTCAACGACACCGACTTTTGGGCTGAAGGGAATTCAAAATGTGGACAGATTGTTCATCAAAAGTTTGAAAAAGTGACCGGTGGCAAACAGGCCACCATTGTTAGCATCAACAATTGGGTCGACAAAGATAATAAGACAATCTGCCAAGACAAACGTACTCTAGTTTTTGGTGTGGACCAGGGAAACCGGTACATCGACTTTACAGTAACAGTCAACGCTGTGGACGAGCCAGTGGAGTTTAGAGACACCAAAGAGGGAAGCTTCGGAATGCGAATCGCTGGCACGATGAAAGTAGAGTCTGACAAAGGGGGAACCATCATCAATAACCACGGGCAAACCAATAAAGATGCCTGGGGCCAACAAGCTTCCTGGGTTGATTATTATGGACCTGTAAAGGGTAAAACAGTCGGAATTGCGATCTTTAACCATCCATCCAGTTTTCGATACCCTAGCTATTGGCATGTAAGGACTTACGGACTTTTCGCTGCCAATGTATTTGGTCTACACCACTTTAAAGGAGACGATACGCAAGATGGCTCCCACTTATTGAAACAAGGAGAGCCGATGACCTTTCGGTATCGTGTGCTATTTCATCAAGGAGATAACAAGGAAGCAAAGGTCGCGGAATCCTTTCAACGATACGCAAAAACTTCTCCCTAATCTGCGTTCTCATCGCATTAAAATTCATGCCGAAGCTCCTTTTGTCTATTTTGATAAAAGGAGCTTTTTTTGCGCAAGTTTATTTACCCAAAACATCCATTTTATACACTCTTCTCAATAACCTTATCCAACCTAAATCGCCGAAGGTATTCATAGCGACATCTTACCCTAACACTCTAAACAATCAGGATCGGCATTAATTGCCTATCATGAATAACAGGAGATACTGCCTCAGATGAATGCTGAGTCCTCATGCTTTACCCAGCTCGAACAGTTAAGAGACTACGTTTATGAAACCCTTTGCAATCAGGAACAACTAGAACCCGGCGTTTTCCCCATGACCGAACGAATACTTCTACGTACCGGAGACCCTTGTGGAATTTACTTCTGCTTACACGGTCCTCGAAGTGTAAAGTATACCGCGATTTGGGAAACCGAAAAAAATACCATTTTATTTTATGGAGCATCTGGCCAACGGTTCTTACGAACTCAATTGGCTTCAGCACCAGCAGTACAAGTTGCTGCATAACATTGTCATTCAAGCAAGTCAGCACCGTTCTTCGATTCAAAGAATGAATTTGAAGAAAAAATGGTTGACGAAGCTCTTTGAATAATATACAAACGTACATGCAAGAAGACACGGAGGTTGATTACCATGCTTGTACTTTCACGTAAAGAATGCGAACGAATAAGACTAGGCGATGACATCATCATTACGGTGGTCAAAGTCGCTGGAGATAAAGTCCGGCTCGGAATAGAAGCACCGCCACACATCTTGGTTCTAAGAGACGAATTGGCTCGCCATGATGAAGGGCCTCGTCATGACGAGGCAGGCGTTAACAAAGAAGCAATCGAATCCAAGCTAGATTCGGCGGCGTGCTCGACCGAGGCCATGAAGATGGCCGGATAGCAGCCTGATAAGTTAAAGTCTAGAGTACTCTTAAGTAGTTGCATTGATTGCAACTACTTAAGAGTCTTATTATTGACACGCTACGAAATGCTAGCACACAAAAAGGATACTCCTAATTAGGGTATCCTTTTTATTTTAGTTCATCTGAACTTTGATAGCCGATTATATCTAACTACCAACATTACAGTGCGAGTTGCTTACTCGCAGTCACTTTCTCGCAGTATGTTTACTCACGAGGCCGGATGGCACCAGTTAGGCCAGAGTAATCGAAGCGATCCTCTTGATGCCATAATGGTTGGCCCATCTCAATTCGATTTCGCATGATCTCGATCTTCTGATCTGAACCAGCAGGAGCATCGGTAGGAACAAAATCATTGTCTACCTCAGGGGCGAAATCTTCGTCGTGTCCGTACTTTAGAATTGCGTCAAAAACGTTGCGAATTTTTTGCATCGATTACTGAGTAACCTCCACCGAAAGAATGAAATGAGAGGAATGTGGTTATTTGAACATTGAGCCGCGAACAATATCAAATTTAGAAGAACTTTCCAAATGCGATTTTGAACAAAAGCCATTATCTTTATCAATTAAAGACTCTGTCTCTTTTTCGGCAGTATTCAAGACAACCTTCATTCCAGTTTGTAGGAATAACCGAGATTCAACTGGGAATCTGCGGGATAGTCTCAAAAAAAAGCATCAAGGGACGTCCTGCCCTTAAAGCATCCATTCCATGGATTAACGCCAACAAGTGATCCATTATTCCTACTGAGAGCTAAGTGTCAATAGTTTTTCATCGCGGGATCCCGTAGTGCTTGCCTGAGAACTTGCCGCAATCAGACAGGTCTCCCTCTCTTGGATAATCGATTAATATCACCTCTTGACAATGCGTTTAAAGAGTAGACAAGGAGTCATCGTTGAACACCGTTTAAAACGGGATAATCTCACATTAAGAAATGGCAGATATTAAACTCTATTTATCCCTTAAATGCTAACATGCGTTCCTGCTAGCAGTTTCACTCGAAATACTATCCAAAAAATTCTTCGTTTTTTTCACTCAGGGGCTAGACACTATCACTTGAAACACGTGAAATTGCGAATTATGCGTTGCAGGCTGCTAGCGATGCACTTTCTTTACGCCTTAGTTTGAATGGAAAAATTTGGATGATCTGGGAACAAGCAACGATCCGTCTCTCGTCGTACCGCCGAGGTTTTCACCTGATTACCTCGGAAATCAAGCAAGCAATGCCTGCAATCGATCAGATTGAAGTGGGACTGCTCCACCTGTTTATTCAACATACCTCCGCCTCGCTTTCGATCAACGAAAATGCGGACCCCGATGTTCCAGTCGATTTAGAGATGGCTTTCAATAAAATTGCTCCTGAAAACTTCCCTTATATCCACACAATGGAAGGGCCCGATGACATGCCTGCCCATGTAAAGACCGCCATGTTAGGGGCAAGTCTCACCATTCCGATCAATTCAGGCCGCCTGCTGCTGGGAACTTGGCAAGGCATTTATCTTTGCGAGCATCGCAACCAGGCCAGTGGGCGAAATATCATCGCTACTGTTCAGGGTTCGGAGAACCAATAACCAAGAAACAGGTATTAAGCCTTCACAACGTATCCAAACCGTAGGGCGGTCGATAAGTCGTCGAACCAAGCGTCCGTTAAGCTTGTCAGGTTGGCATTCGCTTCAATCTGAGCCTGGGCTTCGATACATCGATCTAAACAACAAATCAGAGCCTCTGGTCGATCTTCAACGAATTTCAACGCCTTGACCGCATTGGTTTCGAGTACAGCGTCGACCTGGCGATTCTGACCCGTGGTGCAATGCAAGAGATGTTGAAAGAACTCTCGTGCAAACGAGACGATATCAGAAAGTCGTTCTCGCCGTTTAGAAGCATCTTTTCCTGCTTGGTCAACAAACTCTACCGTCAACTTACTGATAGCAACGCTGGCAAAGTCGTTGCGTGAGAGGGTGCCCAATAAGGTGGACCGAAATTCTCGCAACTCGACATCGGCCAATTTTTTTGCTTGAAGCAGGCTCCCATTACCTAGTGAGGCCAGTTGCTCTGCCTCTGCTTGGCTGTCGACCAACTGATTCTCGATTAACAGCTTCGAGACGACCTCAGTGGGAAGAGGTGAAAACCGGATGATTTGCGAACGCGACCGAATCGTGGGCAACTGGCTTTGCAGATTTCTCGAAATGAGAATAATCACCGAACCTAGTGGAGGTTCTTCCAAGGTTTTCAGCAAGCAGTTTGCCCCTTCTTGGTTCAGGTAATCGGCATCATCAATAATGGCGACTTTTCGGCCACCACAGAAAGACCGCAAGGTAATATCGTAACAGAGACCTTGCCGCATGCGATTTTTACGCTCGCCAATCAGTAGTTCAACGGGAATGCGGCTCTTGCCTGCTGGTTTCTGGAGAAACAGCAAGTCAGGATGGGAGCCTGCTTTTACTTGTAAACAAGCATCACACGTGCCGCAAGACTCCAAGACACTCTCCTCGTTGGTTTCACACAGAAGAGACTGAGCCAGTTGAAGGGCAAACTTTTTTTTCCCAATCGCTTCCGGTCCGACAAACAAAAAAGTGCTGGCCAATCGCCCACGTGTTACCGCTTGACGGAATGAGGCAACAATCGAATCATGTCCTTGGATTTCATCCCAACTCATGAGCTTGACGTTCCCTTTAATAATTTTTCGGCCACGCTACGGATTTGTTGTTGAATGGTATCGATGTCTTGCGTTGCGTCGAGCACAAAAACATTCTCCAACAGCTTGGCTTCTTCGAGAAATCCCTGACGCACACGCTCCATGTATTCCAGCCCTTTGCTCTCCATCCGGTCTAATTGTCGGTCTAAGCGGGCAAACGATAACTTGCAGGGCATGTCTAATAAGAACGTCGCATCAGGCATCGAGCCATTGACGGCCACTTGGCCCACCTGGCGAACTGCCTCGGGTGACATTTCTCCGCCGTAGGCTTGGTAGGCGATGTTGGCGAGTAAAAAGCGGTCGGAAATAATCATCTGACCTGCTGCTTGAGCGGGCCGAATTACTTCTTCGACCAGTTGAGATCTAGCTGCCATATACAGCAACATTTCGGTTCGTGCATGAATCTCAAGCGAGCTTTTTTCAAGCAAAATATCTCGCAGCTTTTCACCTAAGGGAGTGCTGCCTGGATCGCGACAAGTTTTTACGTTGTATCCCTGTTGCTCAAGCCACTCAATAAAAAGTCGCTGTTGAGTCGATTTTCCGACCCCATCTAATCCGTCAAATGCAAAGAACATAACTGCTGGCTGCTTTAGGTTGAAAAAACTAGAGAAGCAGTCATTGTAAGGGGATATCGCTAAGGAGAATAGTAGATCAGAACCTGTTCTGCAGCGAAGTGCTATTGATACTTGGCCAATATCCCTTTCGCATGATGTGCGATAATCTCTTGCATTTCTGGGGGTTCCAACACTTCCGCCTTGTCGCCATAGCCTAGAATCCACCAAGACATTTCTCGAAGACCCGAGACGGTGACATGAAAGTCAATTGAGCCATCTTCATTCCACTCGATACGCTGTGATTTGTGCCACTGCACTTCCGCTACATTGCTGGCAACCAATGGAGCAAATCGAACTACCACACGTTGATCTGGCCCCTCTTCGGGAATCATGTGCCAAGCATTCTTGAGTACTTTGGCAATGCTAAACTTAGCGGGAATCTGATAGGTATCATCGGTGAGTTCCAAGTCTGCAATGCGGCCGATTTTAAAAGTTCGGGCTGCACGATGAATTGATGAACGTGCAATCACGTACCAACTATGCCGACTGAACAACAATTTGTAGGGAGAGAGTTTCGTTTGAATCGTTTCGTTGTCGAAGAGGCTCCGATAACTAATTCGTACACATCGTTTCTTTCCTACCGCATCGACCAATGCTTGGTAGGTCTCCTTGGACTCTTCTGTTTGAGCCACCGGATTGAATTTGATCTCGACGGAATTAGAGACTTGTTGCAGTTCGGCCTTTAAACGTTTGGGCAAACTATTCTCAAGTTTTGTCACTGCCCTGCGTGCTGAAGAATAATAGGGCAAGCCGGTGCCATCGCCCAACTCATGGCAAAGCACCATCACCGAAAGTGCTTCCTCGGCATCAAGATTGGTTGGGCCGAGAAAGTACGTGTCAGGAATTCGATATCGCTGAGAGTCTGCATCAAACGCAAGTGGAACACCTGCGGCTCTGAGCGTTTCCAGGTCACGAAAAATCGTGCGGCGACTTACCCCGCACGATTGAGCAAGCGAATCAACGTTTTGTGGCCTGCCACCCTGAAGGATTCCGAGGAGTTGGAGCAGTCGTTGTATCCGCGTTAGATTCATTTTTTGTCTCTACCACTCTTGATGTGCGGACCGGGGCTGGTTGACTCTTGGCCTGCTGTTCTTTCTTGATCTGGTTGACCAACGAGCCTAATCCTAGTTTATCCCAATCTAACGAACTCTTCGACGACACAGTCTCGGATTGCACTGTATTCCTTGTTCTTGGAACAGGTTTCAACTGCACTTCACTCCGAATCGTGAGTGCTGTCAACGGTTTCACCTCGCTGATTTCCTGATGTAATACCACCGGCTGAACTGCTACCAGACTGGATACTTCCGCATTAAGCAGGGCTGTGGTGTTCATCGGAAGATCTATGGTATCTTCAGATTCAATCGCTGGAGTTGGTCCCAAAGGTATTGCAGGCGTAGGCACGACTTCTTCGATCACTTCACCGAAGATTTCTTCGCTCTCATTTTGAGAGACTGCACCACGACTGATGACTCCCGGTCGAGTGTACCCATAATTGAAATGTCTGCTGGCCGAACGACGTCGAGCGTGACCTTGGGCATCAAAGTATGCCTTTTCAGGCCAAGGGCCTTCTGACAAGTAAATGCCGTTGTATTCTAATAGCGAACCTTTTCTCAGTTGGATATCTTTGATCGCAATGTTGTATTCGATCAGAGCTTGAAAGTACGCAACCTGGGCATCACTTTTTCGGCGTTGGGCATCCAATACCAAGTCTAAAGTGACTTGTCCTGTCCCATTTTCATACAAGACTTGTACCACATCAACTTCTTTGTCCGTGGCGATTAAACGATTTAAGTTGGATTGAACAAGATTATAATTGGAGTCTAGATCTCGTACTAAATCCGTTAATAAATGCGAGACCTCTAGTTCCATATCTTGGAGAACCGCTTTTTCTCTTGCAATCCGAAGCTGTGCATTCCTGACACCGGCCAATTCTCGACGGAACCCGATAGGTGTATTGAATCTTAAACCTAACGTCCACTCTTGGTATCTGCCTTCGGTCAGTTCGTCCCAGGCTTTGGAATTTTCTTCCGGAAAGTTCTTTCCGGTTCGATTGCCTGAAATTAACCGGTCACCAACACCTAACCAGCGATACAAGGCCACCGCGTCTAACTGGGGCAATAATTGATTACGGGCCGTGATCATCTCGACTTCACGTTGTTTGATTCGCCATTTTTGACGTCGTAGCTCTGGTCCACGCGCTAATGCTTCATCATGGATTTCATACCAGTCATATGTTACTCTGGCGTCACTTGGGGCAGTTGCTGGTCGAATCAGTCTACCATCGGAAGCTGAGATGCCGAGAAAATATCTCAAACTATTTTCAGCTTTATAGAGGTCACGTAAGGCACCTTGAGTTCGAGCACGAAATTCATAAAACTGAGCCCGAGATTGTGCTTCTTTATCTGCTTCACCCCCACCAGATCCGATTATATGTTTAGCATGTACAATTCTCCATGACTGTAAAGCACTATCTCGCCCTGCTTTTGCGGCTTGTAAGTTGTGATATGCAAAGTAAAGCTGCCAATATGCCTCTTCGACATCGCTGACTAAGTTACGGATATTTGTCTCAAAATCAGCGATGCTAATGTCTTCACGGATTCGAGCCAGCATAACATTTACTCGATTCACTTGCGTTCCGCTGCCACGTAAAAGCGGATGGGTTGCTGCCACTTCAACGTCTGCTATCCAGGAACTAGGAACAGCCAACCCTTGTCGATTATTGTAGTTGTAGAGATAGTTGTTTCGAATCGACCACTGTGTACCTGTGGCAGATTTCTTAGTTAGTTCAGCACTTGCGGTTGCATTGTCTTGAACTAATAGCGAAGGGAAGAAAGGGTTACCACTTGAGAAGTTTTGAGGCCGATCCGTCCGGTCCCAATTGAAGTTCATATTGTATTGAGCATCAAATTCGGCCAATGCACCTTCGACACCAAAATTCGGATCACTTTCGACAATCGCCGGATCATAGATCGTGGGAGTAGCGTCGTTGCGTGTGGTGATATTCGTGGGAATCGCGCTGCTGGTAAGCGTGGTGCCTGGAATAACACGGAAAGCTGCGTTCCCACCCACGGTGCGGATCACTTTGCTATTTTTCAAAGAGATCGAAACTGCTTCTTCCAGAGGGAGATCCCAGATTTGATCCGATTCCATCATGAATGGATCAGAAATCGTGAACGGTTCCTGCGTGTTATCTACTTCGGCTAACCGAGGCTCATCCACATCGGGAAAATCGATTTCGGTCGCTTTGTCTAAGTAGTCAGCAAAGTTATTACCTTCACTGAAGTAAAACGGTTGTGTCGGCTGACATCCTGTCAAAACCGAAATACCGAGGATCAAGATCGCTAAACGATGCGTTGCTTGCCGGCTCATGGAAATCCATTCGTAGCTTGAGCTGCTGTTTGAACGAATTCAAACAAACCAACTCGGGAGAAATTAATACGTCCACCCCCCGAGATTCATTCTGAACCTCAGGACGATTCTATTCCAATTGTCTCCCCCCCTATTGTCCTATGAATACCGGTCCTACGCATTTCGCGCGGTACTGGATCACAGTCCAACAGTCATTAGATCGGCAACGCAATCGTTAAACTTTGCCAAAAACCGATAACCGGCAAAGTTTAACACGCAAAGAACGCCAGCAATGCAATCATTGCTGGCGGATGAAAAGAATGGAACGAGCCTTATAAGTACATTCCGATAAAGCCATCCGCGTTGTCGCTAGCAGCTTGAATTTTTTCAATGCGGTCCATGGTCTTACGCAGATCTCCAGCAGAAATGTATCGATCAAACTCAACTGCCACAGATCGTTTGACTGTTTCAGCGAACCACCGGACAATCGGCTCCGAGAGCCATGAACAGGTCTCTTTAGAAAGTTCCACGGTGAGATCGGTATCGTGAGCATGCTGGTCTTGAGAATCGGTCAGTATGGTTCCCCCAAACTTAAACTCCAGCGTTCCTTCATCGGCCTTGTTCACCAGGTGATAGGTACAACGGCCGTTATAAAGGAAAAAACTGTTGAGGGTGCCATGCTTGGCCATCGCCTCTTTAACCCGCACACAATGCTGCTGATACTTGGGCGAAGCATCCAGGGGAATCTCTAAACGCCCAATCGAGCGAAGTGGTATGCAGTCGAACTCAATTTCTACCCAACGATCCATACAAGTCTCTTATCAACTCAAAAAGCGTAAACCGAACAGATAAAGCAACAAAAGTTACTTTACCGTTTCAGTTGAATCGTGTGAATCCGCTACTTTAGTTTGGGCCGGTAAATTCCAGCCCATGCTGAGCCAGCCCTGTTTGGATGACAAGAGGCTAAGTGGCAACGGTCCGAGTTTTTCCCATTCGCCTTGCATCTTTAAACCTTCACCTACGATCTCTTTCTGAAAGATCGCATCAAACTTCTTAACCATGAACGTTTTGAAGGCGATTTCTCGTGCGCCCAGTTTCTTCATGAGTACGAACTCAAGTTTGACATCACCATCCCGAACCAGTTTGGCCCCGTTTTTACCTTTGGAGATATTGTAAACCGCTCCAATTCTTACGGTTTTGTTGATCGCAGTTTCGTTACGCGTAAACTGTCGTCCTCGAATCGAGATCGCCACTTGTCCCTCATTGAACTGCACTTCAATCGGGCGAATATAATCAAATGTGATCGACCAAGGGTCTTTGTCATCGGTAATCTGTAGCTCTTCAGGAACTTCTTCGCCTCTTTGCTCCAGCAGTTCCACGAGGCCTTCGTCAGTGAGTTTGACTCCACCGAGTATGGCTTCACCAAAGTTATTGATCATTGACTCATGCAATTGGACTGCCAAGTCTTCTTTTCCAGTAACGGTACTCGGAGGTGCCGTTGGAGCGGCCAGTTGGAACCGAGTCACCTGCATCATCTCAAGATGCAAGCCTTCGGTGGTTGTCGAGAAATTCATCTTCGCTGGGAATGAATCTCTACTTTTTAGAGGTTTCTGAAATTGCTCTCTAATTTTTTCATTTAATTCGGCCAATAACTCGCCCGCCTCAGAATTCATGCGTTCAGCCACACGATACTCGGCCTTGCGAGAACCGATTGCTTCGGCCTCTGCTTTCTGTTTATAGGCCCTTTTATTCGCAATTTTAGTGACAAATTTACTTGGAGCATAAATTGAATCGAAGATGGTGCTAGTAGAGCAAGATGCACTCGCAGCTAAGGCACGAATGCCGTTGGCATCGAGAATCAATCGTTTTCGCCCATCAATCTGAGTCACGCCTCGGGTGTGAATCACTACAGATCGATTGTATCCAATGTTCTTTGAATTATTGACACCAGTCATCATGAGTTCGAGAATCGCAGAGTCTTGGCTTGGGACTAAATTGAGTTGTAGTTCACCCACGGTGTGGCCTTCGCCGTAAATGCGGGTTCCTAAAATCTCCTCACGAATATCAGCCACATCATCGATAGGGCGTTCAATTCCGGCTGCTAAAAACGGTTGTGATGCGGTAAGAAACAAATTGGATTGATTGTAGGTAGAACGAATTTTATCAACCAGATCTGGAACTTGGCCACCTTGTTCGAGCCAGCCTAATTGTCCTCCAATCAACTGCGATTGCTGTGAGTTAGGTACTTGTGCATATTCTTCTAACTCTTCCGACAACAGCTTCAACTGAATCTGATATTGTTCGTTGAATTGTGTGTTACCCGCGAAAAACAACTTGTTAATGTAGTTGCGTAATGCGCGACGCACTGCGGTGAATTGCCGCATTTCTAGCCCATTTTCACCTGAACGATAGCGGGTGAATATCTCTTCTAAGACTTGTGCTTTCGGCTGCTCGCTAGAAATTTCTGCTTGCATATCATCCCAACGCAAATAGTCTTTCCAGCCTGATTGATCGCCACCACTACTACGACGAAGTAGTGATTCCAAAACCTTGGTGGAAGCGATTAATTGATTTTTGGCGGTTTGCACTTCAGCAGCAGTAACCGGAGCAAAACTATCGGCAGCCGCTTTGACTTCTTCAGATAAGTTCGTCGGGGCATCTTCCAACACCGAGGTCCAGTGATAGAGCGAGTCTTTCACAGAAACAAATTGTTCCAATTCCAGTCCCCTTGCATCGCCCTGGTATTGCTTTAATACCACTTTGAGCTCTACAACAGAGGCGGATTCACCCAAATCCAACTGAGTTTCTAGAGTATCGGAATGTAAATACTCGTGCCAAGATTGGGCATTCTGGTTCTCGCCTAACCATATTCTCAATTCATTGAGAGAAGTGGCAACTTTTCTCTGACTCAATTCCTCCGCAGTTACAGTTGAAACTGCGAACAACGAAGTGACTAATAATATTGAGAAATGACGAGCAATCAAAACCAGCTTGCGCTGAGTGTTGCGGGACATGGATACAATCCTTTATTGAGGAAGAGAAGTTAAGCTCCGTTCACGCTCGATTTCTAGTTGATAGCATGAATAGTCTTTTTAATCTACGTGGATATCCAAGACTATTTCATCTAACCCCCAAAGAAATCTCTTCCTATATTAACATGCTGGCAGTGCAAGCACTTGCACCTATCCTATAACTCGGATATTACCCAGTCTTACATTTGTAAGATTTTACGATTAAGAACAATAGGAAGTTAATTTCAGAGCGGCTCCCTGATTGACTAACCTAAACCTCAAACTTTATCTTATAAGGATTGTCATAGATGCCTTATTTGCGCAATCGCTAGCATTTATGACAACCCACATTCCATCCATCCGCTCAAGCCCATTTGTAGTTTGGCGCATCAGCTAGCATTCCCCCGAGAAACGAAATGATCTTTCAGTCTGTATCTGTCTCAAAAGCCCTTTCTATTTGTTGCCTAGCTGTTGCATTCCATTTTTACAGCCTTCAAGTTGTAGAGGCCAAAGAAGTACAGCACTGGCATACTAATTATGCCAAGGCCGTAAAAAGTGCAACTCGTCATCAGAAGCGATTGCTTATTCTCTTTATTAATCCAGAGAAAAACGAGTTGGCAGAACAATTCGAAGATGAAGTTCTAGCCGATGCTGGAATTCGCTCTAAGCTAAAATCTTATGAACTTGCGAAACTATCGACCGAGACCTTATTTATGGTCGATGGCGAAGAGACTCGGTTAATGGAACATGACAGTTTTTCCCATCTCTACCAAGATCATGGAATCGCAGTCGTTGACTACTCCAATCGCGATTCCGAAAATTTTGGATATGTTGTCAGTGCCTTTGGGTTTCGGGATGGTCGTTTCCGCTCTATTAAAGAAACCAAGACCATTTTAGAGTTGCCACCCGGCAGTTTGACTCAACGTACATTGATCTATGCGGTAAGAATGCACCCTGAACAGCCGAAGAGTAGCGGTGGTCTATTACGAAGACTCTTGTCGAAAGCAACGCAAAGCCACAGCGAACTTCAAGCCAACATCACATTACAAGGCCATCATAGTTGGGAAACTCGTTTTCACGAGATTTCAGCCAAACTACCTGCTGAACTTGTCCCTACCGAAGTCTGCGCTGAAAGCTGGCCAGGGCAGAACCTGGAAGATGCGGCGATTGAATGTGTCCGCAGTTGGCGGCATTCCTCTGGTCACTGGTCGGCTGTGAGTGACAAAAATGTCTATTACGGCTACGACATGAAACGTGGCAACAACGGCACCTGGTACGCCACAGGTATCTTTGCGAGAAAACGCTAAGTTGGCGGATTCATTTTGAAGTGTTCAGTACAGTGAAATTGAACGGGATTTAGCAAGCGATTACTTTTTCACTGGCACAAACGAAACCGCATCGGCAATCACATAGCCATTGGCAGTTTCGTTGGAAATCGTAACGGTTACTTGTCCGTTTAATTCAAACTGACCCACACTGGCGAACACGCGATCCACGGTCGGGGCTTTCTTTTGGTTAAGAAAGACTTGGCTTTCCGTATTGCCGGATGTGATAAACACTGAAACATTGGTGGCCCGATTGGCATTGGGCGAATAGGCCACTCGCACATCATATAGCCCCGGTTTGAGTGTGGTGGTGAAGTGAATCTTTTTTTTGCCTTGCTCGGTGTTACTGTCGTGCAGATAAGCGGAGCCAACAAAACCAGAGACAGAGCCACTGGTAGTCCAGGTGCCTTCTCGTTTCGCGTCTGCATCATCAATCACTATGCCCGGCAGGTCTTTGGGGTTGATAGCAACTCGAACCGGACGTGGTTTGCGGGCAAATTCTAAAACCTGATTGTCTTGCAGCAAGGTTGCTTTCAGTAGTTCATAATCGACTTCCTGAACCGATTGATTGTTTTCGATTGCCTGAATGGCAGCAGTGGCGGCCGATTGGCCTAGCACCATGAAAACCGGTTCCATGCGAATCGACCCATACGCGATATGTGAAGAGGAAACGCAGACTGGGACGAGCAGATTCGTGCAGTCCTTTGCCTTGGGTGTGATTGATAAATAGCTAATCGGGTACGCTCCGCCGGGGCTAATCTGAACATCGCCCTCGTTACGCACATGGCCGTTTTCGTCTACATAACGTTGCACATTATGCGAGTCCATGTTGTAAGATCCCATGCCGATGGACTGTGGCGTTGGGATTAATGCTCGCAGGTGATTTTCATTCATCACCACTTGACCCACCATGCGTCTGGCCTCACGGATGTAGAGTTGATGAGGCCAATTGCCGTTGTCGATGAACTCATCTTTCGGCAGCCCCCACTTGCTCATTTTCTCACGAATATCATCTGGCACTGAAGGATCATTGGCCAGGAAGTACATCAACCCTTTTTGGTAGAGTTCATGCTCGGCGATGATTGTCTGTCGACGCTCATAAGTCGCTTCGGGGTAATCGTAATTCATGCCGATGTTATCGGTCGAGAAACCACCGTGATTGTTCGTATCGGTTTTGAAGTTAGGGGCCGGGTCAAACTTGTTGAACACCCGTTTCCAACCGCCTGCCAAGTAGCGGGCCAATAGTGCATATTGTTTCGCATCATAGCCTTTGGGCTTTGCAAAAGGGATTTTATTTTCATCCGCCGTGGTTAAGCACATGCGAAAACAATAGGCCTGAATTCGGTTGTCGGCTTCGCCATCTTTTTCGGTCGGTGCTGCCGCTATTCTAGGAAGCAATCCACTTTCAGGATTACCTGGCTCCACATAAGGATCAACTGCATAGTCAAACTGATGCGATCGGGCCTTGGCCGATTGCCGCCCGTTGATGGTTTCGCCGTACTTGGAATTTGATTCTCTACCCACAGTGAACTCCACCCCGGCCGCCGCCATTAAGTCGCCTTCGTAGGTCGTGTCGAGAAACATCTTGCCGTGATAGGTTTTACCAGCCAGCGTGGTGATGGAAACAATGTTCGTTCCCTCTTTCTTCACACCCTGCTTTCGATCTAACCACTGATTGCGATCCACAGGTATCGAATTTACGCGAATCAAATGTTCAAACGCAGCTTCGGCCACATGCGGTTCAAATACCCACATCGCGTCATCTTCTTTTCGATAGCGGCTATACTGCTCCGGCTTTTGTTGCCGCCAAGCTTCCGGTTGATCGTAATGACTTTTAAGGTGCTGATAGAACTGACGAGAGACACCGCCAATGACTTCCTTACGACCACTATCCGTCCAGCCAAGCCCACCACTGGTCAGCCCACCCAAGTGTTTGTCTGGCGAAACGATAATGACCGACTTGCCCATCCGTTTGACTTGAACCGCTGCACTTACCGCTGCGGAAGTGCCGCCGTAGATTACGACATCGTAGGTTGGGGATTCGGCATATATGGATTGCCAAGTGATGGCTAGTGAAATCAACAGAGAATAAATAGAGAGCTGGTTAAACACAGAATCGACTCCAAATAGTTCACACAAGATCTAGTAGAAGACTATTATACTTGCCCTTGTTTGGAAATAGAACTAAGGCATGTTAAGATATTTCACTCAATCAAAGGCAATCACAACTTCTTGGAAGAGAGACTAACGGTGTCATCACATAAAAAAATTGACTCAAGCAAACTTAATCCTTCCGAACTCTCGAATCTCTGGAGAGAGGAGACTGAAAAATACGTTTCAGCAATCAACCTGTATATTCAACGGGGAGATGAGCTAGGATGGGAAGACTTCAAAGAGAGCCAGCCTAAAGACACACGTGAACCCCTCGTGGAAGCAGTGTTAAATGCAGTGCGTAAAGCAAATAAAGATCCAATGGCAATTGGAACGTCAACCCATCAAGAGACAAGAAGATGGGTGTTCTGGAAACATGAAAAACGTCCACTTATTTGGTAAACAGCTGTAATGGCGATGAACCGATCAAGGAATTTGAGCAATTAGAGTAAGCTGCTCGCCAGCCGCCTGTTTATGCGGTTTGACTTCTTAATGCACTTTGACGAAACATGGCCCTCTTGTCGACTTCGTCGACCCCGATAACCAGCTATCGCGGCAACCCGGTTTTCCTCCTTCGTGTCTTAGTACCTTCGTGGTAAGCTCTTTTCGTCCTTCCTTTTCTTAGCGGCTTCGCGTGAGAATCTTTTGCACTTCACGGCGGCTGGCCATTCGACAGAAGCAATCTAAGTTCTCATTCTCCGTCAGGCACAGCACTGACCTACACACGGAAAGCACCAATCCAACAGCGCATAAAAAAGCCCTATTCAACTTTACATTGAACAGGGCTTTAATTATATCAAACTCACAAAGCAATCGGCTTTACCAGTAACTCTTACATGTTGCCTAGTTTGGCAACTAGGTCGGCTGTACGAGCACTGTAGCCAGCTTCGTTATCGTACCAAGATACGACTTTAACCATGTTGCCGCCGATGACATCGGTGAATGGTGCAGCGAAGATCGAGCTATGAGGATCGCCAATGATATCGGAAGATACGATTGGATCTTCGGTGTAGCACAAGATGCCTTTCATTGGACCTTCTGCGGCTGCTTTGATGGCAGCGTTGATGTCTTCTTTGGTAACATCTTTACCCAAGGTAGCAACGAGATCAACAACCGAACCTGTTGGCACAGGAACTCGCAATGCCATGCCGGTTAGTTTGCCAGCAAGCTCAGGAATGGCCAAGGCAACCGCTTTAGCTGCACCAGTGGTGGTTGGGATGATGTTTTGAGCAGCAGCACGAGCACGGTAAGGATCGCTGTGTGGTAAGTCCAAAACGTGTTGATCGTTGGTGTAAGCGTGAACGGTGGTCATCAAACCGTTGATGATACCAAACTCGTCGTTCAACACTTTGGCCATTGGAGCCAAGCAGTTGGTGGTGCAGGATGCGTTAGAAACACAAGTCATTTCTGGTGTTAGTAGATTGTCGTTGACGCCTAAAACGCAAGTCAAGTCGGGTGCGTCTTTGGCAGGTGCACTCAACACAACTTTTTTGGCACCAGCGTCTAGGTGCGAATCGTAACCTGGTCTGCTGTCCGTCTTACGGTTGGTGAAAACACCGGTCGATTCGATAACAACATCAACGCCCAATTCACCCCAAGGCAAATCGGCCGGGTTACGTTCGGCGGTTACTCTGATTTTTTTACCGTTGACAGTCAGGCCTTCGTCGTCAAATTCAACGGTGCCTGGGAAACGGCGATGGGTACTGTCGTACTTCAACAAGTGTGACATCATCTTGTTGTCGGTCAGATCGTTGATTGCAACTACTTCAAACTCTTCGCCCCGAGCAATCAAGTTCCGAAAAGTAAGTCGTCCGATACGTCCAAAACCATTAATAGCAACTTTTACAGCCACGTCGATTCTCCTTGGTCATCAATTCGCGGTCAGCACTATGTTGGCCGCAGTAGGGTTAGAAACTATGTATTATTTGAGCTCTCGATTTCTAAATGAACCGAAACACTCTTTGATCGAAAAGTAAGTTCGACTGCGGAAAAGACTTCCTGCATTTAATAGGACTGGATAACTTTGGAGTGGTCACGGTCCACAGAACGAAGCTATTCAGAACGCCACAGTCTGATAGATGACTGCCTAGAGTGATTCCCAGGCAAAAACCTAAGAAGGCGATTCTACCTTCCCTTAAACCGGATTTCAACCAGCATAAGGGAGCTTAATCTAAGATCAAGTGATTGCGATGACTATCGGAAAACAAGGCCCCGCAAACAGGCTTTTACGGTGCATGTGATAACGCTATTGTTAGCCCTGATTATTTACTGCGGAATTCCGTGAGTGAATGATCATCGGCTTGCCTTACTGACCTGGTGAGTTAGCCATCTTCCGCTTTGACAGCAGTTTGTCTTTCTGCACTTCCCACTGTGGATTTGGCTTGGCCTTCCAAACTTTCAACGATTTTAAATCATGCGGGGTCGTGCCGAGCGTGATGCTCATGGTAAGTTTCGGCACATTTAACTCTTTGAACTGTGCGGAAGCAATCACTGGCTCCGCTTCATCTTCGCCTTGTACGCGATAGAGCACTTGATCTTTCACCACTTCCAACGTGGCGGTGTACCACTTGCCTGGCACCAGATGAATGGGCCGTTTATCCAAACGCAAATCGGCGAGGACCACTTTCTCTGGTGTCTTGCGAATATGTTGCAGCAGCAGACCTGTGTCAATAAAATCGTTGTTTTGATTCGCCCAGGCCGAAAGGACGTGGCCTGTGTAAAGCTCTCGGTTATCCAATGCCAAACGAAAACATTGGTGGTGGTAATCTTCCGTTATCTCCCCACAACGAAAAACGCACTGCACCACCACATTGGTAAAATCACCCTGATAAACCATCACCGGCGCATGCCCACTGCCTGGATGCCAACCGCTGCGATAAAAACCATCCATCTTTTTCCACTCAGCCGCGCCGGCTCTGGCGGAACTACCACCGGGAAGCTTCACCCAACCCTTGGCCCGGTCGATGGTGAAGTCGTCGTTGAGGATTAATGTGCCTCGCTTCGCCAGGATGGGTTCATGGGATACTTGTGCGAAAGCTGGCTGTGCAATGAATATGAACAGCAGTAGAGCTAGTGAGGTGGGTAATCGCATGGCTTGGACAATCATTGAACTTTGGTGGAATGGTTAGATGTCACTTTGATTGTAATTTATGCGAGTGGCGGAAAATAGAGATGAGGAAGTTCTATCTCTTTTTTCATCTTATCCAATTAAAAAAAGCACCCAGGGAAAACTCTCCCTGGGTGCTTCAACTCAACAATCAAGTTGTCAAACTAGTCACTAACTTTTAGCAAGCGATTAGTTCTTCCATTTCTTTGGCCAATCGTTTTCGGGCCACGTGCAAACGTCGTTTGATCGTTCCGATTGGAGCATCGAATTCGGTGCTCATTTCTCGGAGCGAGTGACCTTCAACGTAGAAGGCCTGCAATGTTTCGCGGTCCATTTCTCGCAAACGATCCAATCCAACGTGTACGCTATCGGCACGTTCGTTTTCCAACAAGTTGGCCAATGGCGTAACGGGATCAACGCAGTTCGCTGCCAAAGTCTCAGGTTCTACCAAGATATCTGGTGCGCGTCGTACAGCTCGGTTGATCGCCATCCGCACGGTGATCGAACGAATCCAACCTGCGAAAGCAGCTGGCTCACGCAACTGGCTGATTTTTTGCATCGCTTGGATGAACACGTCTTGGCTCAACTCTTGAGCTTCGGCGTAGTTTCGCAATCGTTTCAAAGCGACAGCGAAGACCACGTTTTGGAACTTCTCAACGATTTGTCCGAATGCGTCTCGGTCTCCAGCTTGAGCTGCGATAACCAAAGCGATCAATTCTTGTTTTTCATCCTGGGTGTTGATATCGATCATGACTCTCTCCTGAGACATCTCTATTAATTTTTATGTATGATTTCATTAAGCACAGAAACTAAGTAGCGAAAACCGGGCAAGTGCCAGAAGCGAGGGCCGTGTCGAGTGCAGAGAAACCATCAAGTTTCCGTGCGCGGCTTTGCTCAAGGCGCTGGTCGCAGTTACCTGTTAGACTTTGAAGCTTTTCAAATTGTGAAGGACGTTTGGTCCTTAGCTTCTGCCTATCCAGGCCAGCGATGCTGTACATCGCCGTTGCGACCAACAGGGCATTGACCCTGCCAGACTCTCATAGCCGGCCTTGCCGGAACCGGTATCAAAACCGGTAAATGAGAGTCTGCCTTCCGGAAATAAATATTCCGGGAGGCGGCTACCTAGCCATGACAACTGTTCACTGACATTCTGCATCTGTTTAGATGCGGAATACTCAGCATGCTGCCAAGCATGTGCATAGAGGCGCAAACACGCGGAGGCTCCGTTGCGAATAACATCAACGGTAGCCACAATATTGCGGCTGGCTTCTGCGGCGATTTCAAAAATTTCGCTGAAGTTGATGGTTGTATTACGCATTGGTTTTCCTCCTACGCAGTTTTGCGTAGTGAGAGAGTAAATTGATAATATCCGCAAGTAACATACTTGCGAACAAGGTTTGAATCTTCAAATGCCATCTTGGGCACCGTTTTAATAACGTATGAGGACTCACAGGGATCTTCCCCTTGAACGAAACAATGTTCCGCCATTGGAGAGATACCAGTCTAGACGATTATTCGACGTACAGGTTCGTGAATTATTCGTAAAAATTAGAAAAAACAGAGCCCTTAGATTGTGAATTGCTTCACAAACCAGGCTAACTAGTTCTAAGTTAAGGACTTAGGGGGATTTTATCCATTTTCTACATAGAAAAAATTGTCTCAACATTTCCTCGTAAAACTTGCAATCCAAGTTCTATAGCTTTTTCTTCCGACCAATTTCGATCAATCACGAACCTTTCGGATAGCACTTTGGCCAAAATCCGCTTGTACATGGCGAACTTCGGCAAAGCGAACTCCATCTTGTACATGTCGCTGTAGTAGCCAATCTGTTTGGTTCGCGGAATCGCTTCTAGCCTGGCAGCCGTGTCTTGCTCGATAAAAGCGGGCGTATTGGAATACCACCAGTGCCCATTGGCCACGACGTTCGGGAAGATCCAAGAGTAGGAAACCAATTCTTGATTCGTGACACTGGCCAACACCGAGATGGGGAAGGTCACCTGAGGAAAAGCATTTAGCACTTCTTGATATTGAATCAAAGAGACCCGGCTATCGTACAAGTCTTGCCCTTGGAAAACGCCATCCGCATAAACCCCCCGGTTCACGCCAATCATCAAGTCGAACGGCAAATCAAACTCAACGCAGAATTCTGCCAATGTCCAGAAGACAAAATTGGCCGCAGCGGCCTTGTCTGAATCACTCGCTTCCGGGCCATCTTGACATAAATGGGCCACTGCCGTGTCAGCACGGGCATCTGAAACTTGTGTAGGTGTAAAGCTAGGCGGCAACGAGATCGCACAAGCTTTTACATTATTCGCCTTAAAATGGGCAAATAGTTTGCCAATGGCTTCGCGTAGTTGAGCGGCGCTGCCTACTTCGAGATCGGTCGCATTTTCTAGGCGTTCGCGTACTTCTGGCTTACATAAATGGAAAACCAAGTCATCGGTCCGCAAGCAAGGAATGTACTTCTTCGTATCAAAACCTTCCAACGGATCATCAAAGTCATTGGTCAGAAAGACGCTTTCGAGCTTGCTTTTGGCAAACACGGTATCGGTCCAATCATCGGCCGCCATTTGCTCGGATGCACTGTCGTACAAGCCTTCCCAGTTGTCTTTGGTAACAGTATCGCCTTCAAATCCAAAAAGCCGCTGGGCCATTTCGATAAACCAACTGTATTGAATCGTATTATCAATCGGTCCAAAGTTTTCGATCAAACGCCCTACTTTTTCTTTCGGATCGAGACCTGGTTGTTCAATCCGACTCTTGGGCATCCCGGCAGAGTGCGAGAGTTCGGTGTAGTAATGGTATCCAAGAATATCGGCCAAGTTATGCGAAGCAGGGTCCAACGCATTAATGTGCGTGTGAGGATCGATCAGAACGAGTTCGTCTAGTTGCTGGAATATATTGTCTCGAAGTTCTTTCGACATGCGGGTTGCTTTCACACTTACTAAGGCCAGGTACATCAATTTTTCCAAGAAACACCTATATACCAGACTTTTGGCCCATTTTCACCGGGGGAACCCGTTCATTGATCCTCAAAGCGGGAAAGAAAACGCTAACCGATTTGACGAACGGACCCATTTGTAGTTAGATGGAGTCATATAGCCCTCTTTTCTGGCCCGAACTCCCTAGCAGTACAGCACTTCGCTGATAACTGCCGCCCACCACAAAGCCAGAAGCGTCAATACCTTTGCTGACAGGACTCGTTTCGATGCGCGCCGTACTGACCTTCTGCCTGATTCTATTGATCAACGCCACCACTTTTGCTGAGACCCCTTCAGCGGACGATGCGAAGAAAGTCGACTTTATCAAACAAGTCCGTCCCATACTGCGAAAACATTGTTACTCTTGCCATAGCGATGATGAACAAGAGTCTGGGCTGCGGCTTGACCTCAAGCAAAGTGCATTCACAGGCGGCGATAACGGAGTTGCCATCATCCCAGGCAAGGCAGCAGAAAGCCGACTCATCTTGGCACTCACCGATGAAGACGAAGACATCGGCATCATGCCGCCTGAAGGAGAAGGCAAACCGCTGGAAGCCGCTGAGATCGCGATTCTCAAAACTTGGGTCAACTCCGGTGCCAACTGGCCTGACGGAATTGATGACCCCACGAATTCCAACCACTGGGCCTTTCAATCGATCAAGTTGCCCGCTGTTCCCAAAGTCAAACAACAGGCCCGAGTACGAAACCCTATCGATAACTTTGTCTTCGCCCAACTAGAAGCCAAAAAGATTGCACCAGCCGAAGAAGCAGATCGTCTGACATTGATGCGACGATTATATTTAGACCTCACCGGCTTGCCGCCGACTATGGAAGAGATCAACCAATATGTGAACGATGAACAACCAGGAGCGTATGAACGCCTAGTTGATCGCATTCTCAAATCGCCCCACTATGGCGAACGCTGGGCCCGGCACTGGTTAGACTTGGCCCGCTATGCTGATAGCGATGGCTACGAAAAAGATCGCCCCCGTCCACATGCGTGGCGTTATCGAGATTGGGTCATCAATGCCTTGAATAACGACATGCCGTTTGATCAATTTACGATTGAACAAATCGCCGGAGATCTATTGCCAGATGCCACCGTTGATCAACAAACGGCCACCGGGTTTCACAGAAACACGTTGCACAATACCGAAGGGGGAACCGATCAGGAAGAAGATCGCGTCAAGAAAACCATCGACCGCACCAACACCACTAGCACCACTTGGCTAGGGCTCACCGTGGGCTGCGCTCAATGCCACTCACATAAATATGATCCGATATCGCAACGTGAATACTACCAGCTCTACGGTTTTTTCAACAATATGTACCGATCCGATGTTGCCGCTCCACTTCCTGCGGAAGCACAGCAGATTGAGAAACTAACTGCCAAACTAAAACAGACCGAGAAATCTCTCACTGAATTCAAAAGCAGTAACGGAAATCAATTAGAAGAGTGGGCCAAAACACTCACGAAATCACCCGCCACTTGGGCCAGTTTGAAGCCTGTTGTGGCGGAATCAAAACATGATTCCAAGTTAGAAGTTGCTGAAGATAGGGCTGTTTTCGTGACTGGCGAAAACAAGTTCTCGGATGTTTACACACTGAACTTTGATGCTGCCGATTCCAAAATTTCAGCGATTCGTCTTGAAGTTTTGCCCCACGACAAGCTCACAAGCAAAGGCCCCGGCCGTGCCAACAACGGGAACTTTGTGCTTGACTATATTTCGGCACGCTTGATTTCAGACGATAAAGATCAAAAGCCGATTGAACTGTCGATAGTCTCCGCACAAGCGGACTTCGCACAGAGCGGTTGGGAGCCCACGAATGCTTTAAAGCAAAACGATAAAAAGGGCTGGGCCATCAGCCCACAATTCGGCAAACGTCACTTGGCAGTTTTCTCTTTGAAAGAGGCGGTCGCAATTCCCGCTGGCTACCAACTGCAAGTCACGCTTGATCAAACCTACGAAGGCAGTTTCGCCCATAACTTGGGGCACTTCCGCATTGCAGCTTCTAGCAGTGACTTGCCAGTTCCGCTTGATAGCATCTCGAAAGCAATCGTCGATATCGCTAAGCTACCCGCCAAGAAACGAACCGCCGAACAAAAGAAACAACTCAAGGCCGAATTCGATAAAGCCAACCCGGAAACGAAAAAACTAGAAGACGCTGTCGCCGCCGCGAAAAAATCGTTGACCGATTATCGTAATAAAAGCTCAAAAGTTCGGGCCGTGAAACTATCGGAGCGAGAAACCAAAATCCATATCCGCGGCAACTTCTTAGAAAAAGGAGAAGCCGTTCAGAGAAACACGCCGACAGTCTTGCCTGCAATCGAACTGGGCGAATCCGAGAAACCACGGCTTACCTACGCTCGCTGGCTGGTCTCTCAGGAGAACCCTTTGACAGCTCGTGTTACTGTAAACCGAATCTGGCAGCGGCACTTTGGGCGTGGCATTGTCAGCACAGTCGACGACTTTGGCACCCAAGGACAACCGCCAAGTCACCCACAACTGCTCGATTGGCTGGCCAATGATTTCATGCAGCACGACTGGAGCCTCAAGCATTTGCACAAACGGATTGTCACCTCGTCGGTCTATCGCCAATCGTCGGCCATTCGACCCGACCTGGCAGCCATCGATCCTGACAATGAACTACTGGCTCGCTTCAGCCGGCGACGTGTCGAAGCCGAAGTCGTCCGTGATATTTCACTTTCCGTAGCCGGGCTCATGTCGGCCAAAGTAGGTGGCCCCAGTGTCAAACCACCGCAGCCAGATGGTGTCTCTTTCTTAACTTACAACAACAGTGCCAAATGGGTTGTTAGCAAAGGGGAAGACCGCAATCGCCGAGGACTCTACACGTTCTTCCAACGCACATCGCCCTACCCAATGTTGATGACGTTTGACTCACCCGACTCGAACGAAGTCTGTGCGGTCCGCAATCGCAGCAACACCCCACTGCAAGCATTAACCCTGTTGAATGACAAAGTCTTCTTTGAATGTGCCCAAGTCCTCGCAGTGCGAGTCACCAGCGAAGTACCGGCCCAAGCCAATGACGAACAAACCACCACCGCCCGGATAGACCACCTGATACAACTTTGCCTAGCCCGCGAACCTGATCCGAGCGAAGCGGCCACTCTACACCAACTCTTCCTCACCCAAAAGAAGCTGCTTGAATCGAATCCAGCAGCAACCCTGGCCATCACCGGCAGTGATGAAAAAGACCAGCCCAACCCCGATCTGGCCGCCTGGGTAATTACTGCTAGGGCCGTGATGAATTTGGATGAGTTTATTACGTTGGAGTAGTTGGAGATAGTCTATGAAAGAGCCACTTCAACTACAAAGCGGCTCTTTCTGCTCAGTAATCGAAGGCGTCTTTTGCGACATCTCCGCATTGAGCGCGATAAATCCATGCATCGATTCTGGTACATCATCTTCATAATAGATAGCCTCGACCGGACATTCTGAAACACAAGCTCCACAGTCGATGCATTCTTCGGGGTCAATGTAAAGCATTTTTTCCCCTTCGTGAAAGCATTCCACCGGACAATTGACAATACAGTCGGTATACTTACAACCAAAACAGGCCCCTGTTACTACCATTGCCATTGAATCTTTTCCTTTTAAAGTGAACTGAACTCGATACTATTTGCTCCTATAAGAGAAATACGGTTTCCTGCTCACTGCGGACAAATAATCTGAGAAATGCCAGAAAATAATTCAGAAGTAAAGCTAGACTCGATTGCTTTCTTTGATCAGTTTGTTTCAGGTGATGATCAAGCCTCTGACATGCTGTTTCACCGGTACTTCCATCAGCTTCAGGCTCGAATTCAACAGAGGATCAACCCGAAATTGCAGTCTCGTGTAGATGCTGATGACATTCTTCAATCGACCTATCGCACTTTTTTTGTGCATGCCAGAAACCAGGATTATGTCATCGAGCGTTCAGGTGATTTATGGAAGTTGTTGTTTGCCATTGCTCGGAATAAACTCTCACACCAAATCGAACGCCACACAGCATCTAAAAGAGATATTCAACGAGAAACTTCTTCTCAAGAGAAACCGGTGGAAGAATTGTCTGATTCTTCGAGTGAAATGATCTCTGGATTGCTGTTGGATGTCTTGCAATCGTTTCTACAGAAAATTGATGAACGTGACCAGTTGATCATGACTTCTCGTATGCAAGGAGAATCCACTCTGGAAATCGCTCAGCAGTTAAATACGACCGACCGAACAGTCCGTAGACGCCTGGCAGTGCTTCAACAGCAACTAACGGAGCACCTCGCATGAACTCAAGTGAAACCGACTGCTTGACTGTTAAAGAAGAGGAACTCGTCAGCCGTTTTGAAAAGGCTTGGTTCTCTAGTCAGATTCCCAATTTTGGAGATTACCTTAATTCGTCCTCAAGCATCGCAGTCATTACTGAACTCGTGATGATCGATATCGAGTGTCGCATTCGGTTGAAAGAACGCCATCAACTCCCTCAGCTTGAAATCCCAGTGATCGTTTTTTATACTCAAGAGTTAAATGAAATTGGCATCTCCTATTCACCGAGCAATGAGCTCTATCTTGAAGAGTATCGAATCCGATGCAATAACGGACAACATGTGAGCCCAAGTGAGTATTGCAAAAACATCTCAAGTGAACATCAACCTTCGCGGACTTGTCTAAATCAAATTGTAGAGCGTGCGAAGATTGAGCAGAAGAATCATCCGCATAATCTAGTATCTTCAGAAAGCATGCTGGATAACCTCCAAGTGCAGAGAGCCGACTACGCTGAATTCACACTACAGCAATTCCTAGGTGCCGGAAGTTGCGGAAGAGTGTATCAAGCGTGGTGGAAAAAACGGAATAAAAAGATTGCAGTCAAAGCTCTTTACAAATCATTGCAACACGATCCATTGTCCGTTCACGTCTTTTTACGTGAGGTAGAAATCCTCTCGAATCTTCAAGTGGAATCGGTTGTCGGCTTACAAGCCTTAGGCACATTTCCTAACGGAAATTACTTCATGTTACTCGATTTTATCGAAGGAGGTACGCTGCGAGCGAACCCAAGTATTCAACAGGCAAGCATCGAAACGAAGCTAAAGTTGTTTTTAAAAATTGTCACCGCAGTCGAGCAACTACACCAATCAGGCGTGATTCATTGTGACTTGAAACCAGATAATATTTTACTCGATCTCAACGGAATTCCTTATGTTGCAGATTTCGGTCTAGCCAAATTATCGGACAGCTATTCAGGAAAAGCATCAACCGCTATTCTTGGAGGAAGCCTTGGTTACATGGCGCCTGAACAATTTAAATCAACCGCATTAGTTGGACCTCAAGCCGATGTCTTTGGACTCGGGGGAATTCTCTACTTTCTAATGACAGGAAACGATCCGAGTGAAAACAGGATCGAAAAGGAAGAATCTGAGGTGATGAAATTAATTAGGCAATGCCGAGAAGAAAACGTGGATAACCGAATCAAATCTGTGGCAGAATTAAAGCAACTAGTGATTAAGTTGCCCGTAAGAACATAGAGGCCCCGACCGTTACCTATCTATACTCGGCATGCCCCTACACGACTAAAATTTATCGTAGCATGATAGCGATATTGGTAATGCACAAGCGGCTAATCAGTAAACCTACTCGTCATCGGTTGACGGATCACTTGGCTTACTCTCAGGCTCTACTGATTTCTCTGTCTCTTCCTGTGCAGATTCCACTTCAGGGCTAAGCGTATTCGTTTCAAGCAAACATTTTGGTGGCCCAAATAGTTTTTCCGATGAAGCTTGAATGACCACATAAAGTGATGGGATGAAGAATACGCCAAACACGGTGGCTGCTGTCATTCCGCCACATACGGCGGTGCCCAGGCATTGACGACTGGCGGCCCCGGCCCCGGAAGCGATTACTAGTGGAACCACCCCTAAGATGTATGAGAAAGATGTCATCAGAATGGCCCGGAAACGCAAGTGGGCCGCTTTCGTGGCGGCTTCGATCACCGTGAGCCCGCTTTCGCGTTCTTGTTTGGCAAACTCAATAATTAGAATGGCCGTTTTTGTTGCTAACCCAATCAACAACACAATTCCAACTTGCGTGTAAACATTGTTGTCAAACTGACGTGCGGCAGTGCTGGCAATTCCACCAAACAATGCAAAGGGGACTGCGAAAATCACCCCCCAAGGCACCGACCAACTTTCATATAATGCACACAAGAATAAGTAAACAAACACGACAGACATACCAAAGATCAATGGTGCTTGATTGCCGGCTTGCTTTTCTTGAAACGAAATGCTCGACCATTCGTAGCGAATCGATGGCGGCAGCACTTCATCGGCGAGTTGCTCTAGTTCATTCATCGCCTGACTCGAACTAAAACCAACACGTGGCTGCCCGGTAATGGCGGCAGACGGGGCCGTGTTGTAGCGGTAAATAACCTTAGGGCCGGCCATATCTTTGACTTTAACCAGGGTACGCAGCGGAATCATTCTGCCGGTTAAACTACGAACTTCGAGTTGGTAAATGTCTTCCAAGCGGTTACGAAATTGAGCATCGGCCTGAATCTGTACTTTCCAGGTTCGGTCATATTTATTGAAATCGTTGACATACGCGGAACCAAGATACGCTTGCAGCGTGCCGAAGACTTCCTGTAATGGGATGGCTAGACGCTTTGCTTTTTCACGATTGACTTCCAAATACAACTGCGGCACACTTGCGCTAAAGTTGTTATTCAATCGTGTAGCGGTTTTCATTGATTGACCAGCGGCAACCAGATCTTCGGCAAAGTCTTGCAATTGTGCGCTGCCTGCATCGCCGACATCTCGCAATCGAAAATCAAATCCACCTGCATTCCCTAATCCTGTAATAGGCGGCGGCAAAAATGCGATGGCAAAACCTTCTTGAATGGTCCCTATTTTCTTTTGCACATTCCGGGCCACTTCAGCGATGTGTAACTCAGGCGTGGTTCTTTGGTCCCAGTCTTTCATTACGACAAAATAAGTGCAAGCATTCGGCGTAATCAAAGTATCTAAGGCCGAGTATCCGTTGACCGAAATCACATCTGCCACGCCGGGTGTTTCAGCTAACATCGCGTCAATTTGTGCCATGACCTCACGTGTGCGATTGAGTGTCGCCCCGTCTGGCAGTTCGGCGTTCACGAGAAAGTAGCCTTGATCTTCATCAGGCAGAAACCCGCCTGGGACTTTCATAAAACCAAAACCGGTAAGCACAATGAAACCGATGAACATCAGGGTCACAATCACCGTGCGTCGGACCAAAAAGTTGACAACGCCCATATAACCATCGGTGACTTTATCAAACATCGTGTTGTACCAGCGGAAGAATATAATCTTGTCTTCTTCTTTTTTACTTGGCCGTAACAAAATGCTGCAAAGAGCCGGGCTCAGCGTCAGTGCATTGATCGATGAGAACACCGTAGAGACTGCAATGGTGATCGAAAACTGGTTATACAACCGCCCGGTAATGCCGCCCATAAAAGCGGTTGGCACAAACACCGCCAGTAAAACCATGGTAGTTGCTATCACCGGCCCGGCAACTTGAGTCATCGCTTTCTTGGTGGCTTCTTTACTGGAAAGCCCTTCTTCATCAATGAGTCTTGACGTGTTTTCGACTACGACAATGGCATCGTCGACCACGATTCCAATCGCCAGCACTAAGCCAAACAACGTAAGTGTGTTGATCGAGAAGCCTAGTAAAAGCATCACTGCTAACGTACCGATCAAGGCGACCGGAATAGTCACCGCAGGAACCAACGTGGCCCGCCAGTCTTGCAAGAATATATAGACCGTAAAAACCACAAGCAGGATTGCGATAAATAAGGTCTCATAGACTTCGTTAATCGAAGCTTTGACAAACTTGGTGGTATCGTAAGCAATCGTATAATCCATACCAGGCGGCATTAAATCTTTAATGTCGAGCATCTTCGCCTGCACCGAATTGGCTAACTCCAGCGAGTTCGAACCGGGCAATTGATAAATGGCAACCGCAACCGAAGGCGAAGGCTTGGGCGGCGTCGATTTACCCGGTATGTAGTCGTCACCAAACTGAGTTAGCTGAACTTCCCAGCGGTAATTCTGGGCGCCTTCTTCCACTTCGGCCACATCTTTGACCCTCAACACCCGGCCATCTGGCGTGGTTTTTAGAATCATATTGCGGAACTGCTCGGCATCTTCCAAGCGACCCAACGTATTAATGGTGTACTGAAAGTTGACATCGCTCGGGCTGGGCGGCGCACCAATTTGCCCGGCAGCCACTTGAACATTTTGCTCACGAATGGCATTCACCACATCGTTGGTTGTGACACTTCGGGCTTTCAGCTTTCTTGGGTCAAGCCAAATACGCATACCCAAGTCTTTGGCACCCATTACTTGTACTTTACCCACGCCTGGGATACGGGCCAGTTCGTCTTTCACTTTGGTGGCCACAAAGTTGCTCATATCGATTTCGGTATAGCGTCTGTCAGGCGACACGATATTGACCATCAGAACAATGGCGGTCGATTGCTTCTCGGTCTTTACGCCTTCACGTTTCACTTCTTCTGGCAATTTTGGAGTGGCGATTGCTACGCGATTTTGTACCAGCACGGTGGCCATATCGATATCCGTGCCGACTTCAAACGTGACGACCAATTCGTATGTGCCATCATCAGTTGCTTTGGAAGACATGTAGATCATATCTTCGACGCCGTTCACTTCTTGTTCAATCGGAATGGCGACCGTCTGCGCAACCACATCGGCACTCGCCCCAGGGTAGGTGGTGCTGACCATTACAGTCGGCGGCGTGATATCGGGCGTTTGCTCAATCGGCAACACAAAAAACGACAGTGAACCAGCGATCAAAATCAGGATCGAGATGACCCCGGCAAAAATTGGTCGATCAATAAAGAAATGAGTAAACATGAGAGTTCCGACTGCCCTTGATTAAGTTCTGACTTGCCTGCATTTTTTCCGCGTCTAACAACCGATGTCTGTTGTCTCCGTTCCAGTGTCTCCGTTCCAGTGACTAGGTACCAGGCCCTTCCTGGTTGACTGCTGGAGTCTCAACGGCAGCTTGTGCGTCTTCTATTTTTGTGTCATAAAAAACCGAAGTCGTCTCGCTGGTCTTCACTTTTTTACCAGGGCGAGCACGTTGCAGGCCCTTGATGATATATTTGAAGTTGGTCGGGAAATCCTTCCCGCGTGTATCGACCTGTCCGACTGCTGCTTCGGTTGTCTCTTTTTCAGGATCCCACATGCGAATGATGTGGCGGAACCCTTGGTAAAGTTGCCCCATTTCGATTCGATTCAAAGTCACCGTGTTATCCGATTCGACAGTTAGCAGATATTTTCCTAACAGGTCAGTGCCAATGGCTCGCTCGTCTATTAGACATGCTTCTTGAATTACATCCTCCCCAATCACACGAATCTCTGCATAAGCGCCTGGAAGCACCAGTGGAAACTCTTGCGGTTTGTCAGAATCGGACTCTGCATTGTAGTCTGGCAGTAATCCATTTTTCTGATAATAAGCAAACGACGATTTCGTGTTGGGAATCACGCCCCGTACCAAAGCAGTTCCTGTTGCGGAATCGATTTCGTTGTCGAGCACATCTAAGTAACCTTTGTGCGGATAGCCATCCTCGCCTTCAAAAGAGACTTCAATTTTTAACTTGTTCCGTACGTCGCCCTTTTCCGTTCGATTTTCTCGGATTTGGTCTAGAGCTTTCAGTACAATATTTTCGCTTACATCAAAATATACATGCAGTGGATCATAGCGATTTACAGTGGCCAATAGTGTATTCTCACCAACACCTACGATGTTGCCTTCATCGATATCAAGATAACCAACATGTGCATCATAAGGGGCATTAATTGTGGTGTAACTAAGAGTGAGCAAGGCTTGGTCAATAGCGACTTGATCACGATTTACCTGTGCTGTTGCAACGGCCAACTGTGCTTCCTGAGTTTGATATTCTTGTATAGTGATGGCCCCTTTGTCAAAGGTAATTTTTGCCCGATCAAAATTTGCTTGTGCCAGACTTTGTGCGGCCTCAGATTGTTTCTTCGTTTTTTCAGCTTCATCAAGGGCCAGTTTGTAGGGCTCTTGTTCGATCACAAACAGGGGAGCTCCTTTTTTGACAAGCTTCCCCTCTTCAATCTCCGGTTTTCTCAGATACCCTTCCACACGGGCTCTGGCTTCCAACACTTCAGATGCAGTGGCTCGTCCTGTCAGGAAAGAATAATTATTTACGGTTCGAATCACCGGAGAGGTCACAGTCACCTCGGGAGCTGTCGGCACAATTGGTGTAAGTGGCTTGCTGCAGCCTGCAACAACCAAGCCAACTAAAGATAATGCAGTAACTGCGCGTACAAACTGGACGATCACGATAGCCCCCATGCGTGAAATTGTTTTGAGAAGAATTGCCCTTCAATTCCCTTATATCAACAGCATTGTACCTGAAATCGAGGGCTTGAACACTCTTTAATTCCACGAAAACCCGATAGTTTTTCTGGGGAGAGGCGAGAGTTGAAGATTGGGTAGCCCAGTTTGCGATGAAGCAAGATCGGTTCTCAATCTCTGGCAGGCACAGCACTGACCTACTTCTTCTTTCTACGCAGCCGGGCTTGTGATACTCCGTGGATAATCAACACGGCACCCGCACAAGCGGTGCCCCAAGAGAGCCAGTCGGGTAGATCAAGATTGTGAGAAACACCGGTATTGTTCACCACAAATTCTTGTAGTTTTCCGTTGGCTGAATTGTTAGCAGGGCCAGTTACCTTGGATAGAACTTTTGTAGCGGTCGGTGTCAGCACGTACCTTTCCACCGCAAACATTTGAATGCCCAGCAGCAAGAACAGGATGCCGAGATGAATTGCGTGTAGCGGCCAATGTTTTTTCATTGCGGCTTCCGAGCCTATGGTGTTTGCGACGACTGGGTGAAACTCTGTACCTAGTTCATATCAGAATACCAGGGTGCAAAGGAAGGCGAATTTTCTCCACGCAAGCAATCAACACGTTATTTCAGTTGTTTTTTAATCCGAGCTTGCGTTAAATCCATCAGGGCTTGATGGGTTCCTGCGATTTCGATCTCAGTTGCCTTTTTACTGGGCGACAGTTGCCGGTAATTGCCGTCAGGTTCCATTACCCAGGTTTGACGTTGGTCGCGTTGAATGACATCTAGAACTTCCCAGAGCCGCTCTTTTAGTTGGCGATTTTCAATTGGCGTAATCGCTTCGACACGATTCGATAAATTACGTTGCATCCAGTCGGCTGAACCAATGTAGAATTCACCATCCAACGGGTTATCGGCCCCTGCTGCAAAATAGAAGATGCGTGAGTGTTCCAAAAAACGCCCGATGACCGAGCGTATGGTGATGTTGTCGGTGATTCCTTTAACGCCTGCCTTTAAACAGGAGAATCCACGGACCAATAATTCTATTTGAACACCAGCTTGCGATGCTTCGATCAGGGCATGGCACATCGCAGGGTCTTCTAACTGATTGAACTTACCGATGATCAGAGCCGGCTTGCCTGCTTTGTGGTTTTCGATCTCTCGCTTGATCATTTCGAGCAGGCGTTCACGCATGTTGATTGGGGCAACTAACAGTTTTTTAAACGTAGGTTTTCTTGAGCGGCCAGTCAGCATGTGAAACAAATTCACCACGTCGTTGGTGATCACAGGGTCACAGGTAAACAGTCCGACGTCGGTATACAGTCGAGCGGTTTTCACATGATAGTTGCCGGTGCCGATATGTGCGTAGCAACGCATGCCGTCGGACTCTTTTCTGACGACCATTGCAATTTTTGTGTGCGTTTTTAGCCCTAATACTCCGTAAACTACATGAGCGCCAATCTTCTCAAGTTCTTTGGCCCAGTGCAAGTTGCGTTCTTCATCGAAACGGGCTTTCAGTTCAATCAAGCAGGCGACTTGCTTGCCAGCTTCCGCCGCCTGAATCAACGATTGCACAAACGGCGTATCGTCACCCACGCGATACACGGTCATTTTGATCGCAACCACTTTCGGGTCATGGGCGGCAGAGCGAATAAAGTGTTCAACACTCGCATCAAACGATTCGTAAGGGTGATGGACCAACAAGTCTCCCCCTTTGATGACCGAAAAAATATCAGCCTCTTCGCCTGATAACACCGCCGGAACAATAGGGTTCCAAGGTTTATCACGCAAGTGTTTGATATCAAGATTGGCAATTGGCAAAAGGCCAGGGTAATCGAGTTCGGAAGCAAGTTCGTAAACGTCATCTTCGCTTAAATCAAACTGTCGCATCAATAAATCACGTACCCAAGCGTTTGGGTTCTCACCCAGTTCCAGTCGAACCACTGGCTGAAATTTTCGTTGGCGTAATTCTTCGGTAACGATGGAGCGAATGCTTTCGGTTTCGTCATCATCGTCGAGTTCTACTTCGGCGTTTCTGGTTAATCGAAACGGAGTCGAGTCAACGATGGTCATACCTGGGAAAAGCTTGTCGGCATTATGATGAATTAAATCATGCAGACTGACATAAAACAGCCCAGAGTGTTCGTCGTTTTTCAGTGAGATCCATTGCGGAAGAATGTTGGGTACCTTGACCCTGGCAAACAAGTTTTCATCCGACTCCGGCACACGTAGCACGAAGCCCAGTGAGGTCGACAAGTTCGACATATACGGAAACGGATGTCCTGTATCGAGTGCCAACGGGGTCAAAGCCGGGTAGACATTTTTGAGAAAAAAGTCGCTCGCTTTCTCACGCTGCCATTCACTCAGATCGTCCCAGTTCATTAGGTGAATGTTGTTGGCCGCCAACTGGGGCAATATCTCGTTTTTGAAGCAATCGGCCTGTTGTTGATATAAGGGGACGATTTGTGCGCGGAGTCCTTGGAGTCTCTGCTTGATACTGTCAGGTCCAATCGACTGAGATCGAAGTGGTTCGGCAATGCTGCGAATTCGCAGTATCCCAATTCGTTTCATGAAAAACTCATCGAGATTCGATGAGAAGATGGCTAAAAACTTCACGCGTTCCAGCAGCGGCGTGCGAGTGTCCAAAGCTTCGTGCAGGACACGGCGGTTGAACTCTAACCAGCCTTGATCTCGATCTTGTAAGGCTCCCCGCCAAGCGGCATCGTTTTCACGAGAAAGCTTTACCGGCTTTGCTGGAGAAATCTTTTTGCTACGTTTTGTTTTTTCAGATTTTGCCATGTGGATGCCAAGATGTTTGTAGTCGTATTCAATTTCAAGCGCGAAGCGTAAGCTAGGACGAAGTACAATCGCAGTTAGTCGTCATCGGGTGCCACTGGCTCTGCCAGTGTGAAGTGTAGTATTTCTGATTTTTATAAAAATGATCGATCAATCCCTTTTCTTGAATTCAGCGAAGTATTGTAATTACGACCATAACTCTAATTCAACACTGGCGAAGCCAGTGGCACCCAATATTATGTCCAAACACAAGGTCAGAATTATCGCAATAGATCAATTTATTAGATTGAAAAGATACCTTGTTTTTAGCCGGACCGTTGCCTGGTTTTCTGATTATTCTGAGCATATAACACGTTTATCTCCTATAACCTGAACCAAGTTGAGGTTGGGCGTGAGACGATTTCTTATTAAACTGAGTCTCATCTTCTTTTATAACCAAAGTTCACTTGATTTCCATTGATTCCTTTATAGATTAACACAATCTTTATGCCTGACACTTCGAAAAGTAACCTGAAGCCCAATGCCGCGTTGTTTCTAGATCGAGATGGCACAGTCAACATTGACACGGGGTACATTGATTCACCTGAGAAGTTGCAACTGATACCAGGTGCCGCCGAAGCGATTGCCCGGGTGAACCAAGCTGGGGTGCCGGTGATCATAGTGACAAATCAATCAGGCATTGCACGAGGCATGTATACAGAACAAACGCTGAAAGAGATTCATCATCGAATGGATGAGTTACTGCAAGAGGCAGACGCCCATGTCGACGCTTATTATCATTGCCCTCATCACACTGAGGGAATCGTGCCGGCGTATCAGCAAGCCTGTAAATGCCGAAAACCGGAGCCGGGTATGTTCCTAACAGCCGCTGCTGAAATGAATATCGACTTATCAAAAAGCGTAATGATTGGCGATAAAAGGTCTGACTTAGAAGCAGGGCTCAATGCCGGTTGTGCGGCGATACTCGTACGCACCGGAAATGGCGTGAAGACAGAAAGAGCGCTGGACAGTTCCTTGAAGAGTAATATCTCGGTGGAGAATTCACTGGTGAATGCGATAGAGAATTGGTTGAAATAACTCTAGCATGCTGTGGAACCTTCTGTCCCGGAGGGACTGTATCGTGTAGCCAGGGGATTTATCCCCTGGAGATGGAAGGCATGTCTCATCTAAGCCCCGGTTAGGGGCGATATTGCTTCAATGAGCCACAAATCAGATCTTTAACTCAGAAAATCAGATGCCCAACCATCTAATTTATTCGATATCGCCCCGCTGGGGCTTTCTGGACTCCTGGTGCTTTGATTCTAGGGGATGAATCCCCTGGCTACATGATATCGTCCCTAACGGGACTGAGAAAAAATGGATTAAAAAGATCTCTTTTCGTAAATAGTCAGAATACGGAATTTAATAATTACTCAAGAAATCATTCATCCTCAGCAGGCTCTTCAGCTTCTTTTTCTTCTGTATCTTCTTCGTCACTTACTACTTCAATACTATTGGCCGCTTCAATTTCTTCGGGTGTTGGAATTTCGGCTCCGATAGGGCCGAGTTCTAGTGAGAGATCTTCGACGAGATTGGTTAAGTCTTGACTGATTCCTGGTTCAAGTGGTTCAACTGGTTTGATTGTTTTTGCAGGTTGTTTTTGCGATTGAAGATCATTTGCAACAGGGGAAGGGTTCGCATTGCTGGCCGCTTCAATCATCGCTTCGGTCCAGACGCTCTTAGGTACAATCACATAGGTCCAGCCAGGAAGATTATCTTCAAAGCCCATTTGTTTGCCAAAACCGTACCAGACAACCGATACGGCGATAATACAACCAGCAGCACCACCACCGATGATTTTTACAAATTCAAATGCGCCCGAGGATTGCTTTCTTGGCCTGCGTTCAGATCGTTTAATTTTGGCCGTTGGGGCGCCGCTGGAACCTGTTGATTTGCTCTCTTGAAAGTTGAAGTCAGAAGCGGGTGATGCATCGCTCACCAACCCATAACTTGCCGCACTATCCCTGGTAACAATTTCTGCATTGATGCCGCCTTGATTGACGCGGCTCTGGTCACTGCCGGGGCCTTCGATGATTTCAACTACCGGAGGCAGTGTTTCAAACACGTCAGCTAAGTAATACGTCTGTTGGCACCAAGGACAGCAAGCGCGCGAGGCTTCGGTGGCCAATTCTGGGATTCGAATCGGGTCGTGGCATTCAGGGCATTTAGCAATCAGCATGAAGTTCTCCAGGTCGTAATAGATAAGCGACTTTCATTATTGTAGCATTTCTTTCAGCTTCCTGCCTAGTTTATGGGGCGGAACCTGCCCGAATTCATTCGTTGCTTGCGAAAACTTTTATTTCATTCACTTGGAATAGTGGTACGAGCAAACGGACTGCGGTAGAATAGATGACCTTGTTTTCAGGTATTAAATAATAATTTCACTTTACACTCTTGGAGTTCATAGTGTTTCTAAGATCACTCTTTTGCTCTGCTTGCAGCCTATTGCTCTTTTTAGGACTGTCTTGGACAGTTCAAGCGCAGGAAAACAAAATACCCCGCGCATGGGAAGATGACCAGTTTCAATTGGTAGATGGAGACCGAGTCGTTTTCCTCGGCAACACATTTATCGAACGAGAACAACGCTATGGCTACATTGAAACTCGCCTGACATTGGCCTATCCAAACAAGAAAATCATTTTTAGAAACTTAGGTTGGAGCGGCGATAATGTGCGCGGCGAATCGAGGGCCCGCTTTGGCAATACCGCAGAAGGTTATGCCCATTTGCAAAAATCGCTAGAACTTGTCAAACCGACCGTGGTGTTTGTATCGTATGGCAGCAACGCGGCCTATCAAGGGAAAGCTGGTTTGGCCGAATTTGAAGCTGGCTACAACACGCTGCTTGATTCGCTCGATAAATACACGACGCGCATTGTGATGTTGTCGCCTACGCCGCTTGAAAAACTTGCGGCACCACTGCCTGACCCTGCAAAGCAAAACGCAAGGCTTGCCGTTTATCGAGATACGATCAAAGACATGGCCTATAAGCGAGGTTATTTATTTGTTGACCTGTTTGACCAGTTGGGCGAAAACCTAGAGCTTCATCAAGACAAGAAAGTTAATTTAACCGACAACGGCCTGCACTTAACCGCTTACGGTTATTGGGAAGCCAGTTTCCCCTTTGCAAAACTTGCTGAAAACAGCAAATCAGTTTCAATCGCGTCTCCACTGAGTTCCAAGCAAAGCGGGGCAGTTCAGAAACTACGCAAAACAATCTTGGAAAAGAATGAACTCTTCTTCTACCGGTATCGACCTCAAAACGAGACCTATCTCTACCTGTTTCGCAAGCATGAACAAGGCAACAACGCGGCCGAGATTCCGCTGTTTGATCCATTGATTGCAGCCAAGGAACTGGAAATTGACAAGCTGAAACAACGAGCTGTCAAACAGAAGTAAGAATCAGAACACCAATTTGCACATCCCATTGCAAGTCATTCCTCAATACAACCCAACCTACTTTGGAAATAATCGTCCTATGAACCGCATTCTAACTGCTCTTGCCGTCGGGTTATTGCTGCCGAACGCATTATTTGCACAACGCAACCTCAAAGTTATCCCTGATACCAACCCAGATGTTCAACGTGATTCGTTTATCGTCGCGGATGGGTTTGAAGTGAACCTGTATGCTTCTGATCCGGCGATTGCCAAACCGATTCAAATGAACTTCGATGCCCAAGGCCGACTTTGGGTTGCATCGAGTTCGATCTATCCTCAGATTAAACCAGGCCAAGTTGCCAACGACAAAATCATTGTGCTGGAAGATGCTGACCACGATGGCGTAGCCGAAAAATCGACCGTGTTTGCCGATGGGCTGCTGATCCCAACTGGTGTATTACCGGGCGATGGCGGCGTGTATGTTGCCAACAGTACCGAACTGTTACACCTAAAAGATACCAACGGCGATGGCAAGTCGGACACAACACGGGTCGTGCTTTCCGGTTTTGGAACCGAAGACACCCATCACATTCTGCATACGCTCCGCTGGGGTCACGATGGCATGATGTACTTCAATCAATCAATTTATATTCATAGCCATATCGAAACTCCGCATGGGGTTCGTCGTTTGAACGGGGGCGGTATCTGGCGTTTTCGACCTGAAACCATGGAACTAGACGTTTTGGCCAAGGGCCTGGTGAACACCTGGGGACATCATTTCGATCAATGGGGTGCCAACTTCGCCACCGATGGAGCGGGTGGACAAGGGATCAACTATGTCTTTCCTGGTGCCGTGTTTCTCACTTCGCCCGGTGCCAGACGTGTCGTTAGTGGCATGAACCCTGGCAGCCCCAAGTATTGCGGCTTAGAGATCATCTCTGGTTCACACCTGCCTGATGACTGGCAAGGCAACTGTATTACCGCCGACTTTCGTGCCCATCGCGTCTGTCGATTCATATTGGAAGAAGATGGCTCTGGCTATGTAAGTCGTCAAACCGAAGAACTACTGAAAACCAAACATGGGTCATTTCGCCCAATTGATATCAAAATGGGCCCTGACGGGGCGATCTATATTGCCGACTTTTATAACCCAATTATTCAACATGGTGAAGTTGATTTCCGTGATGAACGCCGTGACCATACACATGGACGCATCTGGCGAGTCTCACGTAAAGGTGCCGAAAAAGTCAAGCAACGCGATCTAGTGAACTCCACGATTCCAGAACTGCTAGAAGCATTAAAAGCCAAGGAAGAATGGGTTCGGTTGCATGCGAAATTGATTCTCAAATCAAAAGGAGCCAAGGCGGTTTTACCTGAGCTTGTGAAATGGATTGCAAACCTCGACCAGACTGATTCAACTGCCGATCACCAACTACTCGAAGGACTTTGGGTTTATCAATCTCTCGACGTAGTCAACGAACCGTTGTTGGCGAAACTGCTAAATCACAATAATCCCCAAGTGCGAGCCGCAGCGGTTCGCGTCTGTGGGCAGTGGTTTGAGCATTTAAAGACACCGAACAAGTATCTGGCTGCTGGTGTGAATGACAGCCACCCTCGTGTTCGCTTGGAATCGGTCCGAGTCGCTGCCGATCATCCTAGTCTTGAGAGTGTGAAAATCATCGCAGACGCTCATAAGCACAGCATTGATAAATCACTTGACTTCGCCCTGTGGACAGCGGCCAACGATCTACAGTCGGTGTGGTTGCCTGCCATCGAGCAAGGCGAGATTGATATTGCCAAGAACCCACAGTACTGGCTGTTCAACTTTACTTCGGTGTCTAGTGGAGATATTGTGAAGCCTGCCTTAGAGTTAATCTCTGAGGATTCCTTATCCAGTGATGTGCGAAAGCATTTGTTGAATCTTGTGGCCCAACGTGGAAACGCCGAGCATCTTGGCATTCTGTTTAATCACATTGTTGAAATCGCAGCAGAGAATTCTGCCCGCAGTACCGAACTGCTTTCAGCACTCACGGCGACTACCGTTGCCCGTAAAATTAAACCGCAAGGTGATTTGACTCGGCTTGCATCACTACTTGATTCTAAAAACTCTGCATTGGTTCAAGCGGCCGCTTTAGCGGCTGGAAGCTGGAAACTGGAATCGCTACGCGAGACCGTGACCCATCTATCCAATGATGCGGCGAATCCAAGCCATGTCGGTGCCATCAATGCCCTGGCTCGCTTCGGAGGCAAGGAGAGCATCAATCAACTGAATCGATTGGCGATCACCGGCAAAACCTATCAACAAAAAAGACTTGCTGTTGAGGCCATGAGTCGCGTAGCACCGATCTTAGGATCTCGACGTGCGGTCGATTTGTTGAAAACCATGACAGCGGATCAGAACCCCGCAGATGTTTTGAATCCATTCCTCTCTCGCAAAGGCGGAGGAGACATGCTGGCGACTTCGCTTAAAGATGTCAAACTAGATTCTGATATCTCGAACAAAGCGATTCGAGTTGTTAGATCTACTACAACGCCTTCGGCCAAACTATTAGAAGCTTTGAAAAAATCAGGCAACCTGACCAGCGAACTTCGAGTTTGGACCGATCAACAACTGAAAGAAATCACTCAAGCCGCAGTTAAATCTGGCGACCCTGCCAAAGGGGAATTAATCTACCGCCGAAAGGAATTGAGCTGCTTGAAGTGTCATGCAATCGGCGAAGCTGGCGGCGTAGTCGGGCCTAACATGATCAGTCTCGGGGCAAGTGCTCCGGTCGATTACATTGTCGAATCATTATTACGTCCTAGTGCCAAGGTGAAGGAGAATTTTCATTCCTTAATCATACTGACCGATGCAGGGCAAGTGGTGAGTGGAATTCCAGTTCGTAGAACGGATACCGATCTCGTGTTGCGAGACGCCGAAGATCGACAGATTACGATTCCTCTCGACTCCATCGAACGAGAAAAAGAAGGGCGATCACTGATGCCTGATGGCGCTATGGATTCGTTGACGCGTGCCGAGATTGTTGATCTTGTCCGGTTTATCTCGGAACTCGGGAAAGAAGGCCCTTATGGAGTCGACAGCCGCAAGTTCGTCAGACGCTGGAAAGTATTGCCTTACAGCAATGCAGCCAACGGGCGACTCAATCGGACTTCAACCGACATTGCAGCGACAGACGACCCTGCCTTCCAGTGGGTAACCGAGTATGCAATGGTTTCTGGAAAGTTGCCCATTGATGGCTTGCCAACATTTAAACCACATCGCAATGGAGACTTGCTCTCGTTTGTCAGAGCAGAATTTGACGTGACCACCGCCGGTGAAATCGTGTTAGAGTTTGCAAACATCAAGGGTATCGCCATTTGGGTCGATGAAAGCCCTACTCCGATCAAGAAGCAGATGAAGATCAATTGGAAGAAAGGCAAACATCGCCTGACGCTTGCCATTTCGAGAAATGATCCAGTGGCTCCGCTGCAAGTTCAATTGCTGGAAGCAAAATCTTCTGGTCGTGCTATCATCGTTTCTGGAAAATAAGGCCAAACACTTGATCCTGCTGCTGCAATCATTGCATGCAGCTTGAGAGCAAGTTGATACTGCGACTTCACGCAAAACGCCCGGTAAGAACACCTTGCCGGGCGTTTTTTCTTTTTTGCTAGCGGACCTGCTAATGGTCGCTTATCGATTCCAAATAGAATCGACCTTGACCCAATGTTCGGTGATTGGTACTTATTTGCCGCGATTCCAACTTTTAAAGATCGACCTTTTTAGCTGTAGGCTTGAGAAAATCGTGGAAAAAACACGAATTCAATTTGCGAGTATATGCCTCGCCGTATGTGGTTTACCTGTGTTATCGTACGCACAAACCGTGCAACCTCCTTCCACGATCAACACGCCGGCTATCACTGCTTATCAAAACCCTGGCGCTGTTGCGCCTACTCCGATTGGCGCGGCACCTAGTGGTTTAGGTGGCACGATTGGAGCCTGGGATCCTTATTCGTCATCGGCTTCCAACATCTATGCTCCGCCCTCGTTGCCTCCGGCCAGTTACCCTGGCACGTATCCTCCGCCCACCAGTTACCCGCCTGCTTCTACAGGTTTTGGCACAGGGCCTCCGGCTTATTATCCTCAGCAGCCACCGCCGTTGTACACACAGCCGCCTCCACCTTATAGTCAGCCTTACGGAAATACCGGTTTACCCAAATTTCCGTACGAGCGTTTTTTAGAAAACGTGTCGTTTCGTTTCACGTGGTTACCCAAGTTGGATACCGATCCTGATGCTTTGCAAACGCATGATTTTGATTTTTCAACTACCGCGTTGTTCCCTAATTTCTTACATACCGATGCACCTTTGCGTGTAACACCTGCCTTTGTCTTGCATTTGTGGGACGGCCCATCTAATGGCGTACAAGATTTACCCGCGAATGCATACAGTGCTTACGTTGACGGAAGTTGGGATCCCCATCTCTCACCGAGACTTTGGGCCGAGCTCGGTTTGCGAATTGGTGCATACTCTGACTTCAACACCATCACCAGTCGTAGTGTCAGATATCAAGGTCTGGCGGTAGCCAACGTGGCGCTAACTCCTACGGCAACACTCAAAGGAGGAGTCGTTTATCTTGATCGCATGACAACGAAATTACTTCCCGTCGTAGGGGTTCTCTGGCAACCTAATAAACATTCACGCTACGACATCACGTTCCCTTACCCTCGACTTTCGAGATACTGGGGCACTTTTGGAAACAGAGACGTTTGGTGGTATGTCGGAGGCGAGTATGGTGGCGGTAGCTGGACCATCAAACGCTATGATTTTATGGCCATGGACGAAGTAGGTGATCGGATCGACATCAATGACTACCGTGTCTTCTTTGGTATGGAATCCACTCAAGTCAATCAATCAGTCGCATTTTTTGAGATCGGATATGTGTGGTCTCGAAAGATCATCTATGAAAGCACCTTGGCCGACTTAGACTTGGATGCCACGCTTATGCTGCGATCTGGTTTTAAATTTTAATCTATGTTTATTGCTTCTTTACCAGAAAGCCGAATGTTGTTCCCCGTGAAGTATCTGCCGATTCTCTTCGCTGTTGCCATCGTGTTTCCCACGATAGTTCATGCACAATCTCAAGGTTGGGCGCAGCGAGATTTCCGCACGATTCATGGTGGCATCTTAGATCGCCAGGTAAATCCTCTTCCTGCAACCAATGTCTTTCCAGAAGACATCCCGAAGTTTACCTATGATGGTAGTCAACCTATTTTTCGACTCAGTCAACAAAACTCAACTCTCTCACTCCCCGCTGAAATTTTACCGCCTGAATTAAATAACTACTCCTCAAGCATCCATGATCAAGATGGACTGTATCTCGATGAGGATCAAATCTTTTTATCACGGCCAAAATTAGCAGATCACAAGCCGGGCTATTTAAAAACGGTGTCGTTAGATAGCACCTGGATTGCAGGCAGCGGAGATAACATTGGCATGACCGATGTTTTGGCCACCGCTTCCTTTGGTTTTCCGCACCCAACTCGTCAATCGCCTTTGATGATTACGCCCGGCTATGGCATGCACTTTTTAGTAGGGCCAGAGTCTTTTCAAGCCCCGGCAACTTTGTATGACGTTTATCTGACAACACGCTGGATAACTAAACTTAATCAACAATGGGGCGTCTTCATGTCGGTCACTGCTGGCTATTACACCGACTTCCAAAATAACGATAGTGATGCCCTACGAATCAGCGGTATGGCCTTTGCCGCTTATAATTGGTCTCCAGAAGTTCAATTAATCATGGGCGCGGTCTATTTAAATCGAGATGATTACAAGATATTGCCAGCGGTTGGGTTGATTTGGGATTTTACCGACGATCATCGCCTGGAATTAATTTTCCCACGACCTCGCTACTTACAGCTTTGGAGCCACGGCCCTAATTACGAAGACTGGTGGTACATCTCAGGCGAAGTCGGTGGCGGCACCTGGGCTGTTGAACATCCAATTGACAGCAAAGACTTTCTTACCCTGACCGACTATCGATTCTTAATAGGGCTCGAACGCAAACGAAACGGGGGCGGAAAATCGTTCTTAGAAATCGGCTACATCTTTGGTCGTAAATTTGAATACCGCAACGACCCAAGCAAACTCGATATGGACGGAACTCTCATGCTCCGCTCCGGTTGGTGGTTTTAGCAGATTATTAATTTCACTCTGCCGTACCCTTTGATATCGGGTAATAACGCTGAGGGCGATTCGAGGCAAAAGGGGAATTACTACCACTTTTATTATTCATCGTCGCTCATCGCACCGCGAACTCAGTTGTCCCTCTAATCTCAATAATTATCAAACAGAGAAGTTATCTCATCGCTCGAATTGCGGTTAAAAGTCAATCATGGTTAATCGCAAACTAATTTATATTCTAATAGCATTTCCTCTTGTCGGGTTTCTGCTTATCCCGTGCCTTTGGGGGATACTTTTCTTTGGTTTCATTGGTCATAGCTATTACCTAAGGCATGACCACCAAGAATTCGCGGCAAAGGGAGTTTCACAAATTGAACCAGCGATGCAAATGGATCAGATATATTCTGATTGTCGGCACTTCATCACCTATGGAAAAGAAAATGTTCCCTTGTTCAATTCGGTTGCATATTTCGGAGATCGCTACGAACTTACCATGCAAGTTCCTGTAGAAATTCGATCCGAAACATCAGGTTCAATGATTGGGGAGGCTCAGTTCTATCTTAATGAAGTCCGTGCCGTTGATATTCCACCTAGCCAAATTGGTGCATCGTTCTCCGGTGGAATCGAGTTCGGATCGACAAAATGGCAACAAGTCTACAAGGCAGATGGAGATTTTGGTGTGATAGGATTCAAAATCAATACCGTTCCCGTTCCCGTTGCAAATTTCAAGGTGTACTCCGCTGCCAGTCGACCATCAAACTGATCAAGACGGGTTGATTTAGTTCGGGAATTCAGTTTATCGATTCCATTTCTTTATCGAGAGACAATCTAAAAACCGGCATCAATAAATTCTCGCACGAAGACACAAAGGCACCAAGAAAGAAGTTTTAAACACAGAGGGCACGGAGGACACAGAGAGCTTGGATTCGTGGTGGAGTTCAGTGAGAAGTGTCGAAAAATCGTCGCGTTCGACGCGGGGGGGCACATGCTGTTATAATAAGCGGCATTCCAAGCCAGGAGTAGTTCCAGGTAATTCCAAATGGAAATCCCGGGTAATAAAAGATGATGAACGAGCCTGATAACCAAAATAAAAGCACAACACCTCAACCGCGTGACGTGGTCAGAGAACCAAAAGGGGATTCGTCCAAGAATCGAGAGGGGCGTTCCAAATTCCGTTTTAGTATGCGTACCCTATTGATTATAGTGACGCTGCTTTGCGTCCTACTCGTGCCGCTGAGTGTGAGCCTTTATCAGGCGAGGCTGGCGGCCATGCAGAAGAAATTGGCGGTCGAGTGGGTTTTGGAGAATGGCGGCAAGGTCTCGCTCAACGAATCAGGTGAGGTGATTGAAGTCAGTCTCAGCCACACGCAGATCACGGATGCCGGGCTGGAAAATCTGAAAGACCTGATCAGTCTGAAAGCCCTGTGGCTTCAAGAAACACAAATCTCAGATGCCGGGCTGGAACATCTGAAAGGCTTGACCAGTCTGACAAACCTGAACCTCAGCGGGACGCAGATCACGGGAACGGGACTGGAACATTTGAAAAGCTTGACAAACCTGTACCTCACCGGCACTCAGATCACGGATGCCGGCCTGGAACATCTGAAAGGCTTGACCAGTCTGAATTACCTAAACCTCAGGGACACTCAGATCATGGGAACGGGACTGGAACATTTGAAAGGCTTGACCAGTCTGAAAAGCCTGAGCCTCTACGACACGCAGATCACGGATGAGGGATTGATGCACCTGAAAGGCCTGACCAGTCTGAATTCCCTGTGGCTCAACGGCACGCAGATCACGGATGCCGGGCTGCAACATCTGAAAGGCATGACCAATCTGAAAACTCTGTATCTCAACGATACTCAGATCACGGATGCTGGGCTGGAACATCTGAAAGATCTGACCAGTCTGAAAAGCCTGAACCTCCATCGCACGCAGATCACGGATGCCGGGCTAGAACATCTGAAAGGCTTGACCAGTCTGAATTTCTTGAACCTCACCGGCACGCAGGTCACGGATGCCGGAGTGTCAAAATTCAAGGCAGCTCTTCCCAAATGTAATGTAGGCAAACATTAAGTTCCGCTTCGCTACCGCAGAGGAAACCCTGACGATAAAATTAAGCCCTAGCATTCTAGCATATTGCGGACAGACGAATCGAATGAAATAATTTGTGGCACAATTTCATTCTTTCTTCCTGCAAAACGCACATTTTAGACAGAGATGAAAAACTCTCGATGTTTTATGGGTTATGATTGAGATAACATGAACCCTAATTGCTACGAGAGATAAATATGAAGTTGAAATCTGCCATCTTCGGCCTGCTTGTCTTATGCTGTGTGCAGAACATCCTGTCTGCCGATCAACCCAACATCATTGTGCTGTTTGCGGATGACCTCGGTTATGGCGAACTTAGCTGTCAGGGTAATGCGGAAATCCCCACGCCTCACATTGATTCGATTGCCAACAATGGCGTTCGTTTCACCAACGGGTATGTGACTGGCCCCAATTGCAGTCCTTCCCGCGCTGGCTTACTTTCGGGTCGGATTCCTACGCGATTCGGTTATGAGAACAACCCGATTGGCCATCGCAACGAAGACCCAACTATCGGTCTGCCAGCGAAAGAAGTCACGATTGCCGAGACCCTGCAAAATGCTGGCTACACAACAGGCATCATTGGCAAGTGGCACCAAGGTGGCACTGCGGCCTATCATCCTTTTCGGCATGGCTTTGACGAGTTCTTTGGGTTCATGCACGAAGGCCATTATTTCGTGCCGCCTCCTTACAAAGGAGTCACCACGATGTTGCGTCGCAAAACGCTTCCCGGTGGTGCAAAGGGTCGTTGGATTGGCAACAAAGATTTCATCTACACCGATCACATGGGCGGCAACGAGCCAGACTACGATGCCGACAACCCAATCACACGTGGCGGACAACCAGTTGTAGAAACCGAATACCTGACCGATGCACTCACACGTGAAGCGGTTGATTTTATTGATCGACACGATGACAAGCCCTTCTTTCTGTACCTCGCCTACAACGCAGTTCACAGCCCGCTTCAAGGGGCGGATGCTTACATGGAGAAATTCTCTCACATCGAAGATATCCACCGCCGGATTTTTGCCGCCATGTTGGCGAACATGGATGACAGCGTTGGAGCGGTTATGGAACAATTGAGGAAATCGGGAATCGAAGAGAACACGATGGTCTTTTTCGTAAGTGACAACGGCGGCCCGACTCGTGAGTTGACTTCCTCGAACTTGCCTCTGAAAGGAGAAAAAGGTTCGATGTACGAAGGTGCCTTACGCGTGCCGTTTATGGTTCAGTGGAAAGGTTCTTTACCAGCAGGCAAGGTGTACGACAAACCAGTCAGTTCGCTCGATATCTACGCAACGGCGGCCAAGTTAGCCGGTGCGATTGCCCCAAAACAAATCGAGGGCGTCGATCTGGTACCTTATCTCACCGGAAAGAACACCGGCACACCGCACGAAACCCTGTTTTGGCGACAAGGTGGCAAGGCCGGTTTACGACACGGCGATTGGAAACTGGTACGCATGGGCAACAAAAAGAACATTGGTAAAGCACAATGGGAACTCTATGACTTGTCGAAAGATATCTCCGAGGAGAAGAACCTGGCCAAGGCCAATCCTGATCGTCTGGCCGAACTCGTGGCCCTGTGGGAGAAAATGAACAGTGAAATGCGCGAGCCAATGTTTTGATTCAAGAAGTTTTGACGCTGCTTACCGATACTGAGAGGAGATTGTAATGAAGAATAGATGGTTATCAATATTGATAGCGACACTCACGGTGTCGATCTGCCATGCGGCTCCTCCCAATGTACTCTTTATCGTGATCGATGATCTGAATGACTGGGTCGGCTGTTTAGATAGCCATCCGCAGGTGAAGACGCCCAACATCGACGCATTGGCGGATCGGGGAACTTTGTTTTCCAACGCGCATTGTCAGGCACCTATTTGCAATCCGTCTCGGACCAGTGTAATGACTGGGCTACGGCCCTCGACGACCGGGGTGTATGGTTTGGCTCCATGGTTCCGCACGGTGGATGAGTTAAAAGATCTGGTGACATTGCCGCAACATTTCTCGAATGCTGGCTATAAGACTTCTACCGTGGGAAAAATTTACCACGGGAGAAATTGGAACAGCTTGGGCGTGAAAGAGTTTGATGTCGTAGGCAAGACTGATCCAGGCTTAAGGCCAAAAGAGAAACGTGTGGCGACGCCTCGTGGCGGTAACGGCATGGATTGGGCCGTCTATCCGTTCAAAGATTCGGACCACAAAGACTGGAAGACCGCAAGTTGGGCTGTCGAACAGTTAGATAAAAAGCCGGAAGACCCTTTCTTTATGGCGGTCGGTTTTTCACTGCCTCACGTGCCGCTACTTGCCACGCAGAAGTGGTTTGATATGTATCCAGAAGACGAAGTGATATTGCCTCGCATGCTGTTGGATGATCGTAAAGATACTCCGCGATTTAGTTGGTACTTGCATTGGAAGCTGCCAGAACCGCGTCAAAAGTTTTTACTGCAAGCAGGCGAACAGATGAAAATCGTACAGGCTTACCTGGCCAGTGTAAGTTTTATCGATAGCCAAGTAGGGCGAGTACTAGATGCGCTAGAACGAAACAATCTGGCCGACAACACCATTGTCGTTCTGTGGTCTGATCACGGCTATCACTTAGGCGAAAAACAAATCACAGGAAAGAACACGCTGTGGGATCGCTCCGCGAGAGTGCCTTTGATTTTCGCTGGACCAGGCGTCAAGTCAGGCCAAAATTCCCCTCGCGCTGTGGAACTTCTAGATATGTACCCCACCCTGAGTGAATTGTGTGGGTTGGAGATTCCAGAACACCTAGAAGGCCTTAGCTTGATTCCTCAATTGAAAGACGCAAACGCGTCAAGAACCCGCCCGGCAATTACTACAGACAATCACGACAACCACGGCGTACGCACCGAAAAGTGGCGATACATTCAATATGCGGATGGTTCGGAAGAACTCTACGACATGATCAATGATCCGAACGAATTTACGAATTTGGCAGCTGACACACGATACGCGAAAGAAAAACTGGCGTTGAGAAAACAGCTTCCAAAAATCAACAAAAAACCAGTTCCAGGTAGTGCCAAGAGGATACTCATCTATGAAAATGGAGTCGCCAATTGGGAAGGTGAGGACATTGACCCGAATGAGGCAATTCCAGATTAGTTGGTTTCCAGCTATAATAAAAATCATCTCAAACTAAATCACAAGTAGACGGTGATCTGAGAAGAAACACTTAGATGGTCAACAGAAGACAAACTTAAAATTGCTGTAAGGTTAATTAATTAAGAAGAGAATTTATTATGAATAAAAGATACTTATCAATCGTAATTGCGGCACTCATGGTGTCGTTCACTCAGGCGGCAGGCAGTCATGCAGCAGACAAGCCCAACGTGATATTTGTGCTGGTCGATGACATGGGTTACTCCGATTTGGGCTGCTATGGCAGTGAGATCGAAACGCCGAATCTCGATGGTTTGGCGGCAGGCGGGCTTCAGTTCACACAGT
>NVWB01000023.1 GCA_002733575.1 Blastopirellula sp. | reverse complement strand
ATAGCTAGCCCCGGAGTAGAAGAAATCACGCATAATGGTGATGATGTCTCTGGCGATTAAGAATTAGGAAACACTCTGCCGCTGAGGCGATAATGCGCAGTCACGCGATAACATTTGGTACTCAGAACAAGCGGATTCGACCGAGTGAGTGTTTCCTAACCAGTGTGGAGGTTCGATTCCTCATCTGTTAGTACGGTGGAATGATTCGATTTCATTCAGGCGATTGGGGTAGATGAAGTAGATATCTGTGGTCAGTGTCTATGATGTATCTTTAAATGGTGCCCAGCTAAAAAATCACCAATAGCTCTAGCGATAGCAAGGAGCTGGCGAGTATCCCGTCACAGTGTGATAGTAGGCGTAGCCGGAAAGCAGTTCATTAATAACTGAAGCAGGCAGGAGTATGCAATGAGTATTGAAACAATTCGGAAGTGTGACAAGTGCGATACGACAATAACCGAAGGTGTTGATGACTTCAATGGTCAATTATGGCGTGTAGGTGTCAGTGCGCAATGTTATTCAAATAGAATAGTACGGAATTCTTCATCTGTACATAATTTTGTTGACGGGATGGAAATGGATGTTTGCCGTAAGTGTCTAGAGGGATTCGGTATTCATGTACAGGAACGTAATATCGGTAAAGCAACACCCCAACCACCTACACTGGAAGATGTCATTCGCGAAATAGTTGCCAGTGAGATGAATAATGGGTGATATGGCTGATTATGCACTAGATATGGCTGATGCTCAATTGGAGCATTATGAAAGATATAAGGATGCCGATCTAGCTACACAGTATGACGAAGGTATCATTGATGAACATGGTGCAACAATTGGTATTCCACAGGTAGTCTCGAATATCAGAGGGGCTCATGGAGCAGGTGGTTGCCCTAAGTGTGGTGGAGGAACTTCAAAAAAGACAGGTAAATTTGGTACCTTCTATGGATGTAATAATTTTCCATCTTGTACCGGAAGTAGGGGAGCATAAGTAATGGGCGATATGGGTGACATGTATAGAGATATGACTGAGTATAAGAAGACTAAACGTGCTTCAAATACTCAGTCATCCACTGACATATTGACAAAGACGGGAATACCGTTTTCTTCAAAGAATGGTGGTGCTCATCTGATAGTAGGTAGTGGTGAGTTGGTAGCAGACTTCTGGCCTTCCACAGGCAAATGGATAGTCCGTAAGGGTAAAGAGGGTAGAGGCGTCTTTAAGCTGATCAAATTAATGAATGCAGGTGTTAAGAAGATACCTGAACCAGACAAACGTAAATTGTATAGTGGTAACAAACCACCTTGGGATAAGTAATGAACAAGCAGAATAGAGTAGGTTACACTACCATACACGCTTTATACAAGCAGGTTCTTGGTCAGATGATTGAGGATAATTACACCCCAGATCGTATTATAGGCTTAGGTCGCGGTGGTCTCGATATGGCGGTTAAGTTCAGTCACCATTTCAAAGTACCTATGGACTGTCTGATGATGCAGACACGTGACGGTAATACGGTGATGCCTAAATATCAGGATCTGGCATTTAAAGAAACGAATATCCTTATTGTAGATGACATCTGTGACTCTGGTAAGACAATGCGTCTTGTGAAACCTGCGTACGCTGATGTGTTTTCAGGTAACTTAAAAGTAGCTGTAGCATACACTGATGTACCTCATACCCTCGATGGTCTTGTAGACTACTATGGAAGTGTCATAGATCGCACGACTAACCATCTATGGTATGTCTTCCCGTGGGAGAATACCTCATGGCGTTAATGTTCGAAGAAGGTGATACATGTCCAGAGTCTGATTGCGATGGTAAGCTAGAGTTTCCAGATGTAGAAGGTTGTAGATGTCATATGGGTAATCCTCCTTGTAGTCCATGCGTAAAGAATAAGCTAACATGTAATGAATGTGACTGGGAAGATGACATTTGATATGACAATAAAATTTGACACCGAGTTAGGCATTACGGTATATTACGATTATCAGCCTGCTGAAGGCCAGACGGATGACTATCCTGGATGTGATGCAGAGATTCAAAATGTATTCATATACTTCGGGTCTAAGGACATTACAAATGAATTAAGTGATGAACAGCGTGATAGTATCACACAGCAATGTATGGATAGTGAAATTGAGGAGTAATCATGGGTAAAGATGACGGGTTTCCACAGTGGGGTGATGATGTTACATTACTTCCAGATGTACGCGCAAATACTATGCAAAAGGGTCGATTGTATTATTACATGGGTAACTTCTTAATGCCTATGAATATACATGGCGGTGAAATTGCCAGAGTAAGGCGCGCTATAAACAAGTTCTGTAAGGAATTCACTCACGAAATTAGACGTGATAGGGATCGTAAAGATTTCAAGACGATCCTTGAATGGTTTGATGAACAGGAAAAAGAGTTTAGTTGCAACTCTTGATTTGCCTCTAGGGACTAATATATAATAGTGGTAATAAAGATTTCTGTCGTACGGTGGATAGGTTCAATTCCTATCAGATATTCATCCTCGGGTATCGGTTGTGAGTCGCTTGAATACCACCGTAAGGCAGGATTTGTTAATAACGAGGAATAATAATGAGTCTCAGTACTTCCGCAATAGAAGATCTTACCTTATCAGGTCTAACAGTAAATGATATTGCTGCTAGAGCCGTTACACCTGTAGAATTGGCAGCTACAGGTTATCCAATTACTGGACAAATACCAGATGGATATATTATACCCTACTTTGACATCAAGGGTAAATCTATACCTTACTACCGCATAAAGATGTTAGGTACCACTGTCAAAGTAAAGTATATGGGTATAAAAGATGAATCCAGCCATATATACTTTCCAAAAGGTCTGACCAAGTTACTTGATTCCGGAGCAGACTATATAATCATTACCGAAGGTGAAAAGAAAGCTGCGAGTGCTGTAGCAAGTGGTCTGCCCTGCGTAGGTTTAGGTGGTGTAGATAGTTGGAGAGTCAGGAATCTCTTAATACCCGCGAATACACAACTGACCGAACTTAAGCAGCGGAAGATGATAAAAGCCACACTTCCAAGTGGTGATACTAATAAGTTAATCATGCAAGAATCTGGCGCAACTGCCGAGGGTTTCGAAGACCTAGTCAATCTTATAATACGCCGTAGGCTGTGTGTCATTATCATATACGACAGCGACAAAGAAGGTGTTGCGCATGATGTACAAAGAGCTGCAGCTGCATTAGGATATGAATTACGTTATAGAGGTGTAGCAATTGATCATATCCGCCAGTTGGTCTTACCAGGTTATTCAGACGGTAGAAAGATCGGACTAGACGATTACATTGTAGCACGCAGTGGTAAACAACTCGGTGGTTTAATATCTGCATGTCGTAAGAAGCGCACAGCTTTTCCACAGCATCCTAATGCTAAGCTGTTTATTAATTCAAAATTGCAATCTGGTAAGCATACACGTAAAGATATACAAGATATTGCATTGTCTATTCTTATGGAGTTAGAATCTAAAGGTAAACGTCTACGTAATAGGGATTCAGGCGATATCTTTTACTTTGATGAGCAGACACACACTCTGATGGATGTCTACCTGAATGACCCCAGAGTAGCATTGCATGGTACAGCATTCGGTGGATACTTGTATAGGAAATATGGTGTTGGACCAGCTGATGTAAAGTTAATCCAATGGTTAGCTTCACAGTTCAGTGGCGAACCTGGTATGGAAGAAACGAGCACACATAAGGTAATTACTCGGCCTGAAAAGATGCCAAACAATATTGCATACCAATTATCAGACACGCATTATGTAATGGTTACTCCACACGCAGAGAGGCCGTTCATCATATGTGAGAATGGCTCAAATGGCATTTTATTCCAGCAAAACCAAGTTGAGCCACTGGATCATAAAGAAGTTGAAAGGCGTCTCATTGAAGATGTGGATAAGCCACTTAAAATGTTATGGAGTGAGGTCATTGATGGATTCAATTTTACCGTGGATAGTGATACACCTACTAGTCGAATGTCTGCAAGTAAGGAACAATCTAAGATTCTTGCAGCCCTACTTTTTTATGCTTCGCCGTGGTTATTTAGATGGAATGGTACTCAATTACCTGTTGAACTCATCGTCGGGGAAGCTGGTTCGGGCAAATCTTCACTTTACGGGTTACGTCAAGAAATAATATGCGGTAAACCTCGATTGACTAACATGACCAGAGATATCAAGGATTGGTATGCAGGTGTAACTGGTAGAGGTGGACTCTTTGTGCTGGATAATGTAGCGTTCAAAGGAGACTCAAAAGACTATCAGCAACGCCTAAGTGATGAGATGTGTCGTCTAATTACTGAGCCTGATCCACGGATTGAAGTCAGGAAACTGTATACAACCAACGAAATTGCATCGTTACCTGTGACTGCCACATTTGCAATTACTAGTATGGCACAACCTTTCCACAACGTGGATATATTGCAGAGAGCAGCGATATTCCAGATGGAAGCCATTGCTTCTACTGGTGGACATGATGCGAATTGGCCTAAAAGAACGATGGCATTAGGTGGTGGTCGAGTTGGATGGATAGCCCATCAACTGATTGTCATACATAAATTCTTAAACCTATCCATAGCACAGAGGCAGTGGGACTTTGACTTTAGGGCTACGCATCGACTTGCAAACTACGAGCAAGCACTAATGATGATGGCACATGTCTTTGGAATAGAAGGATCTTGGATACCGAAAGCACTTAACCTTAAGACCGAAAACTCTATGACTGGTGCTGATTGGACGTTATCAGGATTAAAGGACTTCGCTGAATATTACAAAGGTGAACATTCCAGCAACTTTGAGGGTAAGCAATTTTCTGCTGGTGAGATATGTGAGTGGGCATCTGCGCATGAAGTACATATCAAAAATGAGCAGATTACTAATGCATGGAAGCTGGGTAACTATATGAAACAACACGCAAATATCTGCAAGTCAGGTATTGGCATGTACCAGTGCGCAGAGAAACGTGCTAATAAAACTATGTTTGCACTCACACGAAAGGAAGGAGATCCTAAATTATGAGCAAGAGTAATACACATAAAATTACGATCAACCCGATTGAAATATACTCCTGGAAAGATGAACGTGGGTATTATTGTGCCAGTATTAAGGGCGTACAGCACTCTCAAGGCTCATATAGTGAGCAAATAAGTGCTTTTCAAGCTGAGCTCATAGCATACTTAGCAACAATTAAAATAACTGACACTTGATACGTGGCATGATGGTATGCTATAATTAATTATCAATAATTAATAGGTGCTGCATATGTTAACCGAAGAAGAAGAAACCGAAACACTAGAGGATCGCCTTGATGCATGGATTGAGGTAAAATTAGTACTTACATTTGATCCGCAGCCGACTATCATTAAGATACATCCAAGAGATGCTGCATATGCCGAAAGAACACTACTAATGGAGTATCGTGGCTACACACTTAGAGTCTTCGGTCAAGATAAGAAGATAGACTTCAAAAAGCTTGTCAACAGTGTACACCATGAGAACAATCATAGTTCCAGACAGTGGGGTAAGAAGAATGGATATTAAAGACGCTAAGTTCGTCACAGGCGAAACTTTCAAGGGCGAAGAGAATGATGATAACGGAGGTACGATAGCTGCAGCTGGCATTAACGTAGGCAACTGGGGTAATCGTATCGAAGTTAAGATTTATGGTAGTGCAGAGTTTTTCGCAAAGGATCATATGGATAAAGCTGCTGCAGATGCTGAGGCTCTCCGCGACTATGTATTAGAGGCGATAACCTTCTATCAGGGGCATCTAAAATAAATCCAATTTGACCGTTGATTTTGCCTTAGGAGTCGTAATATAATATTCATTCTTTCAGCAATATAGTAAGTAATTAACATTAACCCAAAGTAGGAGTAAGTGCAAGATGGCTAAAGATAAAAAAGTAGATGCGGCAACGGAAGGAACTGATACGGCAGATGCAAAATCAAGTGGTAAGATTACGTTACCAAATGGTATAGCACGTGCTGACTTCATTCGTGACAACTATTACGGCGAAAGTGATGTAACTGTAAGCAAGTGTGATCCCGAATTGAAAGGTAGTCGTTCCCTGGTTCTGAAAGCAGTGAATACGATGTTGAAGGAAGCTGGTCAGCCAGAAATTCCTTATCAGATCGTGTACGCAGCAACGAAGAAGCAAGACGTCGTCGATCCACGTATCACATCAGCCGCGAAAGCTGTTGAGCGTGCAGCTAAGAAAGTTGAAGATGCAGCAGCCGCTAAGGTAATCGCTGATAAAGCAGCAGATGAAGCTGCCGCTGCCAGTACAGCCGACGCAAAGTAAACGACGCTGTAACGGGCTGGCGTAAAGTAATACGTAGCCTATGATAAATTGGGGATATCATCTGATATCTCCAATTTTTAACTCCTAGGGATAAAACATAAAACACGTTATGGACTTTCAAGCCTTCATACATGCTCAAGACAAACGCTTTAATAGGGCGCCGTATGATAGTGAACGTATTTTATCTTTTGATCCTGGACATACTACAGGGTGGGCATTCTTCGCCAACAACACTCTTCAAGCATACGGACAAATCAATACCAAGACAATGGATACAGCTCCTCATAATATTATGGAACTGTTTGTCAAGTATGATCCTACACAAATTGTTTTCGAAGACTATCGCATATATAAAGGCTTAGCCGAGCATCACGAAGGATCTAGCGTACAGACAATACACGTTATTGGTGCTATCGAAACTTTATGCGCGTTCAAATTCCTACCATATAGTAAGCGTATGGCAGCCCCTGTAAAGAACTTCTGTACCGATAAGAAGCTAACTGACTGGGGATTCAAAAAGAAAGGTATGAGGCATGCTATGGATGCTATTCGTCATGGATGCTATCAAATTTTATTCTACCATGCAGATAGTGGTAAGAGTACCAGTCCATATAAAAAAGTGGTAGGGTAATATGAGTGACGATAAGGCAGCAGAAGAACACGGTACACGGCTAAATAAAGGGAAACTTCCAATAGGACTTCCTTCATCGTTCGCCCAAGAGGGTCTAGCCCGACACATGGGTCAAAGCTTAATCAAATATGACAAGCATAATTGGGCTAAAGGGCTTGATATAGCAGAGGTTATCGAATCTCTCGAACGTCATATCCTAGACCTCAAAAGAGGTATCTTACACGGTAAGGATAGCGAGGGTCTCGAATATGCTACTGTCGACGCTATTCATTTCAATTCCATGGTTCTATCGCACTTCCATCATACAGGACAGTGGATTAAATTTGATAGAAACGTAGAATACAACACTGTAGTGGGTAACCGCTTATCCGAGGATTAGTATGAAGATTTTCAAGTATGGTATTGAAATTGTCAATCATCAGATTTTATCTATGCCAGAAGGCGCTCAGATATTATCAGTACAGGAACAAATGGGGCAAATACAATTATGGGCTATTGTAGAACCTAACAATGCTTTACAGGAGTATGCACTATGCATATTTGGTACGGGTCGCCAGATGCCTTCCGATATGAGCAATTTTGTACATATTGACACATTTCAACAGGCAGGTGGCGCACTTGTGTGGCATATATTTCTCGAGCAGATGTAAGGATCAGTATGAAGCATTGTGTAGGTTGTGATACTAACAAAAAGAATGATCAATTCTATGCATCTAAGAAAAGCGTTGACGGGTTAAACAGGTACTGCGTCACATGCTGCAAAGTTAATCGTGGTACAGAACAAGTACGTAAGCGTGATAAACGTGTCAAACTCTCCCGCCGACAAATTCAACGATGTATGCAACTACGTGCCGGAGGTCAGATACTTCGCATCGATGCAACAGTTACACTAGCCAAGATATTCAAACGTGATAGAGGTATTTGTCATGTATGCCTTAAATGGGTAGCGCCTGGAAAAGCATCAATGGATCATGTCCCTGCACTATCTAAGAAAGGTAACCATACTTTCGAAGGTATATTACTAACACATCTGAAATGTAACCTACGTATGGGGAATCGCCACTAATGAAAAAACTCTGGAAGCGTCTACAAGCATACTTACATGAAGCACCCCTTAAAATTGATGAGCATTGGCAAGCTTACTGGGTTACCTTTAATTCTGAAGGTCGGTTATATGATGATAAGTATGTAGTAATACCATTTGATGTTGCAGGTGATTGGCTTGGTCAAGTACATGCTGTACTCAAGACTAATGTTACAATACACTACTATAAGATTGTCGGATTAACTCATGCTAAAGGCTCTGATCACATAGTACCTACACATCAGTGGTGGCTAGAATATGACCATTCAGAAGTCATCAAGTTAGATGGAGAAGCATAATGTGTGTTAGGTACATGAGTAAAGAAGAATTCCGTAAGGCATTGCTTGCATTACAAGATGGATGCGCACACAGTAAAGGTTCCAAACGTGGCATGGGCGCTTTACTTTGTATTCGATGCGGTAAGTCACAAGTTTCCATATTACAAGCCATCATCGATCAGAGAGACAAGGAGGTGGCTGAGCTGACGGAAATATTGAAGGTAGCCAAGTGTCCGAACGGGGGCTGCGTAGACGGCGCAATCATGCTGGGCGGTGAGAACATGGAGCAATGCCAATTCTGTTATGAGCAATCCGTACTTGTCGGGCAGCACACCAAGCCAGATGACGGAGGTGAGGGGATGAACGATGTTGCGAAATTCCCAGAAAAGAATTCACACTTCCAAGTCGGCAATAAAGACGATCAGATAGTTTGCGGCTGCGGACATTGCGATTACTACCTGTTCACTGATGATGAATTAGAACTTTCCGCGATATGCGGCGGATCAGATTCTAGCCTCGATATAGCTATGCTAATTAACGAAACTCTAAAACCAAAGTGCTATCAGTGTAAGAAATGCAAAAAGCTCACACTCGATACTCGAATAGACTTACCAGTTCAGGATCCAGCCCAATGAGTAACAAAGAGCAAGAGCGGTTCGACAACGCTGGATATAACAAATTATTCAATGAGTATAATTCGGCGGCTAAGGCGCTATGGGAAAGAAAGCGGCACTCTTCACTAGAACGTGCTGGGCATTCTGTTAAGTGGGAAGATCAAGGCAACGCCCTAACGCTACAATACTTACGCGATGCCAAAGCCGCCGTCTTAGGTTTCAACGCCAAGCAGTCTCCAGCGAGCGACGAGCTTATAGATCAGGCGAAAACAATCTTGGAAACAATCAAGAGTAACTATGATAGCGCAACCGACATATGCACATCAGGTGCCGAAGAAATAGCAGACGTACTAGAAATCCTCGCAGCCCTACGCGGCAATAAGGAGAAAGGATCGTGAGTGAATACGAACAGTTAAAAACGCGAATCGATGAAGCCGGAATGGAGGGTGTTCTTGCTGAGCATATCCGCGATGATTACGAGCCAGCGGGGCAAATGATGATGCAGAGGCTGTGCGATAGCGATCACTATGTTCAGCGCAAAGGTATGGGTGTCGGCCCAGACCAAAAGTGGCGTATTTTTAAAACACCGTTCCAGCCTTACTAATTCCCATCATTACTGTAACTGTCAATAGCAATCGACTTCGGTCCATGTTAGGCTTCCCGAACACATAACACGCAAACAGGAAAAGAGCATGGGAACAAAAAACGCACGACAGATTTCACACTTTATTCTATCCATGAGCGCCTGCATGGATTTGCACGGCGAGCCGGTTAGCGCCGCTGCTTCCGTAGAGAGGGTTCTTGACGTTGGATTCTGGCCCATGAAGCCGGTTAATTCCGGCGCGGTGCAGGTTGGCGACCAGGTTGTTCTATTAGCTGCCGGCAAGGATGGCAAGTTCGCAGTAGCGACCGCCCGCGTTCAAGTTCGCGAGACGTTCAACCCGAAGAGCCACGGCCGGAAATTCCCGCTAGAGATTGAAGGCGAGCGAGGCGTCTGTCTTGTGCTGGCCGACATTAATCAATTTGAAGAGCCGAAGCCGATCAAGCCTATGATGAAAAGCCTAAGCATCAAGGCCGTAACCGGTGAGATTAAAAAGATCACAGACGAGGACTTTGCGAAAATTGTCGGCAAGAGCTAACAATCGAGACGATGCGCCGCAGGTCAAGATTATCGGCCGGTCGGCGTTTCGTTATCGCGGAATAGATACGACTACGCTGCAATTAGAGTGCGGGCACACTATCACCATTCCGGTAAGCAAGGCGCCAAGAGTCCGCGCTCTTTGCGCTCACCCAGATCACCAAAAACGAGTAGGGAGGTACGCGAAGTGACAGGCAGCGCAACAATATCGAAGTGCGGTAAATACCGCTACACACTGGAGCGAGAGACCGGATTGCCGTTCGGCGGCACGATGCTCTTTGTAATGCTAAACCCTTCGACCGCCGACGCGAGCGAAGACGATCCGACCATTAGGCGTTGTATTGAATTCGCTAAGCGCGAAGGGTGCGCGAGAGTTCAGGTGGTTAACCTCTACGCCTTTCGTGCGACCTCACCCGAAGAAATGCTGGCCGAGCCGAGTCGAGTCGGGCCGGATAACGCTATGCACTTAAAGCGAGCTCTGTCCCTCCATCGTTACCCTGTTTTAGCCTGGGGAAATAACGCCGAGCCGGCGCTAGAGAAATCTTTCGAGCTTCTAATTAAGGAGGTAGGCTGCACGCCGCGATGCCTCGGCAAGAATCAGGGCGGGCAACCTAAGCACCCGCTATACCTTAAAAAAGTAACTCCACTGGTCCCGTATTATGAATGACTTCGGCGAACGATTAAAAAAAATAAGGAAGGGGCGCAAGCTTAGCCTTCGACAAGTCGCCAGCGCCAGTGGCGTCTCGCTCGGTCAATTGTCCGACCTGGAGACTGGCAAGCAACCCAACCCGCAAGCCGACACGCTTTTAAAGCTCTGCAATTTTTACGGCATACAAAAGGGCCGTGCTCTGGAGTTGATCGAGAAGGCGAATAAGGCGGCCGACAAGTGAGCCGCCTCTACTATGTGCTTTGCCGAGAAATGGTGCTGGCTCACAAGCGCGGCGCGACGAGCTTGGTTAAATGGTACGCGCCGAGAATCAGAAAAATAAGGGAAAAAATAAATGAAAAGATTTAATTATGCGATAAACATCGACGGAAGCACTCTTTCTTATGAGGCGGTTGCGGCGCTATTCCTAAATAATTTCAAAACAATATCGAGCGTTTGCGGCCTTACGTTCGACGAGATAACTCAGACAGACGAAAGGAAAAGAGCCTACCCGTTAAAGCTGATAAAATTCTCTGACGGAAGCAATTTTAAATCAATCAACATGGCGGTAGCCAGGGCCGGCGTCGATTTTAATATTGGCAAAACTGCCGGCAAGAGCCCCGAGTGGCTTCGTCGTTTAGCGCTCCATGAAACTGGCCACAATTTCGGACTAAAGCACACGCAGATAATTGAGAGCGTTATGAGCGTGAATAGATTCCGCCATCCCAGGGGAAAGAGCCTGCTCTGGCGAAAAGATTTAATAGACCTTCACAATATAGCGCCGAGCAACCCGAAGCCGGTTGCGCTAATTAGCGTCGACGAGGATTTTGACGTTATGATTCCTTCGATAGTGATCGGCGGCGTAGAAATGAGTGTGCGGCTTCGCTACTATCCTATCGGAAAGTTCTGGATGCCTAGCCGAGTCTATTCCGCAAACGACGGCGTGGACATGGAAGAGCGCGCCAAGTTAATGGCTGGTGATATTCTGGAGCTCAGCGACGTCTCTTTTATGGGCGTGAATATCGGCACGGTTAAAATGAGGCTTTACAAGGACGGGCAATACTGGAAGTTTGAGCTGGTGGCGCCGTGAGCAAAGACAGCCAGCACAAAGCAGACCGGCAATTGCTTCTCGATAATGATTTGAAGGTCGTCACCGTTTACCAAGTAAAAACCGGTAGCGGTCTCGTCTTGTGTCAATATTCCGACGAGAGAGCAGCAATAACAAATGGCGCGCTTTATTGGCGGCGATTGGTCCGAAGAATTAAGAATATTTCAGCTGGCCGAAGAGCCGGAGACGACGGGCCGAATAGGGAGCGAGAGACGAATGACTAACGAAGAGCACAGCCCGATAGTCGAGGACGGACACCCAGCGCTTGAAATGATCGCGGCGGAAGTGCCTCACGGCGCCGACGTTACCGACATTATCCGCACCATGCGATACGCTCAGTCCTCGCACCCGAGAAGCTGTGTCGGGCTCGCGGCTAATCAGATCGGCGAGACCGTTCGGATTATCTTAATAGTGACAGACACATTCGACGGGGCTATCATCAATCCTGTTTACGTTCGGCACGGTAAGACGTTAAAGCATTCCCGCGAGGGCTGTATATCGTTCCCTGGCTTCGATCAGAAAATGATTAGGCATGAAATTGTAGAGATACAAGGCTACAACGAAGACTGGCAACCGGTTCGCTATAAGCTGAAACGCTTCCTCGCCTTCGTTGCTCAGCATGAAATGGATCACTTGGACGGATTCACGTTAAAGAATCCAAGGCCAGGGACTTTTGTCAGCGAGACGAGGGCCGCTTGACAACGCTTTCGCCTCGGAGTATTTTCGGGGCTCTCAGTAACTTAAACAAAAACAGGGACTACCAATGAAAAGAACTTACTTCCTAATCGCGGCGCTGGCGGCGTCTTCACTATTTGCGATACAGGCCATAGCTAACGAACACCCGACAGACTCGATGGCCTATGCGCTTAGCATGGATTATGGCGGCGATATGCCGACGATCTTACTGGACCTTTCGGATCTTGACTTCGGCATGGCCGCAACGCTCAAGAACGAAACCCGAGACGCCTCTCGAGACCGGCTTCCGGTTATGCTGCCGAGAGCTCCTGATATTCACGCCTTCCGTCTCGGCCTCAAAACGCCGTGGCAATACCAGCGGCAATAATCTAAAGCGTTACTACATAAAAGGGGCTCCATTGCGCGAGCCTTTTTTTTTGTCCGTCGGTCGGTTAGACTTCGGCAAGTAAAGGCCTTGGTATAACTATGAACATCACAATACAGTTTTTATTTATTGAATCGACCAATATTATTGCAGACGAGCGCGAACGCAAAAAGCGCGGGCATGTAATTAATCTTTACGACTCTGACTTGCTATGCGTTCCGGATGGCGATTTTGTAAAGATGATCGCACCGCCTTCGCTTAACACTCCATTTGCGTACTTACATGTTCGCGATTATCCGATTGACGATATGCAGGTGCTTTCCGATTACTTGCGCGAATCAATACCAGACGCAGACGGAATACCAATAAGACGTGCCAAAAGGCTTGTTCACGTTCCTTCAATGAGCGATGGCGCAATCTCCTTGCTGGAGGCGACTAGAGAATTGACATCTGTTTGGAGCGATGCGAACGCGGCAATGCTTCGCGTTCTCGAAGTTCCTGATTTGAGTAATGCGGCAACCGATTATTTAGGTTTGCCAGTATCGGCGGGGGATTTACCAAAAAATGGCTAACACGGTTTCTTATATAAATACCGGAAGCACCACTGGCGGCGACGGAACCACTAATAAGACTAATGGAGATTCGGACCGTGCCTATGCAAACTTCAACGATTGGGAAGTAGCGCAGGACGGGATTTCCTATTCTCCTGGAGAAACTCACGACGTTTATGTTACGGGCGTGGAAGCAACCGCGAATAGGCTGTTGTTCAATGGCTGGGACGCAGACGTAACCGTAACAATTCGGGGGGCGACCGTTGCCAATGGTGGCGCGGATTCGCAGTGCCACGGCAAGCCGGAAGGGGCGGGAATTAATTCGTCACACGGCAATCAAACAATCCTAATTTATAGGCAGCTTAATTTAACGCAAGTTTATTTTAACGGCGCTTACACTCTCTATACTCTTGGCGGTTTTGCTGATTCTGTTTGGGATGGAATTTGCGTTGACTCTATAAGCGGTTGCAGAATCATCCCTGTCGATGGAAAAGTGCTAACAATAAACAACTCAAACTTTATTGATGCTGTTAGCGCGTCCATTGACGCATTTACAGGATTAAGTAGTGGCGAAACTTTTGTTATAAAGCTGAATAATTGCGGGTTTAATGGTCGGCTGGTTGTTAGAGACTACGCTAGCATGGAGCTGCAAAATTGCTGGATTAGCTCGTTGGACGCGTTTGTAAAGTCAGGAACAGGAATGACGATCGCCGCCGGAAATTGCGCCTTTAAACAGTCAGGCGTGATTGCGGCAGATTTAGACACCGACAACGGAGGAAGCGCAGACGGGGTTGATTTTACAAACTATTTTGTAGACTTTGCGGGGTTTGATTGGAATTTAACGACGGACGCTGCCGAACTCATTGGCGCAGGCGACAACACGCTAACAGGTGTTACAGCCAACGACGCGAACGGAGTAACTCGCGACGCTGCTTGTGAAATAGGCGCTTACGAATACGATGCCGGCGGCGCAATTCTTGTCGTTCAATCCGTTAGCCTGGCCCTAACAATCGACGCCGCGCCGATCACGCAAGCGAACGAAATCGCTCCGGCCGATCTAGGCATGGACGTCGGAATTGAGTCGCCGGCAATTTCAAGCGGCGCTGAATTATCGGCCGCCGATCTTGCGATGGCTCTTGCAATGGAGTCGCCCGCAATACTTCAAGCGAACGCGATTGCCGCTGCAAGTATGGGGCTCGCTCTAGGGATTGACGCCGCCGCGATTGCTCAGGCGAACGAATTAGCGACGGCGGAATTGTCGCTCGCTATCGCTCTGGCCGCGCCGTCGATAGCGCAAGCGAATTCGATCACTCCGAGCGAGATAGCGATAGCTCTTTCAGTCGGCAACGTCACGATAGCAAGCGGAACGCCGATCACGGCTGCAGGTATAGGGCTCAGCCTGGCCATAGAGGTTCCGGTGATTTCTCAGGCTCACGGCCTCGCGCCGGATTCTCTCTCGATGCTTTTGGCGTTCGATGCTGCAGCGCTAGTTCAGGCTCACGAATTGGTAGCCCAGGGCATTACGCTTGGGCTAGAGGTCGGAAATATTGACCTTTCTCAAGGCTATTCTCTTTCGGTGGATGCGCTGGCTCTCGCTCTTGGAGTGAGCTCAACCTCATTGGCTCAGGCGAACGAGATAACCGTGGCGGCAATTAGCTTGCCGCTCTCTATCGATTCTCCGGTGATCGCTCAGGCGAGCAGCTTGACGGTCGAAGGGCTGTCTCTGGCGCTATTGCTTGAAAGCGCCGCGATTGGCGACCCGATACTGGCAGAGCTTGAGGGCCGCTTCTCGATTCTTTCGGTAATAGGTGGTAGGCTCTCGGTCAAACCAGTTCACGAAGGGCGAGCGGCCGTTAAATCTCCGCACGCCGGCCGATTTGAAACATAGGGACCAAAACGCATGGCTAAAGTAATTCCAGATGCAATTCTCGATCTAATGCTCGCCGAATTAGACGGCGACGCGATTCACGTATGTAGCGCGCAGCCGGCGACTTATGCCGAAGCTAACGCGACATACATGCTAGCCCAAGACGTCCTCGGAGGCGGTAACTACGCCGACGCCAATGGCGATACCAGCGGGCGCAAGACTACGCTAACGGCTCCGACCGACTCGGCGATTGACTTCACTGGAACCGCGACGCATATCGCGATCACTAAAGGCACGACCCTGCTCGCTGTTACGACCTGCACCGGACAGCTGCTCACCGCCGGCGGAACAGTTACGATTGCCGCCTTCGATATAGAATTAGGAGACGCAACGTAATGGTCAAAAAAACCACGCCAGAAAAGTACATTTTGATTGAGTGGGTAGAAGAGCCGTTCGCGAAGGTTTACGGTGAGAAGAAATTTCCAGGCACTCGCGACAGTCTTCCAGAAAAGGAGGCGAACGCATTCGTTAATGTGGGATGGGCTAAGGATGTAGCCACCGGCAAGACCGGCAAGCGCGTGCCAGGCTCTACGCCTCTATCGGTTGACAGCCTGAGAATCAAAGCGAGCTAGACAATGGCGGCTCCTGTAAGAAATCTTTACATAAACTCGGCGAACGTCTTCGAGTATCAGTGCTTTTTCTCTGATGAAGACATCGCCGCGCTTCCTGCTATCGATGCGGCCGACAAATATATCACGACGGCCGCCGTCAACTTCAACCTGTATGGCGACGAAGAAAGAACGATTCCTATCATCGCAAACCTTGCGCTTCCATTCGTCACCGGAACGGACGGCCTTTATCGTGCGACTGAATCCGTCAATAATTTAATTCTTGATAAAACTTTTTACTATTGGGTGTTAACCGTTACCTTCGGCGGGGAAGTGAAAGAGAGCAGCGGAAAGGTCAAGGCAAAGCCGGACACCGGAAAAGACGAAATCTAGTGAAGCTCGCGCCGTACAAAAAGCCAGAAAATTTTATCCCGCCTCGCGTTGTAATCGTAGACCTGTATACCTCTAATGGCTGGAAGTATCAAATAGAGCGAACCGTTCGGTGGCAGCTCCTAAATAATTTCACAATCTTGCGCGATCACGAAACGCGGTATTACAAAGTAACAATGAGCGGCCTTCTCACGATCAAGGCGGCATGCTGCTACAACGGCGCTGACTGTTTTCCAGATACCGAGTGGATGCGACTCCCGAGCCTAATCCATGACGTTCTTCTATGGCTAATTGCTGCCGGCGTTATACCCGAGAAAGAGAACGACCTAGTAGACCGCGAGCTGGCCGACCTTGTTCGATTTCAGGAGCCGACCACCTTCCGAGAGAAACACTTGCGCCGGATACGCGCCGCCTATATATTCAGAGCTACCAATTTAGCGCAAACGCGCCTTGGAGAAATCAGAAAGATAAAGCACCGACGTATTAAGATCCTCATTCCTAGCCCTCACTGACAGCGAGCAAGAACATGACAGAAATCAATAAGTTTTCCATGCGGAAGACTGCACCGGAGAAGCTGTCCGCCATGAAAGCGGCAAAAGCTTCGACGAAATAAAGATCGAGAGAGACGATGGCTAACCATAGACACGAACCAACGGAGCTGCACCGAAGCGAGGTCAAGCTTCTATCCAGCTTTGGTATGCAGGAAAAACGGATAGCCGATTATATTGGAATCGCCGAGAAGACTTTGCGAAAGTATTATCGCGAAGAGCTCGATAGCGGTATAGCGACGCAGATTATGACGGCCTCGAAAGGTCTGTTTCAAAAAGTTCAATCTGGAAACTTGACCGCTATAATCTTCTTCCTGAAAACCAAGGGCGGGTTCTCCGAGAAAATCGATCTATCGAATGAGGACGGAACGCTGGCGCCGGCCGTAGTCCGCCGAGTTTTTGCGAAGAGTGGCGAAGAGGTCAGGCGGCTCGAAGCTGTAATCGAGAAGAGCGAAAAAGCTCAGGCTGAATCCTCGACAGTTACCCACTAGCCGTGGTCGATCTGGCAGCCGAAGAGCTAACGCTAATCACTCCGCAATGGGCTGAGCCGCTTTTTGCTCCTGCAATGTATAAGGGGGCTAAGGGTGGCCGCTCCGGAGGCAAGTCTCACCTATTCGCCGAAATGCTCGTCGAAAATATCGTTATTAATCCAGACTACCAGTTTGTTTGTATTCGAGAAATTCAAAAGAGCCTGAAATATTCCGCTAAGAAATTGGTAGAGTCTAAAATTCGGGCAATGGGCTACATTAGCCTATTCAAAATAACCGATACAGAGATTCGAAGAATAGGCGGGCAAGGCCTAATAATTTTCCAAGGGATGCAGGATCACACTGCAGACAGTATCAAGTCGCTCGAAGGATTCGACGGCGCGTGGTTTGAAGAGGCTCAGAATGCCAGCGCGAGAAGCCTAGAATTATTAATCCCTACAATCAGAAAAGAGGGCTCGGAAATTTGGTTTTCTTGGAATCCTGACCAGCGAAACGACGCCGTAGAAAATCACTTCCGAGGAACTGAAAGCGATCCGGACTTCGTTCTTGTTACCGTTAATTATCTCGACAATCCGTGGCGTCCTGCTAAGTCGATAAAGCAAGCCGACGCGCAAAAGCTAAAAGACTACGAGCGATTCGTTCACATTTGGCTGGGCGGCTATAACACAAAGAGCGCGGCGCAAATTTTTGCCGGCTATTGGGAGTCAGGCGAATTCGAGCCGGCCGACGATTGGGAGGGTCCGTACCAGGGGCTCGACTTTGGGTTCGCTAACGATCCGACTTGCGGAGTTCGCGCATGGATTCACAAGAACAAACTTTACGTCGAATATGATAGCCACGACGACGACGAGCAAGATATAGGGCTTGAGCTGGACGACACTGCCGACTGGCTGGATGATAAGATACCTGGCGTTGCGGCCTACGCCTTGAAGGCGGACAACGCTCGGCCTGAGTCGATTAGCTACCTACGGCGGCACGGATTACCTAAAATCGAGGCTTGTACGAAGTGGCCAGGCAGTGTAGAAGACGGGCTGGAATACCTGAAAACGTTCGACGCAATCGTGATCCATGTGCGCTGCCGGTCCATGCTCGAAGAGGCTCGGCTGTACTGCTACAAGGTAGACAAGCGAAGCGGCGAGATACTGCCGGCAATTCAAGACGACCATAATCACCGCTGGGACGCTCTTCGCTACGCGCTCGGGCCAATGATAAAGCAGCAACGGCAAGCGGGAGTGTTTGTCAAGAAAAAGCACCGAAATTGAGCGCCGATAGAAATACTTTGCGGCTTGCTATAAACTAGGCCAAACAATGAGGCGGGAACCTGCATGAGAATCGACAAGCAATTCATAGCTAACGCGACGACTCGCTACATGAATACCATGTTCGGCGGCTACTTCGGAAACGCTTCGCCGAAGCATAATCACTGGTACGACTTCGGCTACCCCGTCGATATTACATTCTCTCAATATTACACGATGTATCGACGCAACGGCATAGCTCGGGCGGGAATTCAGAGGCCGGTGCAGAAGACTTGGCGCGACCATCCTGTAATGAGGACTGCCGGCGAAAATTCAGACAAAGAAACGCTAGCAGAGAAAGCCGTTCGAGAGGCATTTGATCGAGTAAGGTTTTGGGAAAAGCTAAAAGACCTCGACGAAAAAAGCCGAGTGCATAATTATGCCGGCCTAATTATCAGGGTGGCTGACGACAAGGACTTGAAGGAGCCGCTAGAGAAAGTTACAAGCGGGCTAAATGGTTTGATTGAGCTTATTCCAGTTTACTCGGAGCAATTGATTCCGTTGAAGTTCGACGACGTTCAAACGAGCCTAACTTACGGCCAGCCGCTCTCGTTCACGTTTACAGAATCGGCAGTAGGCCTAAATAATGGAGCCGGCAGAAACGTCGAGGTTCACGCAAGCCGCGTGCATATTTGGTCGGAGGATTCCACAATATACGGGAAGCCCGCGCTAGAGGCCGGCTTCAATGATCTGATAACAATCGAAAAGGTTATGGGTGCGGGCGGCGAAGGGTTCTGGAAGGAGGCTAAATCCGCGCCGATTCTGAACATAGATAAAGACGCCAGCATGGAGGGGCTTGCAAAAATGCTCGGTACTACTGTCGAAGGCCTTCCTGATAAAATGGACGAAGTTGTCGGCGATTGGCAGCAAGGTTTCGATCAGCTCCTAATGGTTCAAGGAATGGACGCCAAAAAGCTAACAATGAAATTGCCGCAACCTGAGCAATTTATCGCTGGTCCTATGCAGTCGTTTGCCGCGTCAATGCCAATACCGATGAAAATACTATTAGGCTCTCAAACTGGCGAGCGAGCAAGCACCGAAGACGGGAAAGAGTGGTGCGAAACCATACAGGGTCGCCGTACTAATTTTGTTCTTCCTAATGTTATGCGAATAATTCAAACGCTTGTCGATGCTGGAATTATGCCAGACGAGGACTGGACGCCGGACTGGAGCGACTTGTCGGAGGCCTCGGGCTCAGAAAAAACGGCCAAGGGAAAAGACATGGCCACGATCAATAAGGAGTTTTTGGGAACCGGTGAAATCGTGTTCACTGCCGCCGAAATTCGAGAGGAAATGGGATACAAGCCGCTCAACGAGGCCGACCGGCTCACCGATGATATTGACGACGAAGACAAAGAGGCGGCGGAAGAATAGTGGCGCAAGGCAAGCCAATAGTTCCGAGGAATAAGGAAAATCCCGTCGGGCAAGTCGCTCGAATTCGTCGCTCTTCGGCGGCGATCCGCCGGCAGCTATCGGCGGCGCGTAAATTGCTCAAAGCAAAAATAAGCTCTTGGCCCTTCCAGATAATCGAGACCAACGCCAAACGATACGAATACCAGATCAGCCTCGGCGAGCTTTCGAGCGTCGCCGATGAAATACTAATAGCCATGATCGGCGAAAGCTCTCACGAACTTGTAGTCAGCGAGGCTATGGCAGCATACGAAAACGGAACTGCTCAAAGCGCTGTAAATATTGGCAATATTTCAGACGACTACACTCGCGAAATTACCGACATACTTTCGGGGGCTCCGTACCAGCGGCGAGTCTCGCTAATATCGGCTCGAGTGTTTGAGGAAATGCGAGGGTTCGATGCTCAGGCGGCAAAAGAGCTTAGCCGCGTACTGAGAAATGCCGTCGAAGTTGGCGACAATCCTTTATCGATAGTCGGAAAATTATCCAATCAATTCGGAATATCACAAGGCCGAGGCGAGAAAATCGCACGAACCGAAATCACTGGCGCGCTTCGTCGGGCAAGAATGGACGAGGCCGAGGATGCTAGGCAGCGCCAAGGAATTCGGCTAGCAATGAAACACTTTTCAGCGAACTCTTCGACAACCAGGCAAAGCCATGCGGCCAGACACGGCTTGCTTTTCAGCGTGCAGGCCGTTCGAGAATGGTACGCGCAGGACGCAAACGGCATAAACTGCAAGTGCTCTCAGGTCGAAGTTCTTGTCGACGAGTCAGGCAAGGAAATTGGGGCGGGCAAGAAGAAGGCTCGACAAATTAATTGACCGGCCTTGTCCGGTCTGATATAAAGCGAAAAACAGGAACCAGCATGGCAAAGATAGAAACCTCTCAAATTCTCGTAAATGTTAGAACGCTTGTAGATAATGCGGCGATTCGTACAGAGACCCGCGACGGTCGCGAGAAAATCATCATACCTTCCGCGACGCTTCCTGATAACGTCGTTATGAATGGAATTTTATATCCGCCGGAAGAGATCGAAGCGAGCTACGCATTGCTTGAACAAACGCCAGCGCCTTTCGGCCATCCAATGGTCAATAATCGGTATGTTTCCGCCTCTTCTCCCGAAGGCATCAATGGCTTTTGGATCGGCGTGCATAATGAGAACGTCACCCGAAAAGATGGCCGCGTGTTTATGGACAAAGTGGTGGACGTGGCCAACGCTGAGCGAACGGACGGCGGTAAGCAATTGCTGGACGCTATCAACAAGGGCGACCCGATTCATACCAGCACCGGCATATTCATGCAAAAAGAATTAACACCTAACGCGGACGGCTACAAAGCAATCGCGAGAAATATGGTTTTCGATCACGATGCTATTCTGTTAAATGAGGCCGGAGCGGCGACGCCGGACCAAGGCGTTGGCATGATGGTAAATAGCGCCGGCGATGAAATGGAAGTGCAAAACACTTGTGTGGAAGACTGGATCGAAGAAGAGATTGACCACCTTGGCTCTTCCATCATTCAGACGATAGAGCGCAAAGAAAAAGAATCACGATGGGCTGCCATCAAAGACAAGGTTGTAAAGTTTATCGAAGAAGCGTTACAATCGGAACAAGAGGGGGCTCCGGTCCTGAATTCAAACATTAATGAGGACGAAAGCATGGCTGTCACCGACGAACAGTTTGCGGAGTTGAAGGGCGAAGTCTCTGGCATTGCCAAGACTCTTGCCACAAATTCCGAGAGTCTTGTCGATACATTGGCCGGAGCGATTAAGACCGCTTTGGAGCCTATCGCGAACAAGCTCGAATCAATGGAAGCTAACGAAGTCGCCACCGCTAAGGCGGAGACGGACAAGCTAACCAAGACCCTGATTGATTCCGGCATTTACAATGCCGAAGAGCTCGAAGGCATGGAAGTAAACGTGCTAAAAGTTCTTGCCAGCAAGGTTGCGCCAGGTAAGTCGCAAGGCCTTTCCTCGAATCATTCTGACAGCTCAACGCCAAAGGACGGGTTCAAAGATTTCAACCCGAACGCAGATATAGACGCGACGGAGAAGTAGAGTGGCCAATCGAATTTTTCGCGGACCCGTTTCTCGACAGCCTCGTACTGTCACCCGTTTAGTTACTGGCGCATTGCTGCCAGGCACTTTCGTCGAAGACTCTGGCGCGGCACTAACCGCAGCCGGAGCTGGCGGCGACTCTCGCCTTCTGCTTTTGGATGCTCTTATGCTCCAAGGTCAGGCGGTGGACACAGCCTACGTCTCAGGAACTACTGGCATTGCCTTCGTTCCCGAGGTCGGCCATCAGTTTCAAGCCGTCGCAGTAGCGGCAACATATACCGAAGGTCAGGCGCTTACCACTAACGCCGCAGGCCTTCTTGTAGCTGCCGGTACGGGCGAGGATGTTGTCGCACATATCGAAGGTAGCGCTGGAGTCTTGGGGGCCAATGGCCTCGTTGACATTGTGATAGCTAACTCTTACACGCTGGCCTAATTTAGAAATTAGACCCACGCAATAACAGGAACTAGAAAGATGCTTAGATTTTCACAAACTCAGATAGATGCGGTTGCGAACATGCGCCGCTCTCACGAAAACCAGCACACCGCCATGAATTCGGCTATGGGCGGGCAGCTGCTTATCGGCAACGCCTCTCCATTGCCTCGCGACGTTTGGGGCGAGTGGGACAAAGAATCTGTGCAATTGCAGCGCACAATTCTAGCCGTCTTTAATGACTTAGCGGCCTCCGTTGCTCGCCCGATGAATATCGGCAAGCTTATGCACTACTTCCGCACCGTGTCGGATTCTGGAGAAATTAATATTTCACTAGACGGCCGAAGCAAGGCGAAAGCGGACCAGCCGGTAGTTGATTACCACGGAACGCCGTTGCCGATTATCGACTCCACGTTTGGTTTCGGCTGGCGCGAAATGGCGGCCGCTCAGACTGAGAACGACAGCCTAGAAGGTGATGGCCGATTGAACTCGCTACGAAAAGTGGCGGAGAAGTTGGAGAATATTGCTCTATTTGGCGACGCAAATATCAAGATCGGCTCGGACACGCTTTTTGGTTTGACTAATCACCCGATGCGCGGAACGCGAACAACCGGCGTAACTCTTAACGGAGCAACCGGCGCGCAATGGCAGACGGAAGTCAAGGCGACTCTGGCGGTTCTTCACGCGATGAACTTTCGCGAGAATGCTACGCTCTATGTCAATTGGGACGATTGGTTCTATGCTGGCACTACTGACGAAGTGACTACTTACAAAGGTCTCACTATCGCGCAGAAAATTACGCAAATGGCTGGAGTTGGATCGGTTGTTCCTTCTTCAAGCGTTACAGCCGGCACCATAATTGCGGTTGTTAAGCGTCGCGAAGTGCTTCAAGTTCTTAACGGAATGCCGATCACTACACGCGCTCAATTCCGAGCGAATCCGGAAGACGATTATAACTTTATTGTTATGGCCGCTGCTTCTTTGGAAATTAAGTACGACGCGAACGACAATTGCGGCGTAGCTCACTCGTCACTGTAAGACAAGGCGAGTAATAAATAACGAAGAGGGCTGGCAGTTTATGTCCGCCCTCTTTTTTTTAGCGCAGTAAAAACTCTAGGAGAACTGACAGTGGCAAAGTGTAAAATTGAAATTATCAGAAACGGCGTATTCTTCTCACCCAAGCCAGGCGAAGAGCCCGAGAGAGCTCTTCCTATTGGCACTCAGCTAACGCTGGAAAAAGAGCCGGTGAATTGGGTAGGAAAGTATCGCGTCCTCGGAAAGGCGGCTGCCGGCTCTAAGATCGAGACGGGCAAGAAAGAGCCGAGCGCCGAGCTTGTCGAATTGCGCGAACGTTTCGCCGATCTAGGCGGCGAAGGCGCCAGTGATTCGTGGGGCGTCCCTGCTTACAAGAAAGCCATTAAAGCAATCGAAGAAGCGAACGCGAACGCGAACGACAACGAAGTCGCCGAGCAGCTTGACGCATTGAAGGCTCGGTTCGTCGAGCTTGAAGGCGAAGGCGCGGAAGAGTCGTGGGGCGTCGCGGATTATGAGACCGCAATTTCTGCAATAGAAAAGAATGGAGCCGGCGGTGGCAGCGCAGATCAGTTCTAGCGAAGTAATCGAAGGCTTTTCGACGAGCGTTCCCGAGTCAGAAATAGATTTGTTAATCGAATTTATCGACGGCTCGGACGCTTCTCTGGATGCGAACGCCGTATCTGATGCAGCTCAAACGCTGCTCAAGCTCTACGGCGTTCGGCATTTGCTAACTCTGCAAGCAAACGCAGGGCGCGGAACAATATCCAACGAAAGCTCGCCTAGCGGGGCCGGCCGTGGATTCAATACGGCAAAAGGCGAAGGCCTTGCAGCTACCTATTACGGCAAACTTCTCATGCAGATGGATAGATTCCGAGCAGTGGTTGACGTTATCGACAACACAAACAAGGCGGCATTTATGAGCATTGGCCGCAAGTATGTCGAAGGAGCTGTCGACGCCTAATGTCTACACTGGCGAGCTGGACCTATCTCACGACGCTAACAATCTGGCCGGTATCAGGCACAGACGAGTTTAGTCAAATAATTGTCGGAGCCCCTTATTCCATTCTCGGAACATGGGAAGAGGGCGGCGAGATTGGTATATCTCAGGGCGGCGAAGAGTTCACGTCGTCTTCTAAGTATTACTTTCAGCAGGCGCGAGGCTCGGCCAACTTTCCCAAAGAGGGCGACTACATTGCCATTGGAAATCTAAAAGCGAATTTAGATCCGATAAGCGCCGGCGCGGAAAAAATACAAAAGGTCGGCGGCTGGGATATGGCGGCCTTCGGATCGGAAGAGCTTCCAGACTGGAAAATAATGACGTGAACAGGGATTTCGACGAAATCAATCGAAAATTTTCTGACTTCGTTCGCAAGGCTAAGGGGCTCAAGACCGAGAGAGCAATGACGCAAATGCTCATACAGGCCGGCGCGTATTCTGCCGAGCTGACTCCTATCGCCACATCGTTTTTATTGAACAGCCAGTACCGAGAGGTTCGGCTTACTATGGAAGGGTGGCGCGGAGAAATCGGATACGGAGCGAATTACGCTGCCAGTGTTCACGGAGCCAGCGGGAAAAATAAAGGCAAAAGCGTTTCGAGAACTCCGGCCAGGCTTGGCTTTGTTTGGGGGCCGAGCGCGGAGCCTCAATTTTTAGATAAGGGCGTTATGCTAATGATAAAGACAGACGCCGACAGCATTCTTCGCGGAGCCTATGGCTAATGCATACACTATTGACCAGGGTAAAAACATTTTTAAACGACGCCAATCTAATAGACGGTTACGCTCTTCGGCTTTATCGATGGACAGATAGCGACCTAAACAAAAAGGTTCCGGTGTGCGTTCTCAGGGCCGACGGTATCGGGCCGTCTAACAGCCTGATACAATCACCGGACGTGCTAATCCAGCTGATAGGGCTGCCTACAACGATTAAAGACACAGACACGGCAATGGAGGCGATCTTGGCAGCGTTCCGAGGAAATACGACGACGGGCGGAGTGGTAAAGTTTACACCTCTTAGCAGCGTGCGCGGACCATTCATTCTTGACAACGGGCGGCCGGTGTATGAGCTTTCTGTCCGTTGCATGACTGAGGACCAATAGAAATGGCCGCCATTGATTCCGAGGGAACGGTAATAACTTTCGACGGCGTTGCTATATCGGGCATTGAGCGTTACGACGTCATGGCCGGAACTCCGCGATTCATTACGTTTCGACCATTAAACGGAGCACCGACAGAGAGCCCGTTAGAGCCGGAATTCGGGCAGTGCGTTCTTGACTTGATTCGAGATAAGGCGGACCCAGGGCAGGCGAAGCTGCTTGCCTCGTATAAAAATAAAACAAAGGCGACCATGATTGTTACCGCGAAAGATGGTACAACGGACACCTTTACAGCTTTTTGCGTCCTTCTCCCTATGAGCGGAAGCAAGAACCCCGACGCTCCTATAAATACGGCGAGAGCTATTCTTCGTATTGACGGAGCTATAACTTAAAGATTTGCGCGAGTATAATCTTTGAAAATTGATTTATTCAGAATGAGGAAAAGACCATGAGCGACGTATCAACCTCGGCCGGCGCGATTATTTACATAGGCGCGGCGGCTCCATCAGCCTTCGACAAAGCAGGCTACGAAGCAGTTACTTGGACGGAAGTCGGCGAAGTATCTAACATTGACGGCGATCTTGGAAAAGTGTTTAGCCTGTCGACGTTCAATCTATTGAAAGAGGCTGGCGTTGTAAAGCGCAAAGGCTCCTACAATAACGGATCGATCACGGTGCAGTACGGCTATCACCGAACCGATACCGGACAGGCGGCCGTTGTTGCTGCAGCCGGCATTCAGACCACGCTACCTTTCAAGATAGCGCTGGGCGATCAAGAGACGACGCAGATTTATTTCATGGCGTTGACTATGGGCGACCCGATCAACATCGGCGGCTCTGATGATTTTATTACTTCGACAGTTACGCTAGAAATAGATAGCGAGTCGGACGTACTAAAAGAAGTCGCGCCGGTTTAAACTTCCACTAGTGGAATGAGGGCCGGCCGCCCTGTCAGGGTCGGCTCTCTTTTTTTAATCTGACAGGAACCTATGACAGGGATAGATTATGAAAGCTTTCGATTTAGCTAGTATTGATTTACAAAAAGAGGCGTCGCTAGGCGCTTGGATGCAACTCGCGGACCCGCGCACAAGGCAACCGATATTCGCTGACGGCGAAGTAAAAACACCGGAGGGAGACGAGGCTCACACGCCGGTTCTTGACGTCTCGCTGAACTTGCTCGGAGCAGAATCCGACACGGTAAAGATGAAGCTCGACGAGCTGGAAAAAAGAAGAGCCTCGCGAGAGAGCAAGCGCTACGAAGACTTGCTCGAGGAAGGCGAAGGGAAAAAGGCCGCGTATGACGAAAGCCGGAGCACAAAGGACGAGCTTCTTGACGACGACGCCGAATTGCTGGCGACGGCTACAATAGGCTGGAGGAATTTCGCCTTTAACGGAGTTGAGAAATTCAGCTACGAACTCGCTGTAGAATTTTATAGAAGTAGAGAGTGGGCGATTCGGCAGGCTCAGTTTTATGTTGCTAATCACGCAAATTTTATGAAAGGGCAAGAAAGCAACTAGAGCTATATTGCAGGCATCTAGGATGGCTTCACGCTCCGGTAAAACAGAAGCAACGAAAAGGGCGCAAGATACCGGAGACGTCTAGGCTGGACCGTTACCAAGAAGCAAACGGCAAGAAGGAATTGCCGGAGCTTCCGCCTCTAGGTTACGGCTACTTTCTTGTTCGTTATTTATGGGAGGCAGGGCCTAGTGATTTTCAAATTGAGCCGCTTACATTCGCGGAAATTAATGCTTGGTCGGCAGGGACGAAAACGAACCTCACCGCCTGGGAATTCGTAACGCTACGAAAAATGAGCGAGGCCTATTGTTCGTGGTATCACCAGGGAAAAGAGCCGGCGTGCAATACTCCTTGGAAAACTGTCAATCTCAGTAAATTTGTTTTGATGGATAAAATAAAATCAATTTTCGCGAGTTTAATTAATGGCTAACAGCGTCGATTTGGGAAGTATAAAATGGTGGCTTGGAGTCGACGACTCCGACCTAGATCGTTCCGAGCGACGCGTCGACCAGTATGGAAAGACGACTGATAGAGTCGGCCGAAAAGCCAAGAAAACAACAAACGAAATGGCGCAGGGCTACAAGGGCGTGCGAACGGCGGTTCGTGCCGTCACTGGCGCGCTTGTCGCAATGGGCGCGACCCGGGCTCTCACCGGAGTAATTAAGGCTACCGCGAATTTCGGTGAATCTATTTCAGAGCTTGCCGCCATTACCGGAGCGGCCGGCGACGATCTCGCGTACTTCGCCGAACAATCAAAAGACATTGGAAGAACCACAACTCTCTCCGCCTCTCAGGCGGCGACCGCGTTCAAGCTAATAGCATCTGCCAAACCTGATTTACTCGAATCAGCATCGGCGCTCAATATGGTAACTCGCGAGGCTGTGGCATTAGCCGAGGCCGCGAAAGTCGATCTACCTACCGCCGCTGAAACCTTGGGAACCTCTCTCAACCAATTTGCGAAAGGGGCCGAAGACGCGAGCCGATTCATTAACGTTCTGGCCGCCGGCTCCAAGCTAGGCGCGTCTTCGATTTCTGACACAGCAATGGCCATGAAAAACGCTGGCGCGGCCGCTAACGCGCTTGGCGTTGATTTTGAAACGGCCAATGCTGCAATTCAAGCGCTCGCCGCCGGCGGACTAAAGGCAGCGGAAGCCGGAACCGGACTTCGGAATATACTGGTAATCCTTGAACAACAATCCGATCAAAAATTAAGGCCTAGCATTAACGGATTGGTCGGAGCGCTCAGACATTTAGAGTCGCAAAATCTAAGCAACATAGAAAAGATCGATCTATTCGGCCGAATGAATTTGATTGCCGGCGAGACCATGCTGGCTCAGATTGATACGCTTGAAAATCTTGACGAAAAATTGCGCGGAACTTCCATTGCTTACGAGCAGGCGGCGATTAACGTCGACAACCTTACCGGCGACTGGAAGGCAAACAAGTCTGCAGCGGAAGGCCTTCAAATTGCGCTAGGCGAAAAGCTAGTGCCGGCGCTGAGGGGCGCCTCGCAAGAAATGACTGTTCTGCTGAATGCGACCACGGATTTTGTAGAGTCGGAGCAATTCGGAAAGACTCTCGGTGACATAGCTACGGCGGCCGAGTTACTAGGAACCGTTCTTGGCGCTCGGCTGGCGGTTGGCTTAGCAAAAACAGCCGTTAAAATGTTAATGGCAGCAAGAGGGGCTGGCGCTTTCAAAATAGCTCTGACCGCTCTCGGCGGTCCGATAGGCGCAACCGTTACAATTCTTGCCGGCTTAGCCTGGGCGTATCGAGACGTTGCCAAGGCTCAGCGAGAAGCGAAGGAAGGTGCGGCCGATTGGATCGCTGACACCGGCGGTCTTGATAATATCCAGCTTTCAATTCGCGGAGTAACAGACGAAATCGAAGGGCTTCGCGATGTAATTTCTGGCGACAGGAGCTTCTTTAAAGCTTTTGCCGGCAGCGATTCAAACGACGCTCGCGACAGAATCAAAGAGCTGGAATTATTTCTGATTGAGTTGAGAAGGCAGGAAGAGCAGCTGCTTGAGGTTCAGAGAAAAACAAAGGCCGAAACAGACAGCCGAAACGTTAGCGTTGGCGTTCTTAAAATAGGAATTCACAGGCTTGTCAAAGAAGAGACGGCGCTGGATGTTGTGGGTCGAAAGCTTGTCGATGGACTTCGGCAGGTAGAATTCAGGATGGAAGGTGTTACCGATGCGACGCGGGACATGCTGGAAGAAACCGACGAGGCCGGCGACAAGGATCGGGCGCTAGTTGATTCGCTTAAAACTAAGCTGCGCCTCTTGGGATATTCTGCTCGAGAGCAATTCGTTTACACTGAGCAAATGAAGTTAGGCGCGGGCGCGACAATGGAGCAGCGCCTAGAGGTCGAGAAATTGGCCGGCGCTCTTTACGACGGCGCGGTAGCTCAGCGCGACGCGGCCAAGGCAGACGAAGAAAGGAAGAAGACAAGCGAGCAGGTTGCCGAGGCCATACAAAGAGATTGGGAAAGGACTCGCGACACTATCGCGGGCGCTCTAAGGAAGGCAGGCGAAGAAGGATTCGGCTCAGTAGTTGACGCATCAAAAGACGCGCTAAAAGCTATCGCTTACGATTGGGCCGCCGCGAGGCTAATGGATTTTACCGGAATTAGTGCTTTCATTGGCGGCGGTGGTCTTGGATCGGGCGGCGGGCTGCCAGGGCAATCGGGCGGCGGCTCTAACATAATGAGCCTAATCACCGGCGCGTCAGGAACCTCCGGCGCTTTGGGTGGCCCTACTATAATGAGCATGCTCGGCGGCACTAGCCTAGCCTTCGGCGCGTCACAAGCTGGCGCTTTAGGGTCGGCGGCTCTTGGCGTAGGTAATAGCATGATAGCGCCGGCGACGGCTCAGGCCGCGCTAGCCGGATCGAGCGGCGGAATAATGGCCGGCATGGGCGCTTTCATCACAAGTCCGGTAGGCATTGCGGCGGCCGTATTAATTGCCGGCAAACTGATTCACGACAAGACAAGCGACCCAGACGGATTCACTCGGACAATGGGTGGCTTTCTCTCAGGCGATACACCTGGCGCGGCGGGCGCGACTTTTGGCGTTCCTCGGTTTAGTTCTGGGCTTCAAGTTCAGGGCGTAGCGACGCACTCTGGAGGAAGGGCAGCGGCGCAATCTGCCATTAATGTTTTTTCTTCGCTTGATAAAAATCTCTCGATAGCTATCAGGGCGGCCGGTGGCGTCATTGATCTTACTAGGGCGACTCTCGACGGTTTCGGCGTGGACGGCCTCAGAGGCAGCCAGGGCACGTTCTTTGGAACCACCGGCCGAACTACCGAGGCCGACTTTAACGCTCAACAGCTGTCCTATGCTCGCCAGCTCGTCGGGCATATCGAAGGATTGACGCCGGAAGTTATGGCCAGGCTCGCGGGCGCTGGCGACGTCAATCAGCTGATGTCTATTTTGCAGGAGCTTGGAGCGGAAATTACAACGGCCGCCGAGACGATGGCCGAGTCTGTGGAGGCCGCTGCAGGAAGCCTTTCCGCTTTTGGCGTGGATATGCGGAACCAACTAATAGCCAGAATGGACGCCGTTACGCCTTCGGCGGCTAGCTTTATTGGAGGTAATCGATTTAATGCGGAGAACCTAAGCGAAGAGAGTATAGCGAGAGCGGCACGAACTAGGGCCAATCTTAGCGACCCAGTTTATACCAAGTCGCTATGGGACAGGATGGACCCGAATACCCGACCGGAAGACTTTCGCGATATGATGACAAAGGTCGACGGCTCTCACGCCGGCGGATTAAACTCGGTTCCCTTCGACGGCTATATTGCTCAGCTTCACAAGCGCGAGAGAGTGATAACGGGAAGCCAGGCCGACGCGATGGACGGCGAGAGAGGAATGGGGGCCGGCGGAATGCTCGGCTCCGGTAAAATTTCGAGAGATATGCGCGACGCGCTAGAGGATATGGCTCGCATTTTGACCAAGTGGGATTTATTCGGCCAGCCTGGAACAAGGACTAATCAAACACCATGAAATTGATCGTACCACTAGCAGTAAATGACGCGAGGCTAACAGATAGCAACGTAACAGAGACGGCCGGCTCCGAGGGCGAGACAGAGTGGACGGCCGGAACTTATGGGCTTGACGTCGTTCGCATGATTACGACAACGGCCAATGGTGCGTCGATTGCGACCCATATCGTTTACACATCAAGCAAGCTTGGGAACACTCAAGACCCGAGTGCTGGAGTGACATACAAAGACGACGACGACAAAGACGTCCTGTGGTGGGCTGTCACGCGCTCGACTAATCGATTTAAAATGTTCGGCCAGGTGGTGCAGGATCAGACCGCCTTCGCCGAAGAAATTACCGCCGAGATTACTCCGGCCGATTACGTGAATGCGCTGTCTCTTCACAACGTCGACGCCGCTTCCGTTAGAATAGAAATGACGGAGACTGTGCAGGGCGATTTCTACGATAAGACCTACTCGCTTGTTTCCGTTTACGGTATAGATAATTGGTACAATTGGTTTTATGACGAGGTAGTCAGGAACTCAGATTTCGCCATTTTCGATTTGCCAAACATAGCCGGCGCCGTTATCGATGTGACAATATCAGATGCAGGAGGTACGGCAAAGTGCGGCGCTTGTGTCGTCGGCCGACAGATAGACCTCGGCCTCTCTCTGGCCGACTCGTCGTTTTCGATAACTAATTATTCCACAAAAACCGTGGACTCGGTTGGCCGTGCTACTATCTCCGCTGGACCTTATGCTAAAAGATCAACGGTGCAGTACCTCATGGATACCGTAGACTTCCCAAAAGTGCAACGGGCACTGGCTCTCACAAAAGATACGCCGGTTGTTTCCGTGGCCGACGAGGACAACGACGGCACGATAAATTACGGATTTATTGAGCGATTCAAGCACACCATAACCGAAGCCGGAACTATCGGCTCGATTGATATTCAGGGATTAACCTAATGGCTGACATACCCGCAATCACAGAAATACCACCAGCTCCGGCGAGAACCGATCCGCCGGCCATATTCGTTCCGAAGGCGGATCTCTTTATGGCGGCGCTGCCAGGCTTGGGAACCGAGCTAAATGCCGCTATTGCTCAGATGAATATCAATACGGCAATCGTTGACTTGGCCGTGGCGTCGACCACGGCGAACGCGGGAATAGCGTCGGCTGCGGCGAACGTTTTGATTTGGGTATCGAACGAGACCTACCTAATCGGAGCCATACACTTCTCGCCGCTCAACTTTTTAAACTATCGGGCCATTACGAATCACGACACGGTAGCCACGGACCCGAGTGTCGACAGCACGAACTGGAAAATTCACGACGCATCGACAGCGGCGCAAATTGCCGACGCTTCACCGCTAACAACGACCACGCATGATTTCGATTACGCAGATGGTGGGATGCAAAAAATCCAAGCGCCTAACGGCGGCTCGCTAACCCTTTCTTTTAGCAATATGCCGACTGGCGTTTTGTCTGCCTTTATTTTTCAGATTGAGGATGGCGGAGATTGCGCTATCTCTTTTCCGGCCGGCACAAAGCATCCCGACACAATCCCGCTAACCTTTACCGAGGCGGGCGTCGATATGTGCGCGGCATGGAAGGATTCTTCGGGAACTCTCGTCGTAGGTATCGGCCTTAAAGCAATCGGAGTTCCTGCTTAATGCGACCTCTCGAAATCGCAATGCTGAAAGCAACTCCGCTCGGCGAGCAAATAATCATCGCGGGCGATCATGGCGAGGCGTACCGCTACGATATAACAAGCTGGACGCTTCGCCAAACTTACGATATTAGCTCTTTAACCTCGGCCCTGAATTACACCGGTCAAAGGGTTTACGTTGACCCAATAAATTTCGCTTGGTTCGTTGTAATGGCGGGGCCGGAAACCGTCGCCATTGATATGGAGTCGGGCGCGGAGCTTTATTACAGCGCAACTTTTGGCGGCAACGGATCGATTAACGCAGACGGTACTCGACTTTGTATCGCCAACAACTCACAAATGAGGATGGTCGATACAACAGACTGGAGCGAGGGGGCCGCGCTAAATCACAGCGTTTCTTTGTACGCAGGTTCGGCTTTCAGCCCTAACGACACGTACATCGCAATCGGCGGATATAATGGACTTATTCGCTTTTTTACTTGGGCCGATGTAACGCTGACGGCGCACACGGCTGCGGGACAACACGCCGCTTGGTACGCAAGTGTCCTTTCATGGCTAGATGATAACAATCTTGTATATTCTTTTTCGACTCAGGCAAGCGGAGGTTTCGACGAAAACAGAGTAACTCGACGATCTGCTTTCGGCCTTTACACCACGGCGGACACAGGGAAGGCTCACAACGATTTTGAAATGATGGATTTCGGCGCGGGCTGGACTACGGCGCGAGGTATGTCGTCAACAACTTACGGCAATCCTCGGGTGAGTAACGAGTCTTTGAAATACATAAATGCTTACAATGGCTCTTTAGTGGTGGGGGCATTTACAGCGGACGCAGCGAACTATCCCGTTGTCGAATACGTTCAATCTATAGCGCTTTCGTCAGATCAATCGCGAGCTTTTTACGCATCAAGGTTCTCGGCGATTAACTGCAAGCTAAGAGAATTCAACCCCGTAACAATGGAATACATGGACTTGCATTTGGACGCAATCGGCGGTTCAACCGAAGACATTTTCGGCGCGATGCGCTGCTTTAGCCCCGACGCATAATAGGAATTTATAATGAACAAGTACCAAAACAGTCGCACGAATGAAGTTAAAAGTTACGAGCAATTGAGAAGCGAAAGCGGCGCGGATTCTTTTCCAAAATCGGGAAGACCGATTCTTGTCGGCGAGTGGAATTTGCTAGCGAAAGGGACAAAGCCAGATAACCCTGATTTTTATATACAGGGGATTCGAGAGATTGTTCCGGTTGACGGCGTTCGACAGTGGGAACTTTACGATTTAGTTGGCGAAGAAAAGGCGGCCCGTGACGCGGAACACGAATTGGTAAAAGGTGATCTGGCCGAGAATGCTTTCGTTGAAGAAACTAACGCAATCAAGGCGGGATACACGGCGAACGAAGTATCCATGTTTCAAGACCTGAAGGAAGAGGCTATCGAATGGACCGCTAACAATTTGGCCGACACGGTTATGATCGACGCAGTGATCCTCGAATCAGGCGAAGACAAGGCGGTGTATATTGCAGGCATTCTTTCGAAAGTTGTCGCCTTCAAAAGGGAGTCGGGTAAAGCGCTCGGGAAGAAGCGCAAAAAGTTAATGGCCTAAGCTCTATATACCTTCCGTTTTAATTGTGGGAAACTTCGGGAAATTCAAAATGATAGGAATAGGCGATCCAATGCAGCTAACACCTAACGAAGTGATAGCCGTCATACTGGCGCTAGTCTCGGCGCTGCTTTTTCTGTTTAGGCAGATGCAGGACACAAGCAAAAAGAACGGTGTAGTTTTTGAGCAGCGATACCAAGAGCAGAAGAAAAAGCTAGAAACTTGCGAGATTGGCCACAAGGAGACCAACGAGAAACTATTCGACCTTGGCGGCAAAGTTCAATATCTCATGGGGAAGCGCGACGCCGTGGAAGAAATGGCCGACAGAGTAATAAAAGAAATCAAGAAATGAGATCCGAATACGATCACATTATAAGAGACGCCGCAATACGATGGCTGCCAGCCGGTTACGATTGGCGATTGTTTAAGGCTCAGCTCTGGCAAGAGTCAAAGTTCGACCCGCTTGCCGTTAGCGAGGCCGGCGCCACTGGCATTGGTCAATTTATGCGGAGCAGCTGGACGACCTGGGCCAGAAAGGCGGGCTACTCCGGCGCAAAAAGAACAAACCCCGAGGCGTCTATCTACGCTTCCGCCGCCTACATGGGCTGGCTTGTTGGCCAGTGGCGGACTAGGCGCCCGCCTATGGACCGCTACCTTCTCGCAATGGCTTCGTACAATGCAGGCCTCGGCCATATATTAAGCGCTCAGCGGCTCTCTGGAGGGCGCTCAGGGTACGCGCAAATTATCGCCGAGCTTGATATGGTTACAAAGAAAAAGAACGCAAAAGAGACGACCGAATACGGTCGGAAAATCCTCGGCCATTACAGCCGAATAATTACGGGAGAAGGGCTGTGAGAAAATTCCTACTATTGACACTGATAAGCCTAACGATGCTACTTGGCGGTTGCGCTGAATTGTGGGCGGCAAAGCAAGGCGCGGCGGCTCACGCTGAGCAGGCGGCCGACGAGGCGCTGAATACAATACTGTTTTCGCTTTGCGGGGCAATGCCGGTCGGCGCGGTCAATCGAAGATTTAAAACGGAAGAAGAAAAAGAAGCCTACCAAGAAGTGTGCGCGCTTTTATAGTTCTAGTCTTTCCCAGTGTCCGCAAAAGTTACTCAAGCCGCCCGCTTCCTAACCGATACGGGTCTCGGCCCTTTCTCTTTCGGCCCCTGGCTGGAGGTAAATATAAAAGGAAACCAGTACCGAGCAGCAGGCGGTTTTTTTAATCGCAGACCATTTGGTAAGTTTTCGCGTATGTTTTCTCTTGCCGCTACTAACTTTCCTGCCTTCCGCGTCCCGTCCTCATATCAAACCCCGACGGTCGGGGCGGCAGCTTTTCAGCCGCTAGCAAATTGATTATTTAGTGTGTTTCGTTCCATATCATATTGACCGCCGTTGTCGCTGTCTTTATGTGCTGGGCCAGCTTCTCTTTCGATACTAGCGGACCGAGAACTTCCCTGCAAGAAGTCTCTATCGATTCTTTGTAGGCGGTGCGACTAATGCCGGCAAATTTTGCCGCCAAAACATCGTCGCGCATTTGCGGAGTTATCAGGATGAATTCTCCTGGCGGTGGCTGACTCGTCATAGATCACCGCCGCAACGGCTCTCGCGCTCAGCTTGATCGGCGAACCAGTGCCCCGAGGCAACCATGTCGCACCAGTGCGCGTTATCGCCCTGTCGAGCTATCTTGTCTTCTCGGCCGATGTATATGAGCGCGAGCATTACAAAAATCATTACCGGCGCATACATTAGCGCAAGCCTAGCCCCTTTCTGCCTTGCCATAATTACTTCCCTCTTCCTTCGTCTTTAAAAATTCGTTTAATTTCTTCGCCGACTCTTGCGCTTAGGTGCTCCGGCACTTCGGCGAATGCGAGCCGGCGACGTTCCAGCGTCGGGAGCCTGGCGATTGGCAGCGCCATTTTGTAGATCGGAAGAGTGGCCATTGAAAGAACTTCTTTGCTCGCCTTTTCTTCCGGCAGCTTTCCGGACATATAGTTATCAAGCTGGAAGGACGGCCGGTGCTTGTCTTCAATTAAGTTTTGAGCGCCGGCCATTAGTAAGCTATCGATATGTTTGGAATTTCGCCGCGAGCTATGGCGACTATTATCGTTTTCGCTAGCTCTTCCGTCATGCCGAGTTCGGTCATTGCATCGTCGCCCTTGATCGCGTCGAGCGCTTCGTTGTTGATTTTTTTCGTGTGCGCCTTGTTCTCTTCGCGCTTTTTCGTTGCTATACGTTCTTGACGGGCGGCTTCTTTTTGTTCTTCGGCGGCGAATTCAACGGCGGCGGCCTCGGCGGTTTCGAGAGCTTTCTTTGATACTTCGGCGGCCAGCTCTGCAGCGAGCTTGTCGCGGTCTGAGTTTTCGAGGTATGCCTGTTGCTCTAGGTTCCCGCGCTCTTGCGCCAGCTTCTCCTGCTCGCGCTCTCGGTCGGCTCGGCCTGCTTCGTCGCGCCTTGCGTCTTCTTCGGCGGCCTCCGATTCCGCAGATTTCATTCTGGCTTTTTGCGCGCCCTCTTCGATCAGCGCCAGTCGCTTTCGCTCTTCGCTGGCCTCGAAGGCCTCTTGCGCCTCGGTTCTGGCTCGCTCGGTCTCGATGGCCTCGTCGGCTATATCCCTGTCGTGTTTTTCGTCTAGCAGGATGGCCATTTCGTGATCCGACTCTAGTTTTTCGCGGAGCCGTTCCGCCTTCTCTTCTTCTATTTTTTTGAGCCGAAGCTGCTCCTGCTCACCTTCCCATTCCGTCAACGGGCGGCGCGCTTCGATTTTCAGCAGGTCGAGCTTGTCGCGCATTATTTTCCGATTAGCGTCTACCTTGCCGACTTTTTCTTTCATTTCAGCGGTCAATTCCTTGCCGCACTCGTCGAGCTTGACCTTGTACCGGCCAACATTCGCGGCGAGAGTTTTCGTCGCGGCCCTTCCTTTTGCCGTGGTCATGTCGTGTTCAAACGTAGCGACGAGAGCGGTCGCTTTTTCAACTAGCGGCTCCATGCCGTCGGGCTTTGAGTATCTCTCTATTGCGGTCTCTCTCTCGAAAGGCATTAGCTCAGTGCTTGCCATGATTCTTCTCCGGTGGTTTGTTAAAATAGTTAAAGCGGACTCTGGCCTTCTCCGGTCCAATTGCACCCAAGATCGAAGACTGGATGCGCCAATCTGGCGCCGTACTTGACGTTTTTCCCGCTCGCAAAACTTATCGATTCCGAGACGGCGCGCTTCGCCGCCTTTAATCTGCTTTCTTCGTTATCACTCCCTAAGATTCTAATATATTTACGCTCGGTTTTTCTCATAGAGCGCCAGCAAGACAGTGTAACAACATAGATTTTGTAGTTTTTAGAACCCCAAAAGGCTTGCAATTTATCCTCTATCACGCCAACGAAGGGCGTGGCACTTTGTTCGGCATGGATTGTTTGGGTTGCGTTATTCATCTGCCTAGACCTCCTTGAAATCCCAGGTTTGAAAAAGCTCGGACTGATGCGTCTCTTCGTTGTTGCTGCAGAACGTTTGCACCATCCCGAAAATATCGCCGATCTTATCCCAGCTCGGGAAGTTCTCGTTCATTATTTTGGCGACTAGCTCGGCGTCTCTTTTTCGTGTAAGTGCTCCGTAGTTCTCGCCGTCGAGAAGAAGAGCCCAACAGATCGAGCGACCGTTGTATCGGCAATTGTTTCGGTTCCCGCAAATGCCTCGATTTTGCTCGCCTAAATTTGTTTTCTTTACTTCAAAAACTGGAGCCGGCTCGTTGCTTCTTATCTCGTAAATGTCGAGCCCGTCGGTTTCGCTGTCTACCTCGGCCTGAGCTTGCTCGATAGTGTCGAAGCTCATATAGAGGCGAAAAGTAGCGCCGGCGTCAAGATGGCGTTGCGAGGTTGTTCGGCTGTAAACTCTTACAGCCAGAACGGGCTCACCGAATTGGCCGGCTTTGATTGCGTGTTCCATTTGGTCGATTAGATTGCTTTGTGTCATTTTGACAGCCTCCGATTTGCGTTGTTGATGTGCCTACTATCGCTCTTCGGTGGTTGATTGTCAAACAATTAATTAATGTATTTTATCCCTTTAAAATCAACGACTTAGAAAGGTATATCGTCGTCGAAGTTGTCAAACTGAGCAGGAACCCCTTGTCTGTGGGTCGAGGTTGCCGGATTACTAGCGCTGCCGCTTTGCTGGCTTCCTCGGCGCTGCTCTTCGTCGCTTCCGGTCTGACCGCGACTGTCCAGCATTTGCATTTCACTGGCGACAATTTCCGTGGTGTATCGCTTCACTCCGTCCTGCTCCCAGCTTCGAGTCTGAAGGCGGCCCTCTATGTAAAGCTTCGCGCCCTTTTTAACGTATTGTTCCACAATCTCGGCGAGTCGATTAAAGAAAATAACGCGATGCCATTCCGTTTTTTCTTGCTGCTCGCCGCTCGTCTTATCTTTCCAGGTCTCGCTGGTAGCGATTGAAATATTCGCGACCCCGTTGCCGTTCGGCATTACTCGAAACTCCGGATCGTTGCCGGCATTGCCGACCAGTATTACTTTATTAACTCCGCGTTGTGCCATGTCTATTTCTCTCTTCGCTGTTTTGGTTTTGGTCCTGCTAGAATGCGTCTCCGTGCTCGTCGCTAGGCGGCGGAATATTTCTGTCCATCACGCTATCGCTAGGTTCTTCCGTGCTGGCCGGCGGCTTCTTTTTCTCGACGGTCTTCTCTTTAACTTTTTCCACCTTCGGTTTCGGCTCCGGCTTTTTCTCCGCTGGCGTTTTCTTCTCCGTGGTCGCGGTCTTGGCCGTTGTTTCGAGAGCCAGCGATTCGAGCTGCTTCTCGGCTCCGCCTTTTTCTATTCCAAAATAATCGCCAGCTTCCGCGTGGCCGCCTTTTACGCTTTGGAAAATTCCGTGCAGGTCGGCGAATTCCTCGGGTAACATTTGGCCGGAAGGGTGGCCTAGATAGTGCTCTATCATTTCGATTGTTACGCCTATTGTAGAAAATCGGCCGATCATAGTCCGAACCCTATCGGCAAGCGGCGGCGCGTCGGTTCCTCCGGTCTTGACGGTATTGGCGCAAGCAGCTATAGCCGCGTCGATAAGGTCGGGAGGAAGAATCGCCATGATTCTGGCGCGGAGTCTTCGGGCTCCCATGTTCGCCGTTATCTCGTACTTGTCGCGCTCAGTAGTAAGAGCGGTCGCGCCGCCTTGTTTGTCTCTCAGGTGCGCGACGGTGAATGCCTGCCTGCTTACTGTGTTTGTTTCAACGTCCCATGCCCACGCCTCCATTTCCGAAAAGCCTGGCCGCTGGCTAAGCTCGCGCAGCCCGAAGTCAATATTACCCCAGCATCGAGCCAGCTCTTCGGCTAGCCGGATCGTCGGCCCTGAGACCTTCGAGCCGCCGCGCTTGTAATTGAAGGCGGCCGACTCAGCGAAGCCGAGCCGCTGGCAAGATTCCATTATTTTCATGTATGCGCGCTGCTCGTCGCGTGGAAATCTTTTTGCTAAAACCATCTTCCCTTGAGCTTCGGCCGTGGCTCTTTCCTGCTCGACCGCGACGGTTCCGGCGTTGACGTCTTCTCGCAAATCAGCCTTAGGGAACAGGTTTTTTTCAGTCGTTGTAATTGTCGTTACTTCGCTATTCATTGGACTCTACTCCGGTTGCCAGCTCTGCTTCGTTTTGTTTTAGACCCCAGGGAGGAAGTGAAATTATTTGAGGCTTGTCCGAATAGGCTGGCCATTCCTTCGACTCCATGCACTTGGCGTAGGTGTTCAGCGCCTTGCGATAAAGAGCCCGACCCATTGCCAGCGCCTCGTCGTCTATAACGTACAACATCGCCGCGTTCGGTATTTCTTGTTCGACGCAAAGAATTCCGTAGGTCGCCAGCTTTTCTCCGGTGGCCCATTCGTAAACATCGGAATAAAATGCGGCCTGCACGTGGTAGCGATAGTTGAAAATACTTTTACTGAATGCCTCGGGGCGACTGTCAGTGGTTTTCTTGAGGTCAATAATTCGGCCGCTCGCCGTTAAAATATCGATTTTTATTTTTACGATTACGCCGGTCTCTTTGTCTTTAGTGTAGATGGCGACTTCGCGAGTTCCATCAGTTTCTAGCAAGGCCTTAGCGTGCTGTTGCGCGTAGACAGAATCCTGCATGCCTTTCACTTGGTCGCTCTCGCCGGCGGTCAAAACGAAATCGCCATTGCCATGCGCCTTCACCGCTTCTTTGTATGCGGAGGCTCTTCGATCTTTTACGTCGCGCAATAACAAATATTCCTCGGCGAATTTTTCCGGCTCTAATAGTGAGCAATGAATTGCAGAGCCGATCACCATCGCCCGAGTGGAGTCTTTCGCCGGCGCGTAATTGTAATGGGCTGGGCTTCGAGCTACTAACCCGAGGCCAGAATTCCCAATTCCAGCGCTGGCGTGGTAGTCCTCGTTCGGCATATTTAGGATGCCGATATTTAACGGCAATGCCGCGCCTGGCTCTAGGTCGCTGTATTCCATGAATTCCATCTGATTCGCCTCGTTTGCGTTTAAAGAGTTGACACCTTACCCTTGGTTCTCTAAAGTGTCAACTCATAGTTATTCACTCAAGGTTAAAAACATGACCACAAAAGAAGCCGCGAACTACTTCGGCGGCACGAAAGAGCTAGCCGACGCGCTTGGCATTTGGCCGAACGTGATATATCGATGGGGGAAAAATCCTCCCGTCGCGAGGCAGTACGAAATAGAAGTGAAGAGCGGCGGGAAGTTAAAAGCCGAAAAAGCAGATGCTTGATAGCGCTAGCGCCTTCGAGGCTTCTCCGTTCTTCGTTTATATGATGGGCGTTAAGCGGTTTATTAAAATTGGAATTTCTAGGGCTCCGGTTGCTCGTCTTTCTCAGATAGCTAGAGCGAACCCTTTCGAGGTTGAAATGCTCGCGACGGCCGAATATAAAAACAAGGCATGCTGCACTATGGTGGAGCTTGAAATTCATAAAATCTTATCAGCTCGCGGGCAGCACAAAAAATACGAATGGTTTCATAGGTCGCCTGCATCAATGGCCGCATTCTATGAAATAACGAGAAGGCTTAGTCCTGAAATAATGACCGACTGCTATCTGAAAAGCAAAAAGAATTACCGCCTCTTTCGTCTTGACTTCAAGCTCCGGCTTTCCGAGGTCAAAAAACTTTAATGATTCTTCGGCCATACCAAGACAGGCTGATGGACGGGGCCAGAATGGCCCTGCGTCGATCTAGGTCAATTCTTATCCAGTCCCCTACCGGAAGCGGAAAGACAGCGCTAACGGTCGCCATGATGTCGAGAGCTGCATCCCGAGGCCTCTCGTCGTTTTTCTGTGTTCATCAAAAAGAGCTACTGAAACAAACAAGCCAGGCGCTATGGGAGCAGCGACTTGAGCACGGAATGATTGCTGCAGGAAAGCGCAATAGCATCATGCCTTGCCAGGTGGCCAGTGTTCAAACTCTTGTGCGACGTCTTGACCAATACAAAGAGCCGGCGATGATTATCATCGATGAAGCTCACCGCGCCGCCGCCGCTACTTACATGAAAATTTTGGAGCACTATCCGAACGCCAAAATTATCGGATTGACAGCAACGCCGGAACGAACCGACGGAAAAGGTCTCGGGCATTTGTTCCAAGAGATTGTAGAAGGGCCGAGCATTCGCGAGTTGATCGACGCCGGCTATCTTTGCGATTATGACTTATTCGCTCCGCCGACCGAAACCAACCTTGATGAAATTCGTAATATTAGCGAGAGCGATACCGCTCAGTTAGAGCAAGCAATCGACAAGCCATCAATAACCGGCGACGCAGTAGAACACTATATCAAGCACGCCAGCGGAAAAAGGTGCGTCGTGATGTGCGTCTCAGTAAATCACGCGAAGCACGTCGCCGCTCAATATCGAACACAAGGAATTCCGGCCGAGGCGATCTATGGTGATATGGCCGACGCCGACCGCGACGGCTGTTTCTCTCGATTCAAAAAAGGCGAGACGCTAATACTTACCAACGTGCAATTGCTTGTCGAGGGCGTTGATATTCCAAGCATTGAGGTTATCCAATGGCTCCGACCAACTGAGAGTTTGATTATTTGGATGCAAGGAAACGGCCGAGGTTTTCGCATATTCGACGGCAAGGGAAATTTAATTATTTTCGATCACGTCGGGAACTGGAAGCGCCACGGCTTACCCGACGACGACCGCGAGTGGACCTTAGAAGGAAGAAAGTCTAGGGCCAGCCGTGGAAGCGAAGACGAGGCAGCTATAGGCATTCAGCAGTGCAAGGAGTGCTTCGGTATTTTCAGGAGCGGCGTCGATACCTGTCCTACTTGCGGAGCGCCGGTTATCTTGCTGCCACCGAAGGAATTAACCATCAAGGAAGGCCAGCTTGAAAAAATAAATTTAGAGAGGGAGAGAACGAACCGGAGGCAGGAGCAGGGCCGATCTAGCGGCATGAAAGAGCTGGTAGAGCTTGGAGTTCGCCGAGGCATGAAAAAGCCTGGCGAGTGGGCCGTCTTCGTTCTGGCAAGCCGCAAGAATAGAAAGCCGACCGCCGAGGAATTCGCGGAAGTGCGCGAAGTTTTGGCCGAAGTTCAAGGGGTTGCAAATGGCTGGTAAGCGTAGCAGATGGAGAATGCGCTGCAGGGCTTGTCGTAGAGCTGGCCGGAATTGGCTATTCACTTTGCGTCGGCCGCTCGCTAAATACTTGCGGCCGGTTCGTTGTCCGGTGGCTGAATGCGAAAGCCTAGACGTCGTGGACTTTGAGGCGCTATACCTTAGAAGCCAAGAGAACAGAAGGAAGAGAACTCCCTATTGTTATTGCGGGCCAGTACCTCACCCTCACGTAATCGGATCGCATCGACTCTGCGAGCATCACCCATTGGCCAACGTCCCGCTGACAGAAGACGAAGAGCGGCAAGCGATGGACGTCGCGAACAACATAGGGAGGACATCGAACCGATAATGGCTTACCGTCACCCGTATAATCGAGCGCTAAGGCCTGACAAGTTTACTCGGCCGCCTATGCCGAAATGGCTGGATATGACTCGGGAAGAATACGCCGCTAAGGGCGGAGCGCTTTCGTCTTATGATTATTGGCGAACAATGTATTGGGCTACGCCGCCTTGGCTCAGCGACGAACAGGTCGCGCAAATGAAACGGCTCACGGAGTCGAGAGAAGCCGGCGCCGAAGAGCTGGATCACACTGTACCGCTTCGCGGCAAGACGGTATGCGGCCTAAATGTTCCTTGGAACTTGCAAGTAATTCCAAAGCTTGAGAACAGCCAGAAATCAAACAGCTATTGGCCAGGCATGGCAATGGCCCCTGTCGATATGTTCGATGAATTCAAATACGAAGACTTTCAACTGGAACCGAGCGGAGCGATTTAGAATGGCTAACAGAGAAACCGGAATACAAAACAGAATATTGCTGGCACTATCCGAGGCCGGCTGCACAGTATGGAGGAATGAGACCGCCGGTGCTTGGGTTGGTCAAATATTGCACAAAACAGGAAGCCAAGTGACGTTGAAAAATGCACGGCTTCTCAAGCTCGGATTGTGCAAAGGCAGTAGCGACGTAATCGGGATTCGGCCAGTCTTGATAACTCAGGAAATGGTAGGCAAAACAATTGGCCAATTCATCGCGCCGGAAATCAAAACGAAAGACGGAAAGCTCAGCGACGATCAGGTGAAATTTTGCCGCGCCGTAATCAAAGCAGGCGGAAGAGCGGGGCCAGCGACGAGCCCCGACGAAGCATTGAAATTAATAAGCTAGACAAAGGACTGACAGCCTCATGAAAGGAGAATTTCCACAAGACTTTATAGACGGGCTTCGCGCCCGCATTAATATTGAAGACGTGATAGCGGCACGAACCGAAATAAAAAAAGCCGGCGCGGAGTGGACTGGTCTCTGCCCGTTTCACAAAGAGAACACTCCGAGCTTTTCGGTTACTCCGTCAAATGGAATGTATTACTGCTTTGGTTGCGGGTCGGGCGGCAACGTTTTTACATTCGTTCAGGAGCACGACCAGATAGCATTCCCGAAAGCCATAGAGAAATTGGCTGCCGAGTATGGCGTGCGGCTTCCTGAGCTGACCGACGAGGACGAGCCAAAAGCAAATAATCAGGCTCCGCCAAAAGTCCGTAGCGCTGCCGAGGAAGGGGCCGAGAAAATAAGAAAAATTCAATCTGCCGCCGAGCTTGAGAAAAAAGAACAAACGCCGACGGTATCTGCGAAAATGGTCAAAGCTTACGACTATCTCGACGAGCACGGAGCCGAGGCATACCAGGTTTGCCGAATGGACCCGAAGAGCTTCCGCCAGCGTCGGCGCGACGAATCGAAATCGGGCGGCTGGAATTGGTCCACGAAAGGGATTGTTCGTTATCCTTATTGTCTTCCTGAGATTATAGCGAAACCTGACGCGACAATTATCATAGTTGAAGGTGAGAAGGCGGCCGACGCGCTTCGCGAAATTGGAATGCTTGTAACCTGTAGCAGCGGCGGCGCTGGAAAATGGCAGGCGGAAATATCTCATTGGTTCGAGGGCCGCAAGGTTATAATTTTGCCGGACAACGATCCGCAACAATTACACCCCAAAACTCTTATCCCATTATTTCACGAAGACGGCCGACCGAAGCACGTCGGGCAAGATCACGCCGACGACGTGGCGCGAAAGCTGACAGGAATTGCCAAAAGCATTCGCCTGTTAAATCTTCCCGAGCTTCCACTAAAGGGCGATCCGTTCGACTGGGCTCAGGCCGGCGGAACCCGCGACTCACTGATAGAACTATGCAAGGCGGCCGCCGAATGGTCGGAGCCTGAGCCCGTTACCGATCACTTGCCGCTAGACAATAAAGACGAAACGCCGGAGCCTAATCAGGCTGCGGAAATCAAAGTGGTAGACCTGCACGGCGCTCCGTTCAAGTGCTTAGGTTACGACGAAGGACACTATTATTATTTGCCGCACCGAACCCAACAAGTCGTTGGCATTGCGTCAGGCTCTCACCTAAATACAGCACACCTTCTCACGCTGGCTCCGCTAGAATTTTGGGAGACAACATTCCCAACAAAGACGGGAGTCGATTGGACTTGCGCAGTCAACGCCTGCATGCGCTGGAATGAGAAAGTAGGAACGTTCGATTCCGGCAAAATTCGCGGCCGTGGCGCATGGTTCGATGAGGGGCGCTCGGTTCTTCACCTTGGCAACCAGCTGCTCGTTGATAATGTGAATTACAAGCTGCACGACTTTCGGACTAATTTTATTTACGAGAAGAAGCCGGCGCTCGAATCATTGCAGATTTCTAGGCCGCTAACCAATGACGAGGCGGTCGGCCTTTACCATGTAACCAAGGCTATGAATTGGCATAAGCCTATCGATGCGGTATTGCTTTCAGGGTGGTGCGTGCTCGCTCCAATATGCGGCGCGATCCGCTGGAGGCCTCACGTATGGCTGACAGGACAAAAAGGAACAGGTAAGAGCTGGGTTGTCGATAACATTGTAGCCCCGACCATTGGAGGTTCCGCGCTTATAGTTCAGTCGGCTTCGACCGAGGCAGGTATTAGACAGAAGCTAAGGCAGGACGCCAGGCCGGTGATGTTCGACGAGGCCGAGGGCGAAAATCAGCACGCCAGGCAGCGAATGCAAAGTGTTCTCGAGCTGGCTAGGCAGGCTTCAAGCGACGGCCTTGCTGAAATTGCAAAAGGAACGGCCGGCGGTAAAGCGCTCACCTATAGAGTTAGGTCTATGTTTATGCTCGGCTCGATCAATGTCGGGCTAAATCACGCCAGCGACAAGAGCCGGTTCACTGTTTTAAATATGAAAAGGTCAAAGCACGGAGACGCCGGCCGGAAGCAATTCGAGGAACTGTCCGCACTGGTAGACGCTACTCTAACGAAGGAATGGTGCGCGAGTCTTCGCTCTCGTACTTACGGCCTGATTCCTATAATTCGAGAAAATGCCGAAGTTCTCGCGAAGGCAGCGGCGGAACACATCGGCAATCAGCGAGCCGGAGACCAGCTGGGCGCGTTACTTGCCGGAGCCTACTCGCTCAGGTCCGACGCGATCATGACTCTTGAGGACGCTCGCAAGTGGGTCGAATCCTATGATTGGGGGCTGGACCAAGACGAAAAGCAAGACAGCGACGAGTACCAGCTTCTCAATGAATTACTTCACGCGCAAATTAGAGTAGACACGCAGCGCGGAGTAAAGACGCGGGCAATCTCGGAGCTCGTAGGAACAGTCAACAACGGCGACGACTACGACGTGAACCAGGTCGAGGCCGAGCAATCTCTCGCCCGTTACGGAATTCGAGTTATTGAAGGGCGGCTAGTGATAAGCGAAAGCCATCCCGAGATTCGGAAAATACTCTCAGATTCTCCGTGGGCTCAGGGCTGGGCTAGAATATTGGAGCGGATAAAAGGAGCGGAGAAAAAAGCCGGCTGCAGATTCGCTGGCGTAAATCATCGGGCCGTTTCAATACCGATAGACGATGGCGATCAAAGCGCCGAGTCGGAAGAGGTTCCGGCCTTGTGAGAAAGCAAACTGGCTCCCCTGGGATTTTTAAAGCGGCGGTACTTACCTCCATGCTGGCGGCCCTTTATTTCCGCGCCGAAGCGAATCAGGTCGCCAGGTTTAACACTGAGAGAGTTCGGGCAACTCCCGACGAGCTTCGAGTCGTCGGAGCGCTGGATAACTATTTCCCAGCTATGCTTGTGCGGCGCGAATTTATTTTCGACCATCTGTACAGAAACAACGCGCCCTGCGATAAGCTGCCTCACCTTAATCGATTTCCGGCAGTTCAATCCCGAGCTTCTTCGCCTCTATGGCGGCGCCGTCGCGTAAAACCTCGATACAGAGAATCGAAAAACTAACGCCCTTGCTGTCCGCAATCATTTGAAGGTCTTCAATTAAAACGTTAGGAAGGCGCATGCCCTTCGGTGTTGTTTTACCGTTGCCGTTCGAGCCGTTCTGATTTCCTAGCGGCGCTCCTGCTCTATTCTTTTTTACAGTGCTTTCTGTTGGCATTTCTTTAGCGCTCCGAGTGCGACGAGCTGGCCCGTCATATTATCGAGCGATTTAACTTCGCTCACGGTTAGGGATTCGCTCAGCTTTCTAGCGAGCATTGTTCCTACAAATTCGAGACTGGTCGCGCTCAATAGTCGGCGATTCCTATTCCCGATTAAAATCATCCTCATTTGCTTAGACTTCATAATCAATTCCTTTATTTATTCGGCGCGCCTCGGAAGTGAGTTCGCCGCTAATGGTGTATAGAAATCCCAGAAATTCCGCCGCCTCGGTCTCGAATTTTTTCGGGTTGTCGTGCAAGTCGTCATACAGTGGAACGGCGGGAATTGAGATCCGCGAAAGGGGCTTGAACTTTGTCGCCTGGCTGATTTCATATACAGCGCAAAGAACAAAGCCGGAAAAGAGCACTAGCCAGATAGCGAAGGCGGCGATCATAGCGACACAATCCCGCAAGAATTAGCGAGGCATTTTTGTATGGCCGGAATCGCTTCGTCTAGCATTTCCATCGGAATCAAGTTTGCGTATGGATCGTCTCCGGCCGGCTCTTTCGTTAATTCAATTTGCCGAATTCTGGCCGCGTCGAGCGCCGTTGCTAAGTGCCGGCGCTTGACTATGATTAAGTCGTCTGGATGGCTGAGAATTGTAGAGCCCTCGGAATTCATTAGTGGCCACCGCCTGAATTTATATCCTGAATGCGCGCTGCAGTATCGATGGCCAGATTCTCGGCGTCGGTCTCGGCTTGGCTCTCGTCGTCGCAATTTCCGCGAATTTCTTCGGCGCAAGATTCTAGCGAATCCTGTAAGGCGGCGACAACGGTCTCGCCGATAACCTCGAGGCGCATTCTATTTTCTTCGGGATTCCGCCCCGATCCATTCTCGGCTAAATTTCTAGCGGCGACGATGGCGGCATCCATTACCGCCTCGGTTACTTCATTGGCCCAATGCTTGCCGCGCTCTTCGGTCACGGTTTCAAGGTCGGCGGCGAATTGCTCTTGGTCTATTGTGTGGAGAAAGTCGATCATAATATTTTTACCCTTCGTTAGCTCTTCGCGTTTTCCAGCCTCGCCTTGCGGCGCGACTAGCTTTTTTGTGCTTCGATATTTTTGATTTCAAATTCTTCATAAAGTGAATGTGGCTCTTTGCGCTGGATAGCGCACAAGATGCGTGGAACCCTTCGGCAGCTCCGCCGCCGTTGTTTTCGGCCTGATGCTGCCTGCACCTTCGGTAGTGGTGAATTATTGCTTGTTGCATAATCTTGCTCCGGCTCGTTGATGTGGGGCTAGTATCTGTCAGGATTGATTGATTGTCAAACAATTAACAATAAGAATCTAAGTCTTGACGGCTTGAGTATTCTGCTCCTAGATCGGCGTCGATTCCGTCGGCGCATTCAATCCGGCCCGACTCCATCGCTGCAATCCTGTCCTCGGCTTCGACGACTCCCTGCGCGTCGGATCGTGTCATGCCCTCGTCCTCTAGCGCCTGAGTTCTGGCCTCTTCGTCTGCTCTCGAAATCTCTTCTCCGGCGTTGGCTGCAGCGCAGGCTGAGTTCGTTGGAATACCTAAGTAAATGCCTATAGTGGAACCGCCTTCGCCATCTAGGCGGAACTTGTAGGCTTGCAGGCATACGACTTTAGAATATTTCTCGATTGCCTTTAGTGTGGTTTTTTTCATGGTCTTGGCTCCGGTTCGTTGTGTTCGTGTTTCGATGTGATAAGTATCGCTCGCAGGGCTTTGAGTGTCAAACAATCAATTCGATAATCTCCATTATTTTGCTATATCCTTTAATATCAATAACTTACAGCGTCGATCGCGCCGGAGCTTGTTAGCAGTGTTGGCAAGGCGTTAGCAGTCGCTTGCTAACAGAAAAGACCAATGATTACAAAGACTTACATCACTATTTCGCCGTGTTAGCAGCGTTAGCAAGAATGGATAGACATATAGGGAGAAAGAGAGACCTATACCGTCATAGGTAAAACAATCGCGCATAGACTTAATTATATTGCTAACACTGCTAACAATAACAATAATCTAGGTTAAGTTATTGTATTATATAGAGTTATAGCGTTAGCAACTTTGTTAGCAAGGCGTTAGCAACTGCAAACAAGGCCAAAAGCAGGGGGATAGAGAGGGAATGGCCAGAATGTTATAGCGATGGCCAGAACGTACCGGATATAAAAAAGAGCAGAAACCCAGCCCGAATAACCGCTTGCTATTCATCTGGCTACCCCTTACTATTTCGGTGCGGTGAACGTTCGGCGCTGTAACACCGTCAAAAAAAGAACGCCGACGCTGCTGGAGCTGAAACCTTGGGGTGATGCTCCGGCGGCTATAAATTCAACAACAAGGCGACACCATGAAAGCGCACATAGAGATAGAGCCCGAGGTCGAGTACGACTATATCCCGAGAGTGGAAGCGACCAGGGAAGACGACAGCCAGCCGGCGGAGCTGGAAATCACTTCAATTAAGCTGGGAATTTTCGATATTTTCGGAGCTATGTCTGCAGGCCAGCTTGAGCAGATCGCCGAGCAATGCCTGAACGAAGTCGCGATGGATAACGACGTATGACAGGCCGGCCCGAGCCCGAGAAAATCCAGTGCGAGCGGTGCTATGAATTTAAGAGCCCGCGAACCGTGCGGATTTGGTTCGGGCTAAATGTCTGCCTAAAGTGCCGGAACAAGGAAAAACCACAAGGGGAAAGGCGTAATGAATAAAGTCAAGATATCGGCAATTCTTCACGCAATGGCCGCGCTAGTTCGGCAGTTTTGGGAATTGCTTAAAATGCTACCAGGTGATTGCCAAGAATATTTCGAGAGTACTGCCATTCAGCTTGAGCTGAAAAAGCTCGCCGAGAAGAAGCTGGCCGGAGCAATCGCTGCAGGCATTGCCATTCATCACGACCGGAGCGTCGGGCATCCTCGCGAGAGCTTTCCGCCTTGCGTGAATTGCGGTAACTCTGAGCAGGTGATGCCGTCGGAAGGGATCGTGGACGACGACGAGAACCTTCCGGCAGAAATTCAGAGCGGGCCGGTTCCTTTTATCTGTCTGGGTTGTGGAACTCAGTGGTCGGATAATTTTATCGGGCTGTATTGGGGCGAAGAGACGGCTTACACGGTCGGCGATGCTTCAAGCTTCGAGATAGCCGAGTACAGCGAAGGACCGAAAATGAAAGGCCAAACAACACACAACGAAGGCCTCGAATCAGTGCCGGCGATAAGATACCCGCCAAGGCTTCGGAAGGGCAGGCATTTTGTAATCGGCGGCGGTCGGCAAGGCGGAAAGACTAGCGGATTCGAGCAGGCCATCGACGAACACATAGCAACACACCAAGACGAAGGGAGCGGGGATTAATGCAAAGCAAAGCGCATAGCGTACTAGAATCAATTTCAAACATAGCGATAGGCTCAGGCGCGGCACTGGCGAGCCAGCTCGTTGTCTTCCCGCTCTATGGGATTAACGTCCCGCTGCAGACCAACATCGGGATCATGCTATGGTTTACCCTAATATCGTTTGTTAGGAGCTACGTCATTCGGCGATGGTTTACGAAGAAGACCGAGGCGGACAGTAACCCATTCGTTAAATTGCCGAGACGAGACGAGAACGGTCCTAGAGAGAGCGACGTTCCAGAAATCCTTCGCCGATTGTCTCCGGCTGAATTTAACAAGGTAACGAGGCCGTTTATGGTCGAGGCTCTTCGCCTGTCTGGCGAATCAATCGAGCCGAAACCTCCGTACAATCCCGCGACCGACTACGCGCTTCTTACGGCCAACGGAGACCAAAATATTTTCGACGTCGAAACGATGGCCGACTTCCTTGGCGTTAGGAGCGTTAGAATAGACGGTCGAGAAGTCACGGCGATTTTCGTCGTTGTTGAACTTCCGCTTCTGCCTGGTAAGGGATTCGTAAAGTTTAATAATTACAAGGGCGAGAAGGCGAAATTCGTCGGGGATTTTATTCGCATTCAGAAAGCGAAGGGCGTCATAGAGGTTGAGCTGATGAGCGGCGTAATTATCACGACACCGGATGGCGATCTATGACCGACGAGACCGAAGGCATAACGATGTTCCTCGGGGCGAAGGAGTACCTGTATTTTCCAGACACTCGCACGGCGATGGTATGGTGCAAGCCGGCGAATCGAGAGCACTACTATCGGGAAATGTCGCCGGACGCCATGACAACGAACCGGCTCCGGTATTCTTACAAATTACGACTGCAGGAGCTTGCGCGTAGCGCTTGACATTGATCGCAATACCGAACACTATCGGGGCTCTTGTAATTTTAGCGGGAGAACATTATGGCAATGACAAGACTTCAATACCTTTTAGGCAAGCTTGCGGAAGAGTGCGGCGAGGTAGCCGAGCGAGCATTGAAGGCTCAGGCGTTCGGGCTCGAAGAGACTCGGCCAGGCACTTCGACAAACAACGCAGACCTGATATTTGAAGAGTGCAACGACGTTGAAGGCATAAAGAAAATGCTCGCCGACGAATTCGGCATGGATTTTACTCCGTGCCCTGTGCAGATCGCGAACAAGATCGACAAAGTAAACGGGTACTATTTTTATTCTATCAATTGCGGTATGTGCGAGCCGGAAGGCGGAGAGATTAAAAGTCATGGCAATTAGCAATCAGTTCGATGAGGTTCTATACGCGGTGCGACAAGCCGAAACAACTCAGCGCGCAGTTGATGCGAATACCGGTGCAATGGTCCGGCTGATAAAGGGCCGATTGCGGTCGGTGGACTTGTGCGACTTCCACAATGTTCGCGCATTAAAGGTTTTGAAAAAAGAATTGAATTCTTTCAGCATGGTTACGGGTAAGTGGAAATGACAGAGACGGAAAAGCAGGCGCTAGCAATTAGCAGGGCGGCTATCGGAATTAATTCAGCAATGCCGACAACTAAAGAGCTGGCAGACAGGTTCGTCAACGCGGCGCGAATTATTAACGCCAGTCTTTCGTCGTTCGCAGAAGTCGCAGAAAACTTTCGCGCCGCGAGCAAGGCTATGAGGGAGTTTAGGAAAGTGGCGCACGGCGCGAATCAAGAAAACAAGAAGCGCCAGATTGATTACATTGGAAGGCCTATGGAGTCGAAGCGCCGGTAATTAGTGGAACAGGAAATAGCAATGGCTGACTTAATAACTTTAGATACAAATGGGGATATAGAAACCCACATACACGGCGTTGTTTCGGACTACGGAACCTTGTGCTGCATAGCTATAGACGGTGATTCGGATAGCGGCATAGTTATTGAGGCTACCGGAAAGAAAGTAGACTGCGAGGCATGTATTAATATGTGGAAATCCGTCACTCAAGTTAAGAAATCACAGATTAAACTTATCCGGTAATTAGTGTTACCGGCAACAACGGAGAAGAAAATGAAAGCAGAACTGATAGAAAAATACATTAAGTTATCCGACCTCAAGGTGGGGCAGATAGCAGTGTCAAGGGATCGGAAAAACATATTTCTTTGTGCCTACGAGTACAAAGCGGGAAAAAACTACTCGGTCATAGTTGAGCTGAACAATTTAGGCGATCAATACACAGACAATCGAGACATGTCTCAGCCAGTGCGAGTTCTAGCTTCCGGCGATAGATTTGTAATTGATATTTAACTAATTCCCATCATTAGTGTTACTGGAAATAGATACGCAGGAGAGTAGCAAATGAATGACAGGCCCATGAGCACAGAAGAAATTCGCAAGGGGTTAGAAAAATTGCAGTCTGAATGCCTTCATAAGTTTCTCGCCGGATACAACTATTGCGCCCACTGTGGGAAGGCTTATGTTTCTGTATTGCAAGACACCATCGAGCAGAGAGACAAGGAGGTGGCTGAGCTGCGTAAAGTACTTATAAAAGTTCAGTGGATAGACAACGGAGGCTTGAAGATGTGCCCCTGTTGCGAGGGTTGGAAAACGGACGGACATAAACCTAGATGCGCTTTAGCCAAGAACACCAAGCACGCCAAGCCAGATGACGGAGGTGAGGGATGAACGATGTTGCGAAATTCCCAGAAAAGAATTCACACTTCCAAGTCGGCAATAAAGACGATCAGATAGTTTGCGGCTGCGGACATTGCGATTAC